>NZ_ABCK01000005.1 GCF_000170755.1 Lentisphaera araneosa HTCC2155
CCGAAATGAACCTAAGTCTTTTAAGTATAATAATTTATAAGGAAAATAAGTTGTGAGTTTTTCTAGAAAACAGTATTAAAGTACCCTATAAAACTTTTGTTTAAATGTATAGTACTTCATCATAAACTACTATTTATCCAATAGGATACAGATAAAATAAAAGAATCCAAGGTGTCATATAGCATGCGTAATTTTACAAGTACACAAGCAGAATTAGGAGAAAACCCACTTCTCGGAGTCACGCCAATTGAACAAGTGAGACTCGACACATACTGCCGTGATGAAATAACCAAAACTCTTCGTGGTTTACAAGAAATTTATCGAAACAAAGTTTTACTCAAAGAAATCCAAGATGTTTTGTCTGAATTAGTTCCTAAAGGAACATCCTGGAATGATGGACGTAAAGGAATGGATCTCTGGGTTATTTTTGTTTTAGGCACTTTGCGTTTGAGCTGTAATTGGGATTATGACAAGCTCAAAAGTTGCTATGATTATCATCACAAAATTCGGGAGATCTGTGGAGTTGATCTTTTTTGTGATGTCGACATAGTTACAGGACGCCAAACAATACACGATAACGTTAGCCTTTTTACAAAAAAAATTGCCAATAAAATTAGTAAACTCGTAGTTGCTTTCAGCCATGAATTACTTTTCCCAGAAGAACGAGAATTACATAGTCGTTGCGATTCTTTTGTTTTTGAAACGAATGTTCATTTCCCCACTGATTTGAATCTATTAAAAGATTCTGTACGCAAAGTATTGAGCATCGGAGGCAAATTGGCTTCATCTTTGAAAATCACTGGCTGGCGTGAAGTAAAAAGCCAGCAAAAGAAATTCCATAGCCTTTATAATAAACTGAGCAAGATGCGTCACTCTAACTCGAAGAAAGAAGAGCGAAAGGAAAAACGTCGCTTAGAAATAGAGGAGATAATTAAGGATTACCTTAGTGTGGCTCGAGCTCATTTACTCAAAGCAAGAACTCTCCAGAATTCTTTAGATGAAGAGTGTCCCAAGCTTCAGTTAAACATGGATTACACGGACTTATTCATTAAGCAAATAAGTCGTAGAGTTCTTAATGGAGAGACTATTTCACCCGATGAAAAGGTGTATTCGATTTTTGAACCTCACACAGAATGGATATGCAAAGGAAAAGCTGGGATTCGTCAGGAACTTGGCGTGAAGGTATGTGTAGTTGAAGATCAGTTTGGCTTTATTCTCGACCATAGGATCATGAAGGGCGAGCAGGATAAAGACGTGGCGGTTGAAATGGTTCGTAAAAGTAAGGAGCTGTACCCTGGGCTGACATCGATGAGTTTTGATAAGGGTTTTTATTCAAAGGTAGATAAGGATGGTCAAAATAATCACTCCCGCATTGAAGCATTAGAGGTAAGAGCTCACCTCCCTGTAAAAGGTCGCCGAAATAAAGCTGCTCAAGAGCGTGAAAGTAAGGAGGCCTTTGTCGTCGCTCGCAAACAACACCCCGCAGTTGAATCAGCTATTAACGCTCTTGAAAGTCATGGTTTTGACCGATGCCCTGATAAGGGTACTCCTAATTTCGAACGTTATGCCGCTATGGCGATAAGTGCCAGTAATATCCATCATCTTGGTGCTATCATCATGGCCAGAGAAATCAAAGTCCTACGTAGAAAAAGAAAAAGCGCTTAAAGCTCTTCATAATAATAAAAACGCCATTCACGGCGTACTTTCTCCTGCCTTGACTTAGTGAATAAATAGAAAAAAAGCCTTTGTTCTGACGCCTAGGCCTTAAAAAAATGATAATACTATGACTGCACGACACGTATAACCATATTTTGAATTTTTATATTAACTTAAAATCATCAACAAACTCATAAACACTGGGTTTTCGGTCACGCACTAACTATTTCAAGCTAAACTGGCATACAATTAAAGCTGTTGAAAAAACATATTTAAGTAAGAAGTACAGTAAAATCTCTTTGAAACATATTAGTTCTATTGGCATCGATGAAATCCATATGGGAAAACGAATTGGCGACAAAGGCTATTTGACAATTGTGCGAGATCTAAAAAGCGGGGCGACTTTATTTGTAGGCAAAGGAAAAAAGGGGGAGTGCCTAGATGGTTTTATGAAAAAACTGAAATCCAGTAAAGCGAATATTGAGTTTGTCGCTGTGGATCTAGCTCCATCTTTTACAGCATGGATTAAGGCTAATTTGCCTCATGCTATAATTGTTTATGATCACTTTCATGTCATCAAACTTATGAATGATAGGCTAAATAAAGTTCGAAGAAGAATTTCCAGAGAACTGGAAGATGAAGACAAGGGTGAAATCAAAGGTCTGCGATGGAAGTTTAACAGAAACAATGAAGACCTTGAAGAAACCGCTCAAGCTGAAATAAAACAATGCTGCACCTTGTTTTCAGAACTGGGTATTACATACGCTTTAAAAGAAGCATTGAGAAGATTTATCGTATCAAAGATTTAGTTTCGTTGAAATGCATTGCATATTGGTTTGAAAAGCTGACTGTAGTAAGTCTGACTATTCTATGCAAAACATCGCAGCATGCAGCGGGATTTAGCTTTTGAAACAAAATACGTCAGCATATGAAGATTTATAATAGATCGCTGTACAAGCAGGCATATGGTTACCGAGATGAAGAATATCTCATACTCAAAATCTTTGATTTGCCTAATCTAAAAACTCGTCAGACTCTATGATCTTTTACAGATAAGTGCGAAGAGGCTTTTTTAGTACTAATAGATCTATGTTTATAGAAGTTTTGTCGACTCATTTTTAAATACTCACAGAGTTGCATAACAGTGAATGATTTGTTCACTACTCTGACTCTCCAGACAGCTTCGCATCGACTTTTTTTTTGAATGCGACTTTATCTGAAACACCGAACTTATCACACGCTATATCAAAGTAAGCTTTATTCATAACATCACTTATAGCTAGTTCAGTTACTGTTTTCTCTAACTCAGCAATATGCTTTTTAAGAGCTTTAATCTCATCAATATCATTTTCTGATTCCACTTCAATCACCTTTGGTAACAAGTCTGTTCTACCATACTTTTTGACCCAGGCTCTTACTGTACAAGAGCCTGATATCCCATACGCTTGGCTCGCTTCTCCACAGCTTATAAACTTACCTTTGGAGATTTCGTTTACCACTTTTTGTTTAAATGATTCACTATATCTTATTGTATCTTTCATGGGTTCTTCCTATTTTAGGTGACAACCTATATTAGGACAAGACACTGTGGATAATGCCCTTCCCCCTGAAACCTGTGTCCTGTAACCCAAGCCGAAGGCGCAATCCAAGGCAACTTGTTGCCGCCACCCAAGCGTCAGCGCAACCTGTCTATTCAATCCATGGTTAAACTATTTGTCTAAATGTGCAAACGATAACTTAGGACTCAGTCCGTAAACTCAGCACTTTAGTGCGTCAACTCAGCCAACTAGTTTGGCGTTCCCTAAACGAGCGCAGCGATCAAAAAACTAGCACGCTAGTTTTTACCAAATCCAACTTGAAAGCCCCATGAAAATAAGTATTGTCCTTTCGCTAATCACTTGCCGAAGTGGCGGAATTGGCAGACGCAGGGGATTCAAAATCCCCCGGCTTCGGTCGTGTGGGTTCAAGTCCCACCTTCGGTACTACACTAAGCCCTAACGACTTACGCAAGTTGTTAGGGCTTTTTCTTTGCCTCGTTTAAAACGTTGACCAGAATAGACTGACCAGAATTGCCAAACGTTGACCAGAATTAAGTATCTGAGGGCTTCTTTTTTGCCCTAATGACTTCTGACTTTTTAACTTCCTTAAGTTGAACCTTTACTTCATTTGATAACAATCTTGCGTAGTGAGCTCTAACGACTTCAGGGCTATTGCCCAATACAACCGCAACTTCTTCTACTGTATAACCTGAGCGCAGCATAAGTGAGCCCATAGTATTTCGCAAGTTTTTTACTTTCATTCCATGAGCTGCTAAAATATCACGATTCGCATTACGTCCTATTTCATCAGGCACCCATTTCTCATGATGAGTAATATTTATATCTCTTGTGATTTTATAATCACTTGGTAAGGCAAATAATATCTCGTCGCCCGCATGGTTGTCATCAATGAACTTCAGGATACGTGGTAACAGATATTGTTTATCTACATTGACGGAGCGTTTACGATTATCTCGTTTTGTCCCTCGATGTTGATTAGCTTCAATAAACAAAAAATACTCACCGTGGATTTCTTCAAAATCACTCCTAGTAATTCCTGACAACTCTTTGGGACCAATTCCCGTATAGGCCATAGTTGCTAAAATCCCTGCCCAATAAGAATCACAAGAGTTTAAGACACGTTCTACTTGTGGTACATCATACCAAATTATATCGAGTTGATCTTTGCTGTATTTCTCCAAATCTTTAACCGGATTCGGTATTCTATACTTCTTGGCTGCCCAAGAAAAAAATCGAGATAATAAAGCACGAACTTTTACTTTTCGGTTATTTAGTGATTTGCCTTTTTGAACTAGCTTTGCATCCACTTCAATGAAATCATCAATATCGTCCCAGTTGTAATCTCCCACATTTTTCGTAGGGTACATTACCTGTATTTTTCTAGCGTAGCGCAAATAACCTTTAGCACTATGGGCTGTAACTTTATCTCGGATATACTTATCAAAATCATTGATGGCTATATCCATAGATACAACTTTTGCCGATGCGATCTTGGCTAAGGTGGCTTTTTTCAAAGATTCATATTCAACTTCAATATGTTTTAACCTAGTAACTTCAGCTTCGAGATAAGCATTATGTTCTAGTAGTCCAGCGATGAATGCACAATCGCCTTCTTCCTTTGCTTGCTTCGCATAATCATGGATCTTATCAGGAACTGTATACGGTCGCTTCTCTCCGTAATACAGTTCATATACGACTGGATCTAATTCTTTATTACTTGAATCATTTATATGAAGTTTCGCTTTAGTTAAACGATCCAATTGGTTTCGACGATACTCAGCTTCACTCTGATCTTTAGTTTTTAATGATTTATTACATCTGATATTATCAACATTATAAAACTTACAAAACCACGTTTGGCGCGGTTTATAGAGCGAAGCTTTTTTAGGTCTTCCCACACTCATGACTAAACCTTTCTCTTACGTCCCTGACTTTTCTTTGTCGGGTAGATCAATTGACCTGGACTCCATGTCCCAAGCATCTTTGCTATAGACTGATCATCACTCTTTTCAGAAACTTGATCTATATCACATAGAGTGGTTATTTCGGTACATTGAGTAGAGTCACTAGTTATTCTAGCGTCATCGGCCTTACTCATTTCATGAGTGTCATCGGTGGTTTTTTTATTGTTTTTGTCGGTATCCATAAGTAATCTCCTACTGGATTCTCAAGCTCAAAAAAGCTGCATCTGTTATTGAATAGGTTCCCGAAACTTCAGTTCAAATCACCAACGATTTTTTTAACGAGGATTCATTTTTTGGTCCAATGATCTTCAAAATATATCGAGTAATTTTACTGAGGGGGACAGAATTACTGCAAGAGTTGAATGAGGAATGATCCGTAAGGTTCACTACCGATCATCGCTAACTTCGCAGTGCTCTTTGTTAGAGATTTTAAAAACGTAGGGAGTAAATGGTGTTTTGTGCTCAACGCATCAAGTGAAAACTCATTAGGCCTAAGTCCTTTGTTAGAAATTCCAAAAAAGCAGGGAGTAAAAAATTTCGGCTTACCAAATCATTATAATTAATTTCGATTTGGCCAATGAAGAACAATCTCTAATTACTATGGATTTGTTCCTTACGCAGAAGAGTTACCTCCGGGGAAATTCAGGGCATATCAGGATAGATAATCGCTACCTTAAAAGGCACATATTCGTCTATATATATTCACTGGTAATATCAATAACTATTGGAATGCCAGCATGAGTATAACTAAACGACTCAAGGTCGTATCTCAGCCCGGTCTTGGGCATTACTCCACACCGCGAATAAACTTCAGTGGAAAATATCTTTCTGAATCGGGATTCACAGTGGGAGATGAATACAGCTTAAAGGTCACAAAAAATAAAATCACCATAACAAAAATAAAAAAGGAACAGCACCATGGCTAAAGCAAACACAGAGAAAGTAAATGAAGAGCAAAATGAAATCTCAGTGAATGAAGACGTAGTTGTAACTCAGACTGAAGAAAAGAAGTACACCGAGACGCAAACTCATCAGCGATGTAAGAATGTATGCACGATTTTGCGCTACCTTGATAATGATGGTAAAAAGCTAATTTCTTCAGAATTCTTCTGGTCCCAATATGGTGATGAAGAAGGAAAAATGTTTGATGAGCTTTTAAATAATTTACTGGATGTAAAAGATAAAATCAGGGCTTACACCGTAAACTTAAAGTTATTAGAGATCGAGAAACTAACTGGTGTTAAAATCGATCCATCTACTCTTCAAGTTAAATAACCTCTCTCGATGATCTAACCACCAAGGGTGTCACTTATGTGATGCCCTTTTTTTGTCCAAATAAGTAAAAGGTATATCTAATGAAAAAGAATAATCCGAATGAATTTTTTATTGTTTGTATAAGCCGTACCGAAATTGAGTCATCATCAACTAGACGAATCATTAAGCTCTTTAAAGATATGACTTATAATCACGCTAAGCGTTTTATGAATAAAGTGGAATTAACAGTCTCAGGCTACGACAACGATCCGCGTGAGTTATGTGAGGTTCAGGATGTACGTGATTTCATGGCTAAATTAAAAGTTGAATTCAACAGCTTCTTCTTCCTGCTAAACTTCCATACCCTAAGCCAACAATTTGTCATGTTCTCCACTTGTGACTGCGATAGTCAGGATGGTAAGATTTTTATATCCGAAGAAGAAATAGTTCGTTATATGCTAGATCAATTCAATGAATTAAATATGTTGGAGTTCGAAGGCGTAATCACACCAGAAGATAATCAGCTCATATCAGGCTTAGCTGGCGATTACTTTTCGAATCCACCGCATCTCTTTTAATGAAGTGGAAAATTCCGAAGAGCAAGCAGGAAGTAGTTGTTCGTGTCGTCGTGATAGTTATTGAGGTGGCGTATGAAGCTGTAAAGAGTATTCGGAGGAATAAACGGAAGAAGTAAAAGCTTCTCCATCCATATAAAACTACTGTTTTTATTATTCATAATCATCAACGAAAACCCCCTCTTAATATGGATACTACTGTCCACATTAATTCGCATAGGGGTTTTCGTTCACAATCAAAAAAATGAGGTATATAAAATGGTCTATGCTTATTTAAGAAGATCGACTCTCAAACAAATTGAAAGTATAAATGCTCAAGAACTAGAGATCAGAAGATTCGCTGAAGCTAAAGGACTAACTATTGATTCTATCCTATCCGAAACGATCAGTGGTAAAAAGGCTGTAGACGAGAGAAAGCTCAAGGAACTGAATGATAAGCTAGTTTCTGGAGATACTATTATTGCTGCTGAGCTAAGTCGCTTAGGTCGTTCAACTATTTCAGTTATTCAATTGATCCAAAGTCTTATCGATCGTAAAGTCCGTATTATTCTGGTCAAAGAAAATATTGATATCAATGGTGATCATGACATGTCGTCTAAGGTCTTGATTTGGGTCTTCTCAATGATTTCTGAGTTAGAGCGGACAATGTTGAGTGTGCGTATTAAAGAAAGTTTAAAGTACCGCCGCGAACAAGGTGTCGTACTTGGTCGCCCAAAAGGCTCCACGTCCAAATCCGTGCTCGATGGCAAAGAGTCCATTATCAAAGATTACCTGAACAAAGGGATCTCAATAAACTCAATGAGTCGTTTGCTAGAAGTTCACCCCGGCACCGTCTCCTCGTTTATAAAAAGCCGAAAGTTACGAGAGTAGCTTTTATAAGAAGTATGGATGATTTATTCTCTCCACTCTTCTTTTTATTGAACATTTTTAATTTTTATATGAAGTAATTATCATTCTGAAGCTTTTTATGAATAATATGATATTTGAATCTCACCTTAATAAGGTAACTTAATGTATGATTGATTACATTGATAAATACCGAATTGAAAAACTTTTAGGCAGAGGTGGAATGGGAGAAGTCTATCTTGCTGTAGACTTAGATTCAAACACTAATGTTGCGGTAAAAACTTTTCATGTTGACCTAGACGATACAAGCCAGCGTATTGATCAGGAGATCAAAGCACTATTCAAGCTTCGGCATCGCAACATAGTCAAAATGCTCGATTTTGGTAATGAGAGTGGTATGGATTATATAGTATTTGAGTATGCCTCTACAGGGACTTTAACTGATTTAATGAAAAATCATGGAGGAAAACTTCATCCTGAGAAGGCCGTGGAACTTATTTATCAAATTACGCTTGGACTTTGTTTTGCTCATGACAAAGGCATAATTCATCGAGATATTAAACCTGAAAACATTTTGATTAATGATTTTGGCGATCCTGTACTTACTGATTTTGGAATTGTCAAATTTCAAAATCAAAGTTCAGTCTCCAGTGGCTTAACTGTCACAAATACAGCTTTAGGTTCACCGCATTATATTGCGCCAGAACAAGCGATGAATGCAAAAAATGTATCTAAGCAATCCGATATTTACTCTCTAGGTGCATCATTCTATCATATACTTACTGGTTTCACTCCTTTCTCGAGTGAGGAATGTTCGCCTGTTCAAGTTATGCTAAAACATATACAGGAAAGGTTAATACCACCAAATAAACGTTATGAGGAGATAAGTCATTCTTTGAATAGTGTCATTTTAAAAATGATGGAGAAAAACCCAGAGAACAGATACCGGAATTGCAGTGAACTTATATTAGATTTAGAATTACTTCGAGATGACCTCTATGCACAAGTCAATTGTTTACAGGATTATACTGAAAACACAAAAGCACTTTCAAGCAACAAAACTAAATTGCTCATCTCATCTCTAATCGTTGCCATCGTCATACCTCTGTTATTTATACTATTCTCGGATAAACCAGCCCCACCTCAAAAACAATCTCCTGACGCTGTAAACAGAGTCTCTAAAGTAGGTATAACTACAGAAACTGAAAGCATAACTGAGCTCCCACCTACCAATAAAAAAACTAAAGAAGTAAGAAAAGATCCTGTATTGAGCGAAGAAGAACCTCCAGTTCAAAACAAACCAACTACATTTAGAAATAGAGTTACAAAGACAGACAACCCTGCTGAAATTAAAATAGGAAATGATAATAAGGCCTCCAGAACTCAGGGCTTGAATCGACCTATTAACAAAGCTAGGCAGCAAACACTTAAAAAGAAAACAAATTATGTAAATAAAGATATTGCAGCTCAATCTAAGGATATTGATCAGCTTAGTAAATGGATGCCTTTTGACAGTGACTCACAAATCTTTACTAATCGTACCAACCAGCATTGGAAGGATATACCTAATGGATTTAATGGCTGGTCATTTACTCAAAACATGGCTCATAGAGGCATATCTAATTTTCAAGTAAAAAATGAAGGAACTGTCTATTTACTTGTAACAGACCGATGGGGTGGCGGTGGAAGTATTAATCCCCAACTCCGACAAGAAATGATTACTCAACGAGAATTCTTGAATTTAGGTTGGCAGGTAGAGCTCCCTGTAAATACCAAAGAGGGGCATACTACATTCACAGTTTATTCGAAATACTGTAAAGCAGGTGAGATATTGAAATACCGAACTGAAAAATATATTGCTCCGATGCTTTTAGAAAAAAAATGAACTTTTTTCTTAAAACTTTGCAAGATTTTAAAAAAATCTCCGAGATGGGTTAAAAACACAAGGAGATATCATGTCGTTCACAACCCGTCATTCATTAATAGCCAAAGTCCTTAAAGGAGATGAAATTTCTTGGGAACAATTTGACCAAGACTACCGCCCTCTAATTATTATGCGTGGTCAAGATAGAGGTTTATCAAGTAAAGAGATTGATGATCTTATACAGGACACCCTACTTAGTCTTTTCAAATCCAAGGAAAAATTCATTTTTGATAAGAGCAGAGGCAAATTCCGAAACTATTTTAAAACTATTATTGATCGACGGGCATTTGATATTATGCGAAGGCGCCCTCCGATCGGCGAAGATTATCAAGATCACAAAGACTCTCTTATTTCTTCTGCAAATGATTTAGAAAATAGATGGGAATCTGCATGGCAAGAGATGGTTTTAAATGAAGCCATTGAACAAGTCAGAGTTCAGGTTAGTGAAGAAGCGTACCAAATCTTTGAGATGAGCGTTGTTAAAGGCTTTGAAGCAAAATATATCGCTAAAACATTATCAATCTCAGTAGATGCTGTTTACCTCGCTAAACATCGCACTCTCAAAAAGGTTCAGCAGATAGTACAATCTCTAAAGGAGAATGAACTATGAGACACATCACATATAAAGAACTCGAAGACCTAGCTTCAGGTAAATTTCTTTGGAACAAGTTCTTCCTTAAAAAACATATCAAGCGCTGCAAACAATGCTCAGCTGCTCTAGCTGAAACAGAAGCCAATATAGACCTGCAAAAACAGATTAACTTCCTCAAAAAGTAGTTCATCCCTCCAAGTTTCAGCTTAATAATACAGGTGAAATGTATCCACAGAAAATCGTGGTTCCATTCACTTACTATGTGACTTATTAAATGAAAACATTCCTACTCTTCTAGGAACACGTAACAAAAAATTTAGGATTATCTAATGACAAAATTAATTAATATATTTTTCATAGCCATAACTTCATCTATTATTACTGTATCATGTAGCTCTGAAAAGGAATTAACTGCTAAACAAAAAGTAGTTGATACTGAACAAAGAGTTAATGCTGTAGTTGAAGATATTCGTGATATTGACATTACAAATATCATGAAAAAGATTGAAAGTAAAACTAGTACGTTCATGAGATTTGATGAGATGATTAATCACTTTTCAACTCATTCAGATGCTCAGTACACTATTGTAAAAATGGTCAGTACTAAAGACCCATCAATTTATAGTATCTTTTTCGCTTTTAACAAAGATGGCAAACTCGAGGTTTTTGAAAACATCACTAATAGCTCTTTAATGATACTAACTAAGTACTATGGAAAATCTGAATATCTAAAACAGATTGAAAAAATTAATGATTTAACAAACTATCTAACTCCTATAGAATCTGAATATAGAGAAAATCAGACAGAGAAATATAAAATGGCTTCCTTGCCAGTAGATGTTTCAAAGTTTGATATTCAAAATTTACTAAAGTTAGATGAGAATAACCAGATAATTATGGAAGTTGTTAATAATCAAAAAGAACTCATCACTAATGTCGAAAAAAGACATACTCAACATCTAATTGAAGTCAAACGTAAAAATGAAGAACGTATAACTAAATTAACACTCGAAAATACCAAGGCTAAAATTCAATTTTTATCTACTGGAGCTAACGAACAGCTCGCACTTCGTAACTCATTAACAGCTTTTAATAAAAAAGAATCAGACGATTTCTGGGACTCTCTATACATTGATTACTCTTGTATATCAGCAAAGCAAGTTTTTTATACATCAACAAAATTAAAAGGGATAAGCCATGAGGAAATAAACCTTATTCGAAATACTTATGTAAATCTTTTAAAAATAAAAGACGATCAAAAACACTGGATCGAAACAATTCGAAAAGAAGGCAGTACTCACACTAAGAAATATAACCAACTTGTTCAAGATTATAAAGATCTTAAGGCAATGAAGGAATTAGCACGTATTGAAGCAGTAAAAAATGCTCAAGATGATTTTAAAAAAGAGTTTATAAAAATCAACAAAATGCTTAAAGAAGGCGATAAAGTAGAAATACGTAACTATCGTTTTAAATATACTGGAACTCTTAGAGATATATCTACTACTTTCGTAAGAATTGGACCTCATTTATTATACAGAAGAGATATGCCCAAGGAGTATGAACTTAAAATTTATCAAGATACTTACGATAAGGCTATAGATAAATACTGTAGAATTCAAAGTATAAATTTAAAAGAAGAACTCAAAAAGAAAGATGAGATTCTACTTAAAAGTCATAAGCTTACTCAATCCATAACTGATACTAAAAATGAATTAAAGTATCTTAGAGAGTGGTACAATAAATTAACCAGGTATAAACCAGAACCTTTTGATTTAAAATTAGAGACTATCACCGACTACGAGATAAAGCTAGGGTACAATTTTCTTAAAAATATCAAAGCTAAATCTGAGGATATATAATATGGACATCGCACAAAGTATCAACTTTAGAATAGTTAACATCTCAAAATGGCTTTTGTTGTTAATGTTCGTAGTATCTATGGGGTATGGTGGTTATTACCTTTATAAAATGTATGATCAAGAAAAATCATATATTAAGGATCATGCAAAGCCTTTCTTTGCAGAAGACAGACCTGATTTGGTTATGCCTTTAAGAAACGATTATGAATCAGAAGAAGAATATGATTTAGACTTTAAAAGGTATCAGGAGGATACCATTTACATGATGAAAGATACTGCCAATTTAGAAAAGAAGATCGCAGAAACACAAAAAATAATTGATAATGAAGAAATAGAACTTAAGAAATTAATGAAATATCGGTCTACATTTAAAATCAAAAGTAGACCACATGTTACGAGACAAAAAGAAGCTATAACCAAACTTGAATATTATGAAAAAAGTTTAGGCAACGCAGTTAATTATAACGAACGGTTAATTGATGAATACAATGCTAAAATCACCGCTATAGAAAGTAAATATTTTACTTATACTTGGGCTTATGTCATCTCTTCAATTTTAACTTATTTTATTTATGCTTGGTTATGCTCAATTCATTATATGGTTAATATGATAGTGCAAAATGGCATAAGGCCGCAACGATTGGCTGGGGATAGAAATCCAAGTATTTTAGGTAAACAATAACTTAATCATATACAGAAGAAGGTTAGTATCGTTTTGTTGATGCTTCATGAGCCCTTATTCGTATCATTCATATAAAAACAATATTCTTACACATCTATTGTATTAAAAGAGAGAAGCCACATTGAGCTTCTCTCATTTTTTTTAATCACGTCCAATAACTTCTCGCAGGTTAAGTTCCTTTTTCTTTTCTTCCTTAAGGAATTTCTCCACTGCTTCAGCGGTGATAGATTTCAAACTTTGGTTCCTTTCAATTCTCAAGCGATTAATCTTACAATATAAGTCGTCAGGTATAAGGGCGTATAGTCTTCTCATCTTCTTCTCCTTTATACATTTGTTCTCAATCATAAAAGCTTAATTCATCGATCTTAAAGTAATTTCTTCAATAATCGGCAAATCACTTAATTGCCTCTGGTCTATTAAGTTTTTGCGTGTTTGATATTTAGCTCTAAATCCATCCACACCCAAAATCAATACCGCATCAGTTGCATCCTGAATACTAATTTCTTGCTCCGCGGCAATGATCTTTATTTGTCTATGTATGTATTTATCACTTGATATTGTCACTCTTTTCTTCATCTTCACTTTCTCCGTTTTATAGTTTGTTCTCTACCAAAACGAAATCGTGATTGCGCACAATGAAGTAACGTTTTACATTCGCTAAAACTGCTACAAAAAAATAACGGAATCGAGGTTTTCTATCCGATTTTTATTATATATAAATCGGACCCCAAAATTGAGCCCCATGAGAGTGAGTACATTAACGGATTTCTTTTGGAGTCCACCCCCTTCTAGTCTTTAGGACTTTATACATCATTTTTTTTCAGGATTTATTTATCCCTCCACCCTAAGTAAAATTTAAAACCATCATTTTAGATGAACTTAGAGCCAAATCGTATTGGGTCGCGTAATTGCGGTTTTATTCCCTTAGCTAGTTAAAGAACAGAAAAAATAGTTAATTGAACTTTTACGCAATCGTTTAGGTTTCAGACTTAAGCAAGAACTCAACTTTCGAGGAGCTAGTAAAATATTCAATATTAACATTTAATTCTTGTAAAATTCGTATCTGAAGAAATTTCTAATGACACCGAGAATTATTTTTTTAGTTAAATGAGAAGTGATCGAGATTTGGTTAAAAAAAGTAAGGGGGAGCTAATAAAAAGAATGTTTAAAAAAAAAGAGTATTAAAATAAAGAGATCAGAAGATTAGGAACCAGCCTTCCTTGCCTGCGGCGAAGGCTCTGTCCTATTGAATATTACGCTGTTACATTTTATAGCTTAAAAAGATGCCTTAAACACCTCATAAACAGTACTTTGAATATAAAACAATCATCCTCTATTAAGGCGTCCTTAATTGCTTATGAACTTCAGGTCGGATTTTCGATATATTTAACTAAAAAAATATCAAACTTCATCTATTGTCACTTGTTCCATATCCACAGGGATAACTCTTCCTGTGTACATCTTACTTGCTTTCTCCATCAATGCTTTAACCTTCAATGCCTGGTTTTCAGTACCCGGAAAACACCATCCATCATGAAGGGGGATACCTAAGCTTAAATCCATTCCATGAGGACTCACCGCACTATCCAACGCATTGAAAAAGAATTTGGCGTTTATAGTTTTAAGAATATGTTTTGGATATGTCTTATCAGCATTTTTCAGAAACTTTAAATAATCACATTGAAACAATGTACAAACACTGATGAGTAGATCCAAGTAAAATATATAGTTCCAACTTCTATTTATTTGGGGGATGTCTTTTTTAAATAAAATGCGCGATCTTGTGCGGCCGTGATTTATTGCCGAAATCCACTCTTTAACATAAGGTCGCTTAAGTTTATTTTTTAATGTTGAATTGATGATTTCATGAAGGCGTTTGGCGATTTCAGAGTGTGGCTGTTCGCTATTCCATAATTTTTCTATGACCTCCGGTACTTCCAACAACGCTATGTTTTGATATAAATAATCGGTATTATAACGAACTTCAAATAAATCATGAAGTGCCAGTATTATACTGAAGTATAAAAATTCTTCTGCTGATTTTGTAGATCGACCAGTATCTATAAGGTTATACATCGCTTCCCAATTTTTTGTGGAAACAATTTCTGTAATACAAACTTTTACCTTATCAAGAGTTAAGCGTCGCTTAGATCTCTCAGCAACATGTTTAATCAAAGCTTGATAAAGATCACCATAAGGAATTACTTTAGATTCTAGCAGCGCTAAAAGAACATGAAATTCACATCCACTATAATCTAGGTACCATACGCAGTTTATAGAGTTAACAGGTATCAAAGCAGTCCGTGCTTTTCTCGGAAGATTACAGACCGGACCACTAGAAGCAAAAACTCTTCCTGACAAGCTTTGATTATATGTATTTGCATGTACAGGGATTAAATCAGAATTTGTATAATTACAGCCGATGGCACTAAAAGTACTTTGCATTAATCGGTATTTTTCGTAATCGCATTTTTCACGGTCTAATATATTCAAAAAAAATTTAAAACTGAAAATAAGTCCAGTATCCCCTTGTTGATATTTTTTCATTAGTTGCCCTGTCCAACCCAAAGGAACACCTGATTCATTATTTAATATAATCTGACATGAGAAGTCTCTTTTAACATACTTGTGAGTCTTCACCCCATTTAATGTTGTGCTGTGATATCCAAGCATAACTGCTTTATATAATAAGACTTGAGGTAGGTACCTGTGTTTCTCCGGTGGTTTATTCTTAGCCTCTGACTTATAATGACATCTATTATCAACACATTCGATTAGCTTGGCCTCACACAATGCTTTGGCTACCTTACCAAAAATCCGCTTTCGATATGATGGTTTTTTATCAAAAAAAGCGCCCTTGGGTGTCGTGTGCAAGAGCCTGTTACATATTTCAAAAGCTAGTTCCAATTCACTCGTGGTCCCTTTTACACCTGTATTAGCAAAAGTAGCTTTTATTGCTATATACAAATTCCTACTATACGTGAATTGACCTGTACAATTCCCAGCTTCCAATGTATTGGCTTTTCTGCTCATATTTTTGTTCCTTCGATTTCAGCTTGATTCTCTTTCTTATTTCAGTTACTTTTTTATCTGATTTAGGAAATTGATGATCTTTTTATTCTTCTCCCCTTGATTATTCGTTTATTATACTTTAGTTTAAGTATATAACGAATACGTCTTAAAATCAAGGAACCTAAAAATGAAAATAACAACTCCACTCATTGCCGCGATCAAAATCTACATGGATAAAGAAGAAATCAGCCAAAATCAACTGGCTCAATTAGTCGGAGTTTCGCAGCCTCAGATAGCTCGATGGTTAAATGGGACTGCCTCGTCAATGCGAGATAGCACTTATAAAAAAATTCAGCCTCTTATAGCGCATGAGCTTCGGGTGCATGAGCTTATTACTATACTTAAGAACGAAGATTCAATAAAGGACTTAACTCGTATTGAGTCTTCCGCACAGATGGATCTTATACATAATATATCTCACCCCGATTGCGTTTTTTATAAAACGAACAAAGTACTTAATGAATCAAGTATTGTATCCGGCGATCTCATCATCGCGAAAGATGTAAAATTGCTGCAGGAGCAAGACTTAATTATTATTGAACTCAAGGACAGTACTTTATTACTTGGCCTCTATAGCTATGATCCCAACTACATCTACTTAACCGCCAATAGTGAAACGCAAAGATACCGGCGCGGTGAGATTGCCGCAAAGAAAAAATGTGTCGGTGTGGTCAGGTCTTTTTAAGGAAAATGAAAAGCTTGACTACCATAGATTTAACTAGAATGTTCGCATTCATAATTATAACTAGCCCCAATCAGTAAGGCCGAACCAAGGGTTCAATTATAAGTAGATTTCTCGAACTCCACTCGGGATAAATTATAAGATAACTATATACCCAGGATGTAAGGGTTAATTATCAACAAGCATCTTAGACTTCTCTTTGAGATCAAATTAGTTATTGACTCGTATCTATTACAGAGTCCCCCCCTATTAAAAATCATGCTTACCACAGTTTTTATAAAAAAATAACTTTAAATCAAGGATTAATAATGAATTACGCAACACTAATACAACAAACACTGAATGCGCTGGGTGTGCCTTCATCCATCGCAAAAGCAATCGTGAAATTCGAGACTACTCAATGGAAAAACAAAACAACCACAAACATCATTGAGCACTTTGGAAAAATGTTAATAAGGTGGCAGGCAGACAAACGACTTACACACATTACTCATGGCAAGCTCGCCATCCTTCATTATTACTTGATTTATCAAGCTATTCACTTCGGAAAGTATAAGCAATTCCGAACATTTGAGGATTTTCTGCTACCGCAAATTAATCTAATTAATTACCTTGCTGAAGAAAGTTATGCTTCCGGTTGCCATCATATCCGTTGTAAACATTTAACTATATGGGCTAACCTTTGCAAGCTCAATTATCGTGACCCATATTACAAAGCTGCAAATTATCAGAATATCGCTGAGCTTATTATCTGTAGCAACGATTTTTTGCCGGTGTATCAGACACTCCGTGATATTTGTCCACACCATTTCCCAGTTGAGCCGTCAGTTCTGCTGATGCGGTGCCTGATGGATTACCATAAAAAACGTTTAACATATTGTGAAGATATACTGGAAGACCTTCATTATCTGAAGATGAATCATTCTTCAAGTGAGGACGAATGTAGTCATTAAAAACCTGATTATAATCCAGCTATTTTCATGAGTGGCTGGATTCTCTCACACCTCATTGAATCAATTCACATTACGGAACTTAAATATGAAAAATAACACTACTATTATTCAAAGTGAGAATGAATTAATCAAAGAAATTCTAAATGACCTTTGGTTTACGACGGATCTCAAAACCATTAGTTCCTATCAAAAAAGCAAAATGTATAAACAATCTATTTTGGAGAAGTTAAAAACTGTTTTAAAAAATGAATGTGCTACTGATTTTGATGACTTTCCACAAGCTCTTAAATTTAAGTTGATACTGATTTGCGAATTTTATAGAATCGCTTTCCAGAATCACAAAAAACTGCATTATTCATCATTTGATAACAGCGTGATCCATATGCTTTGGTGGCTAATAAATTCCCATATGCATGTACATAATATCTCAGACAAAAATTGTATTTTACTATGGGAGACGATTCAGCCAATTTTAAATACGGTTGACGTATTAGAAATCACTGATTACGCATCTCTATGGACATGGAAAAAATTATTTTGGATTCTAGATGATCTCATCGAGTTTTTTAATTTCTCGTATTTGGTCCACTATACAAAATATTTTTTACTTATGAAACCCTTGCCACACATTCCATATAATGACCAATATCATTTACCCAATATATTAAGAGAAGTCATTCCCAACTATGGAGATTTCCATGGTGATTATTGGATCGATAATTTGATGGTTGACGCTCTTGATGTTCCAATCTCAAGTGATCAAGAACGAGTAGACTTTATAGACTTAGCAAGAGATACATTCATAGGCCATATTCCAGATGAAATAGTTGCTAAAAAAATGGTTTCAGAACTCTCACACTATATTTGTCCTGATCGAGATAAAATCACTTTTTACACTGATGAGAATGCTGGTGACTTAGAAGATCTACTTGATGAGTGGGAAGAGGAAATGGATGATTACGGGATATAAAGATCAAATTTGACTAGAGGCTAAAGTCAAAAATAGCCAGTCCACTTATACTGCCAAGTTTAAGTGGGCTTTTTTGTCTCTAACTCAATTTTTACACGCATTTTTCAACGCTACTTTTTATTTGAGTTAGCTTCGATTTACATAAGCCTTTGATTAGCCTTGTAATATAGTTAAAACACACCGAGGCATCGCCATTACGCCATTGTCTAAAAAATCGTCAAGGCTTGTATTTGAGCTCAATTTTGAAACAAGTCGTTTTATTTCATAACCAACTCTTACGTATACGTTCTTGCTGCCACCTTAATCAAGAGGCCTTAGGCGCGCCTAGATGAGCTTTAAACGGCTTTGGGTGCGCTGAGTTTAGGCTTGATGGTTTTGAGGTAGTGCCTCATCTTTTTGTGATCAAAGTCTTTTACCCACGTTCGCTTTTGCGTGCCATCTTTGAACCAGAAAATGACTTCGTTCCAGAAGACTTCATCACCATTGCCTTCGCCCTTATAGAGTACGGTCACGAATTCTTTGACTCCATCATTATTGACATCTTCTTGGAAGATCTGGGCTACACCGCCGCCACCAGTTCCAACAAACTTGGCATAGTCTTGGACTTCATTTGACCAACCTTCAGTTTGGAACTGAATTGACCAAGTTTTGTTTTCGCAAGTGACTCGGACTTTGGCTTCTGAGCCCTCATAATTCTCAACACAAGTAAACTCAGGTTGATGACTAAAATCACCTCCTACGTCTTTCAGTTCTTCTGCACAGACCAATGAAGACAGGCTCATAAACAAAACTAAATTCCTGATAATACTCATAAAGTTTTCCTTCTCTTAAATTTTATATAATTCTATTAACATGTGTTTATCTCACTGGTGGATATGGGAGCGAGCCGAGGTTCACGTCTGAGCCCTCGTGAACTAGGATATCGATAATGCAGTTTAGGAAGGGTTGTAGGACGAAAAGGCATAGCATGAGCGTGTGACGATTCATTTTAGACCCATAAGTCGCGCCACCATGAACAAGTTGATTTCGCATTAGGTAGATTCTCAATAAGACTTGTTTGAGTACGACATCTTCCCCCTTACGGCGAAAGAAACTAAAGCTATCTTTAAATGTGCTTGAACTCTGATCTTCACCGAGGTCACGCCAAAAGCTCTGTTGAAGGAATTTACATTGAAGCAATTGCTCCATTTGCCATTTACTTTCACCGAGGAATTGCTTGATCTTATTCTGTCGATCAATGCGTAAAACCTGTTGAAGAAACTCAGTCATGCTCTCTTTCTCAGGAAGGAACTGGTTTGTGTTAGCATCTATACGAGCAAACAGGCTATTGAAGGCTAACCACGCGGATAAAAACGCTTCATCTAGCGAATCATTACCTTGATGAGGCTCAATTCTTGCCGCCCAAGAAAAGCAACGATGTAAGCGTATACGAAGGTTTTCTTCAATCTCGTAATCCGCACAGACCTCTTCCCAATCACTTCGACACTTTTCTATTGCTCTATCCATTCGCTTACACCATGGTAAAATTTTCTTTTAATAGAGTGGGTTCACCGCTCCAGCTATAGGCCATCAGCGCCTTGGCTCCGCTATAATCTAGACAAGCAATTCGTTCATTAATCGGTGCTGCCTCATTTTTAAAAGTGTAATGCCCCACAAGAGTCAAACCCGTATTAGGTAAACCTATAAAACCCTCTTTCATTTGTCCAAAATCAAATTCAACATCTTGAAGTGATGCTTGAGATACCTCAGGCACTGTGAGTGCTATCTCCATGGAACTCTTTACATCGATTAAATCTGGCTTACTAAGCCACCACTGAGTACGGATTCTCGAACGTTCATTATTTCCTTTATCCAAGAAACACTTCCCTTCTGGTAAACCAACTTCTTTGCCCTTAAGTAAGTTTTCAATGGCATTGTATTCCTTACTATTCTTTATCGCGGAAGCGTAAAGGAATTCATCGTCTTTCAGGGCGTGTGCACCATAATTATTTTGTTGGTTTTCTAAGAAGCCTATATACTTTTCATCCCAACAGGCATGAACAATATTAAGTCCTTCTAAGTTCAAGTAGATCGGCAAAGATCGAAACCATTTTAAGTACGTCTTCCATTCGGACTCATGTTCTTTAAAAGCCAGTAGTGTTTCTTGATGTTGGGTGAGATTATTACCCTCATTGGCGCGCAAAGGAGACAAACCTGAACGATCCATAGTATGATAACAAATCGCATTGTACTCATGGTTCCCTAGCACCGCCAGAGCGGTTCCTTCATCACACATCGACTTGGCTATTTCTAAAACTTGGCGAATCTTTGGACCCTTATCAATAAGATCACCAATAAAAATCACTTGCCGTCCTTGTGGGTGACGATACACTCCTGAAATTTTCTGATAACCTAACTTCTTCAGCAGTACTTCCAGTTCATCCGCATAACCATGAACATCGCCAATAACATCGTATTTATTCATTGTTTCTCTTTGATTTGATTTCTCTAGGTTAAAACTAACTGTTAAACTATTTCTTTCCTAGTAAATAGCTTCTACTTTGAATACAGATATCGAAAAAACTTAACTAAAGAATAGGTTTACACTTCCTTTATAGGTATACGCCATTCGGCCAAAATACAAAAATGAGTAATGGAACGTATTATGACTAAAGAACAGCACATCGAAAACTATCTTAAAGCCGAATATCAGGTTTTTGATAAAGAACTTACAACATCGATAAAAATAGGTATTAATAACCCCCAGTTAAATTCTTTTCTAAAGGCTTCTAATCATAACACTTGGGCCTTTATAACTGCGTGGAATCCTTATTCTCTAAATGAAACAACCGATACCGAGAATCACAGTCGTAATCAAACGCTATTAGAGGATTTAAACGTACAAGATATACAGGTTATATCAGGAAAAGGTATAGATCCCTCTGGAGAGTATTCCGGTGAAGATAGTTTTTTAATTACTGGAATATCTCGTGACGATGCTATTCAACTTGGCCAGAAATACCAACAAAATGCTATTGTCTTTGGGGAGATATATAAAAATCCTGAGCTCATTTGGACTCGAGATTAATCAAGATATATAAAAAGTTGTCAAACGATAAAAAGCACAAAGACTCGTTTCGCATCTTTATTTATACTTGATCGTCTCCATTAACATGATACCTTTTTTCTTTATGATCTAATTTGGATATCAACTTGGGAGAAAACTTGTGGAAGATCGCTGGCTAGCTTCTGATGAAAAAAAGATGCCAGGCCACAAAGTTGGACGTCACTGGAAATTCAAAAAGGACGCAGTGGATCAATGGATTAAGGCCGGTGGAGCCTCAGAAGGAGGTAAGTGAAATTTATGGGAGGGATTTATGAATACTTTTGCTAAGTTGCTGCTAATAGCAACATCATTGTCCCCTTTGCTCGGGGCCGTGGCCATCAATAAATGGGCGACTAAACAAGCTTATTGGCAATGGCTAGTTATAGCGTTATTGCTTATTTTGATCTGTTGGGGGCTATTAACTTATTTAAGAACTAAGGGACCAGGAATCAATACTTTTACAATCAAAGAATTTGAAAGTAAAGACAAAGAAATGCTGGCATTTTTATTAACCTATCTACTACCGTTTATTTCTTCCGATAAGCTTTCTTTTACAGGCGAGTGGTTTACCGGCGCGTATATCATTGGCGTTATTTTCTTTACCCTTGCCCATGCAAATGCTTTTCACTTCAATCCTGTAATGGGCTTTCTGGGTTTTCATTTTTACAGTGTCAAAAGCGATGATGGACTAAGTTATTTACTTATTACAAAAAATGAAGTAAGAACGCCAAATTCTAATATAGATACAGTTGAGATTGCGCATAATATCCGAATAGAAGTTGAGGGAAAATAAATGTTACGTAACTTACAGTTAACCACTTATATAAAAAGAAATAATGAAGAGTCACTATTACGTATCCCAATTCACAGGGATTTACAAGAAAGCTTAGAAGTCTTGTGGACTGAACAATACCTTGCTTTTACCTCGGAGACACAGGAGGTTGTTTTTTCTGCTGGTTACACCCCTAATGATGATGAACGTTTTGTGATTAATGACTTTGAGCTCCTCGAACACTTAAATATTAGCCGCGAGCACACTCGTAATTTAACCTCAATAGCCTCCTGCGCTGACCAGCTCAATTCTGTAAAAGCGATAATAGCTTTTGCTCAAGATGAAGAAGGTAATGAGTTGATGCTTTTTCAAAAATTCATGAAGTCTCATATTATTCAACCAGGAAGATCTTTGTTCCTGGCAAGTGACACTTATACAAGCTCCAATAAACCAGGCTTAACTTTAGGGAATAAATTAGATGCGGTTGTCTTTAAAGATGAGCTAAAGCTTCTTTTTCAAAACTTCCGAACAACTAACGTTTTCTTGCCTTTAGGTGACTTCTATAGAGAAGTGACTGAGACTCAAATTATTGAAATTTTACAACATGATAATATTTCTATCGATAGACCTGAAGCTTTAGCACATAAAGCTAGTCAGTGGTTCAAAACCCGTTTTTCCATGCTTAAAGACTCTGGCGTTTTGGATAGCTACACACCTAGCCAAATAAGAGGTGATGCAAGTGGTTATGAGGTAGAAATCGAAATTGATACATCTGCGGGACATGAGCAAATAATATTCCCAACCGATAAAACCAAAGCTAAGAAGCTTTTACAGTTTTTGAATGAAGAGATTTATAAGGGTGCCATTACCCAAAAACTTTACGAAACAAACTCAAAGCGTGATGCTGAGTGATTTACTAAAATTTTACTAGGAAAAAAGACCACACATGAATAAACAAGAGTTAGCAGCAAAAATCTGGGAGTCTGCGAACCAGATGCGATCTAAGATCGAAGCGAATGAGTATAAAGATTATATCCTGGGCTTTATCTTCTATAAATATCTTTCCGTTCAGCTCACCAATTTTGCCCTTGAGCAAGGAATGACAGAGGAAGATATTGAGGGGTTAAATGAAGAGGATGAGGCTACAGTAGATTACTTTAAGCAAGAACTTGGCTACTTCATTTCTTACGATGATTTGTTTTCTACTTGGTTGAAACCTGAAACGGAATTTACTGTTGCGAATGTGCGTGATGCCTTATCTGCTTTTGGGCGTTTGATTCACCCCAATCATAAAAAGCTTTTTGATGGAATTTTTAATACTCTGGAGACGGGTTTAAGTAAACTTGGTGAAAGTGCTCAGAAGCAAACGAAAGCGATTAATGACCTTTTACACCTCATTAAGAATATTCCCATGGACGGTCAACAAGGCTATGATGTTCTTGGTTTTATCTATGAATACCTAATCGAAAAATTTGCCGCTAATGCAGGTAAGAAAGCAGGCGAATTTTATACTCCGCATGAAGTCTCTTTACTTATGTCCGAAATTACGGCTCACCACCTCAAAGGAAATGAAACAATCGAGATCTACGACCCTACAAGTGGTTCAGGTTCTCTATTGATAAATATCGGTACTTCGGTAGCTAAATACATCGAGAATAAAGACAGTATTAAATATTATGCCCAGGAATTAAAAGGAAATACTTATAACTTAACCCGTATGAACCTCATTATGCGTGGTATCCTTCCCAATAATATTGAAGTTCGAAATGGTGATACCTTAGAAGAAGATTGGCCTTACTTCGATGACAATGATCCACATGGTTCTTACCGGCACCTTCGTGTCGATGCGGTTGTCTCCAACCCGCCTTATTCACAAAAGTGGGACTCGGTTAATAAAGAAACCGACCCACGTTATGCGCGTTTTGGATTAGCCCCGAAAACGAAGGCAGATTTTGCTTTCCTACTTCACGACCTGTATCACGTCAAGCCAGATGGCATTATGAGTATTGTCTTGCCTCATGGGGTTCTTTTCCGCGTTGGGGAAGAAGGCGAGATCCGTAAACAACTCATTGAAAATAATCACATCGAAACGATTATCGGCTTACCTGCAAATATCTTCTTTGGCACAGGGATCCCGACAATCATTTTAGTTCTAAGACAAAAAAGACAAGGTGATGATGTCTTAATAGTTGATGCTTCTAAGCACTTTATCAAAGAAGGTAAAAGTAATAAGCTTCAAGCCTCAGACATCAAACGAGTTGTTGATACGGTGATTAATCGAGATGATAGAGATAAATTCTCTAGACTTGTTAAAAAATCTGAGATTCGTGAGAATGAATATAACCTGAATATCCCTCGTTATGTAGATTCATCCGAAGATGCTGAAAACTGGGATCTCCACGCTACGATGTTAGGGGGCATTCCCAATAGTGAAATAGATCAATTAAAATCCTATTGGTCAGCTTTCTCTGACTTACGAAAAACCTTATTTAGCCCGAAAAATGAAGCTTATTCCAACTTGGCCGTGGAATCGAGCCTCGTTAGGCAGAGCATCACCGAGCATTCTGATTTGGTGAATTTCAAAAAGTCTTACCAAGAAACTTTTACCGGCTTTGATGAATCACTTGAAAATCAGCTAATTACAAATTGGCAAAGCATAAATCGCGATCGCCATGAAGCGACTTTGGCGGAAGAACTTTTTGATCGCTTGAGTTCAGTTGAATTAGTGGATCGTTATGCGGCTTATCAGATTCTCAATAATTATTGGCAAGTCATATCAAACGATTTGGAAATGATGCAGACCGAAGGCTTTGAAGCGACTAAGCAAGTTGATGCCAATATGGTGACCAAAAAGAAAAGTGGTAAAGATGTCACGGTGCAAGACGGCTGGGCAGGTCATATCTTGCCATTTACTCTTGTGCAGGAGACACTTCTTGCCGATGACTTAGAGGCTTTACGAGCGCAAGAAAATCGCCTCGCAGAAATATCGGGATGTCTTGAAGAGATTTTGGATTCACTCTCCGAAGAAGATAAAGAAGGCGAAAGCATCAAAGAAAGTCAGGATGGTTTTGTAAATACCATAGTGGCTAAAGAAGCTAAGCAGTTCAAAGCGGAGGCTAAAAAGCAAGGAGCTTTCCCCGAAGAAAGTTACGAAGCTAAAATTATCCAAGTCGCCGATTTAATTGCAGAAGAGAAGAAAGTCAAAAAAGCCCTTAAAGAGGCTGAGCTGGCTCTTCACTCAAAAACGAAAGATACTATCGAAAATCTTTCTGATGAAGGCGTCAATGAGCTTCTGAAACTCAAGTGGATCTGTCCCTTAGTCCAAGAAATCGACGAATTATCTGACTCGCTTATTTCTAATTTGGCTAATCAAGTTCAAATCTTGGCCGATAAGTATGCGGTGACTTATGGAGAAGTTGAGAGTAAGATTAGAGAAACAGAGCAGTCTCTCCTTGGCTTGATGAGTGAACTTACTGGGAATGAATTCGACCTTGAAGGAATGACTGAGCTACAAAAACTATTTGAAGGTTCTTGATATGCATAATAATTCTGTAGAACCAGTTTTAAGATTTAAAGGATTAAATGGATGTTGGAAAGAAAGCCCATTGATGGAAGTTGCAGATATAATTGATGGAGATCGAGGTAGTAACTATCCCAGTGGAGATGACTTGAACACAAGTGGACATACCCTTTTTCTAAATGCATCCAATGTTACTAAAAGCGGTTTTATATTTAATACTAATCAATATATAATAAAGAAAAAATCCGATGCGATGGGTAACGGCATGTTATCTCTTGATGATATTATCATAACATCAAGAGGTTCAGTCGGGAATGTTGCTTGGTATAGTGGTGAGATTCATCAAGAAATACCATTTGCACGCATTAATTCGGGAATGTTAATTATTCGTTGTAAAAATATGCTGACCCCTACTTTTATAACCTGTTTATTGATGTCGCCACTTGGCAGGAGACAAATTAGTACCATTACATTCGGTAGCGCTCAGCCTCAACTGACTAAAAAGGATGTCTCAATCTTTACCGTTTCATTTCCTGTGGATAAACAAGAACAAGCCAAAATCGGTAAGTACTTTCAGCAAGTCGATAAGTTGATTAATAATCATCAAGAAAAGCATAAGAAGCTCCAAAATATTAAAAAAGCGATGCTCAAAAAGATGTTCCCACAAGCGGGGCAGTCAGTGCCAGAAATTCGTTTCAAAGGTTTTAGTGGTGATTGGGAATTTCAAACTTTAGACGAAGTTGCTACTAAACACGATAACTCTAGGGTTCCTATAACAGCAAAAGATAGAATAGCTGGTGTGACACCATATTACGGGGCTAATGGTATTCAAGATTATGTTGAAGGCTTCACTCATGAAGGCGAATATGTCTTATTAGCAGAGGACGGTGCTAATGATCTGAAAAATTATCCCATCAATTATGTTACTGGAAAAATATGGGTTAATAATCATGCACATGTTCTTCAGGGGAAAAACTACAAGACCTCCACCCTGTATCTTAAGTATGCCATTTCACAAATAGATATTGAACCGTTTTTAGTTGGAGGCGGACGAGCTAAACTTAATGCATCAGTCATGATGAATTTGGGATTGAGCCTACCGGAGAAAATCCAAGAACAAGAAAAAATTGGTTCTTACTTTAAATCTCTCGACAATTTAATAAGCCAGCACGATCAACAAATTCAAAAACTTCAGAACATTAAACAAGCTTGCTTGAGCAAGATGTTTGTATAGGGGGAATGGTATGAGCACATTTAAAACAGAAGCAGAATTTGAAGAAGCCCTTATCGCAGTACTGAAAGATAAAGGTTGGGAAAATGAAGTTATCAAGAACCCAAGGGAAGAAGATTTACTAAAAAACTGGGCGAATATTCTATTTGAGAATAATCGGGATATTGATCGCCTCAATGATGTGCCACTTACAGGTGGTGAGATGCAGCAGATCATCGAGCAAATTACTGAATTAAAGACTCCTTTGAAACTCAATAACTTTATTAATGGGAAAACAGTTTCCATAAAGCGCGATAATCCAGAGGACAAACTTCACTTAGGCAAAGAAGTGAGCTTAAAGATATATGACCGTCAGGAAATTGCTGCGGGTCAAAGTCGCTACCAAATTGTTCAGCAACCCAAATTCAAACGAGGGTCGAAACTCTTTAATGATCGCCGTGGTGATTTGATGCTGCTGATCAATGGTATGCCAGTGATTCATTTGGAGCTTAAGCGCAGTGGGATCTCAGTTAATCAAGCGAGTAATCAAATCCAGAAGTACTCCGCCGAAGGAATTTTTACAGGTCTCTTTTCCTTAGTACAAGTTTTTGTCGCCATGACTCCTGAAGAGACTAAGTATTTTGCGAATACAGGAAGCGATGGGAAGTTCAATAGCGATTATTTCTTTAATTGGGCGGATTTTAATAATGAGCCCATGAATGATTGGAAAAAAATTGCAGAGACGCTCATTTCTATTCCCATGGCTCACGAGTTAATAGGTTACTATACAGTGGCAGATAATAGTGATGGCATTTTGAAAGTCATGCGCAGTTATCAATACAATGCAGCTAAGGAGATATCATCTGCAGTAGCAAAACATAAGTGGCATGAGAATGGATCACACAGTGATAGTTTAGGCGGTTTTATCTGGCACACCACTGGCTCGGGAAAAACGATGACGAGCTTTAAATCTGCTCAATTGATTGCTCAGTCTAACAATGCGGATAAAGTGGTTTTCTTAATGGATCGCATAGAGTTAGGAACTCAGTCTTTAGAGCAGTACGAAAACTTTGCTGATGATAAGGATGACGTACAAGCGACTGATAATACCGATATGTTGGTCGATAAGCTCAAAAATGCTAAAGATATACTTATTGTTAGCTCAATTCAAAAAATGAGTAATGTCTTTGAAGATGTAGATGACATTAGTAAAGCGACAAATAGTGAAGATATAAGGTTAATTCGCGAAAAAAGAGTCGTTTTTATTATTGATGAAGCTCATCGCTCAACGTTTGGTGATATGCTAAGCGTTATTAAAAAGACATTTTCGGAAGCTCTCTTCTTTGGTTTTACAGGTACGCCCATTGATGAAGAAAATAAGAAAAACAATAGCACGACAAGCGATATCTTTGGTAATGAATTACATCGCTACACCATTGCGGATGGTATCCGAGATAAAAACGTATTGGGTTTTGATCCTTATAAGGTTTCTACTTTTAAAGATAAGGATTTACGCAGAGCGATTGCTTTAGAAAAAGCCAAGGCTGGCTCGGAAGAAGAAGTCTTTGCGGATGAGAAAAAGACAGAAGTTTATAATCACTACATGAATAATGTGCCGATGGCTGGTTATAAAGATGAATTGGGCAAATGGGTTAAAGGCATTGAAGATTATATTCCTAAAGCGCAATATTTGGGAGATGAGCATCCGCAGGCGGTAGTCGATGATATTGTGAGTAACTGGACACAATATAGTCAGGGCAATAAGTTCCATGCCATTTTTGCCACCAGTAGTATTTCTGAAGCTATTCAGTATTACCGTCGTTTTAAAGTGGCTAAGCCAGACTTGAAAATTTCGGCTTTATTTGACCCTAATATTGATAATGACGATACGAACAATGGTGATGTCTTATTTAAGCAGAAGGGCTTAGAGGAAATCATGACTGACTATAATACTTTGTATAATCAAAAATTTGATTTTGCGAGGCATGCTAAGTTTAAAAAAGATTTATCAAACCGCCTAGCACATAAAGAAAGCTATAAGAGATTGGAGAACGATCAGCAGTTGGATTTACTGATAGTGGTTAATCAAATGCTTACTGGATTCGATTCAAAGTGGCTAAATACGCTCTACATAGATAAGCTTTTAGAATATGAGAATATCATCCAGGCTTTCTCGCGTACCAATCGTTTGTTTGGT
Source organism: Lentisphaera araneosa HTCC2155 (assembly GCF_000170755.1). Taxonomy (NCBI): domain Bacteria; kingdom Pseudomonadati; phylum Lentisphaerota; class Lentisphaeria; order Lentisphaerales; family Lentisphaeraceae; genus Lentisphaera; species Lentisphaera araneosa. The sequence continues at coordinate 29,376 of NZ_ABCK01000005.1, forward strand.
CCGAATAAGCCATTTGGGACTATTCGTTATTATCGTTACCCACATACAATGGAACGCAATATTGATGATGCGGTGAAAGCCTACTCGGGCGACAAGAAGATTGGCCTTTTTGTTGATCCTCTTGAAAAGAATCTCGAAAAGATGAATGCGCTTTATTCAGAAATTGAGGAGCTCTTTGAGAATGCCGAGATAAAGGAGTTTGAAAAGCTTCCTTCGGACTCGTCTGTTTGTGCTCAATTCGCTAAATTGTTTAAGGATTTTAATGATCATTTAGATGCCGCTAATATTCAGGGCTTTGATTGGGATAAGACGGTTTATACTTTTGAAAAATCTACGATTGAACTCGCGTTTGATGAGCCCATCTACCATGCTCTTGTTCAACGTTATAAAGAACTTTTTGAGAGTGGAACAGGTGAAGGTGCTGGATCAGGTGCTCCTGCAATTCCCTATGATGTCTATTCGCACATTACGGAAATTGATACGGGTAAAATTGATACGGACTATATGAATAGTCGTTTTGAAAAGTACTTAAGAGTCTTAAAGCAAGAAGCCTCTTCCCCTGAGGAAGTCGAGCAGACACAAAATGAACTTCATAAGTCATTTGCATCTCTTTCTCAGGAAGAGCAGAAATATGCCAATATACTGCTTCATGAAATCCAGAAAGGGGCACTGCAAATTCAACCTGGAAGAAATTTTAGAGATTACATAACAGAGTATCAAACTCAGGTCGAAGCAGAGCAGATCAAAGCTATCGTTAAGGCTTTTAACTTAGATGAAGCAAAGCTAGTCGAACTTATGACGATTGGAGTGAATGAGAAGACTATTAACGAATACGGTCGCTTAGATGATTTAAAAAACTCTGTTGATAAAGCTTTAGCGAAATCATATTTCGAAGCTAGAGACGGAAACTCCTTATCAATTATCAAGATGAATATTGAAGTCGATAAGTTGTTGCGCCGCTTCATTCTGGATGGTGGTTTTGAACTTAAGGCTCCTTGAAATTAAGTGGGTACCCTAAGGTTTTAGGCTACATTAAAAAACGTTGACCAGAAAGACTTTTAGAAAAAGTGATTTGTGCTTATGCTATGGCTTCAAAATCCCCCGGCTTCGGTCGTGTGGGTTCAAGTCCCACCTTCGGTACTACGCTAAGCCTCAGTAACTTACACAAGTTACTGAGGCTTTTTCTTTGCCGAAATAATTCATTTTGTAGCACTTATGTAGCACTTTGCTTTTTTTTGTAGTAAACTTATGATCAGAGTAGAACTGATATGAATGGAGCTGAAGTAAATAATTATGGCACGCGCAAAAGGTCAAGGAAACATATTTAAACGAGGTGATACCTACTACCTTCGTTTCTCAGTAAACGGCAAGAAAAAGACAGTCTCACGTAAAACAAAAAATAAACTTGAAGCTGATAAAAAAGCCAAAGATCTCTTAGCTCCCTCAAAAGCTAACAGTGAATTAGAAGCCGCAGAGTTTATTGCTAAAGCTAAAGGCTTGGTTTCCGACAAGCGGATTCCTATAAAAGATGGTTGGTCGATTTACAACAAATCAAAAAAACGTCTCGATAGCGGTGACTTAACTTTGGTACGCTATTCACAATATTGGTCCAAATTAGTAAAATTCTTAGAGAAACATTATTCTAACCTGGAATATGTCGATGAAATCAACGCTGCCATGGCAGATGAATTCTTAGAAAATTTAACCGTGGCTTCTGGCACCTATAACAAATATAATAACTTCTTGAAACGTTACTTTATGACTGTGGGCAAAGAATGTGGTGTTCACATTAACCCTTTCGATGGCTTCGCTACTAAGCGCCAACAAAAAAAATCATGGCGTGAACTAAATAGTGAAGAAATTGATTTATTAAAAAATCTCCCGAAGTCTGATGACTGGGCTCTATGCAATATAGGAATTTACACTGGCATGCGCCTTAAAGATGCAGCCTTATTAAAGTGGGCTGATATCGACCTAGATCGAGATATACTCACTTTTATGCCGTCCAAAACTGCTAAACAAGAAAAAGTCATTCAGCTCCCTATTCTCAGCGAGCTCAAAAAAATCTTTTTATGGATCAAGCAAAAAGGTAAACCAAGTGTATATCTTTTACCTCAAATGGCTGCACTCTACTCACGTGACCAATATAGTCTCAGCCGCTATATCCAGGACCTCTTCACTGATCTAAAAATAACAGATGGAAAAGTTGGCTTCCATTCTTTTCGCCATACCTTTGTTAGTGAATGCGCTAAGAATGGTGTACCCCAATCCATCGTCCAAGCCATCGTCGGGCATGGTTCTCCTGCCATGACCCGCCACTACACCCACATCGACGTCGAATCTACTCGTAAATGGCTTGAACCAACTAGCACTAAAAAACAGCACCTGAATACCGATCATTTGCTGTCTCTGTTAGAATCAATGGATGATTCTAATTGGCGTCAAAACCGTAAAAGCCTTATATCAATTCTAAGATCTGATACATGACGTTTTCTATGTGAAACTTTGCATTGAGTTCTCCTCTATTCATCTCAGTTCATAACAATGCACTCCGAAGCCGTAGGTCAATTATTTACTTTCACTCACTTGACTTATAATAAAGTATTTACGCCTCAAAAACACTAGGCTACAGCCCCCTCGTGAAAATTGTGTTTTTCTGTGCCTCTTAGAGGTATAATCCGGGGCAATATCAATGTGAAACAAAAGCATAAAAACCGCCCTTATCATAAGGCTTGAGTCTTACCCAAAAGGCTACTTAAAAACTTAATCAGGCATTTCGAAATCTATGTCAAAGAGCTTGGATAATTGCTTATCTTTAAGTTTGAGCTGACGTTCTTTATTCGCTTTTTTGGCGCGGCTTATGAGGTCGTCCTTGTGGCTTTCGACAACAGCACTCACTAGTTCGCTTGAATCAATACCACGCAGGGTGAAGATGAGTTCAGGCTTATGATCAAAACGAGCACCGATACCATAAAGTGTCGCGGCAAGGTGTTTGCACAAACTGGCGTAGTCGGGGCAATCACAAGATTTTTTAATTTCGCTAGATGCGGGAAAAAGGCCATCACTCTTGGCGGCGAAGAGCTCCTGCATTTCCTTGGGGAATTTTCCGGACAGTAATTCACCTATAGAAGCGATGCTACCGGAGCTTTGTTTTTTAATGATTTGCCAGGTTTTTTCTGAGAGTGGACTTATATCGACGCGGCATTTATAGATACTGGAACCCGATCCCATGATCTGAGCTGTGATATAACCGGCGTGAATTTGCAGATCGAGAATCGAGCCGTTGCGGACATAACTGCGTCCACGTTCGAGGCGGTTACTAAGATCGGAGTATTTCTCTAAGTTAGCATTCCAAGCTTTGCCCCACCAGGTTCTAGCAAGTAGGCGTCCCTCGATGAGGATGGGTTCGATATCTGGATTTTTCTTTTTGAGGGCGGCAATCTTCTTTTTTGATTTAGCGAGTTTTTGAGCCTTACTTTCGTATTCACCAAAACCACCGTAGTTACCGTAGCGACTCATGACGGCTCTCCGCTGAGGCTAAAGAGTTCAATGAGCTCATCGTTCTCCATTTCGGTAATGAAGGCGGCTTCACCACTAGAGCTGAGGACTTCGTCGGAGATTTTTTGCTTATCTTCGAGCATGGTGGAGATTTTTTCTTCGATTGTACCCTTACAAACAAACTTATGAACCATGACGTTCTTTTTCTGGCCGATACGGAAGGCACGGTCGGTCGCCTGATTCTCTACCGCAGGGTTCCACCAACGGTCGAAGTGAACGACATGATTTGCAGCGGTTAAGTTCAAACCCGTCCCCCCTGCTTTGATGGATAAGATGAAGAAAGGCACGTATTCATCGCTCTGAAAACGAGCTACCATTTCTTTACGTTTTTTGACTGAAATCGAGCCGTGTAAAACGAGTCCTGAATGGCCAAAATAGCTCTCCATGAATTTGGCTAATTCCTCGGTAATTTCTTTAAACTGCGTGAAGACAAGAACTTTCTCACGTTTTTCTTTGATGGTTTCACAAATTTCCATGAGGCGTTGGAACTTACCACTCTCGGTGGTCTTGTAGGGGCCTCCGCCAAGAAATTGATCGGGGTGATTACAAATCTGCTTGAACTTCATGAGTGAGGATAAAACGAGACCCTTACGCTGAATGCCCTCGCTATCTGCGATTGCTTCGCGTAGCTTATCAACTTCGGATTTATAGTGTACCAGTTGCTCTTTACTCAATTCGGCAAAGCTATTGATTTCCACTTTGTCAGGCAAGTCCACTATAATAGATTTATCAGTTTTTAAACGGCGTAGGATATAGGGACTAATGACCTGACGTATGCGAGATAGGTCTTTTGATTTTGCTAAGCGGGTGAACTCTTTTTTATTGCCCAGTAAACCGGGGTTGAGGAAGTCGAATAAAGACCAGAGATCACCCAGGGAGTTTTCTATAGGCGTACCAGTGAGTGCCAAGCGATTTTTACTTTGAAGAGCCTTAACCGCCTTAGTTTGTGCTGTGCCGGCATTTTTAATAGCTTGGGCTTCATCCAAGATAACGTAATGCCAGAGCTGTTCCTTGAGTCGCTTATCACGTTTCACTAAACCATAAGTTGTGATAATGAGATTGAAATCCTCAATATTTTCATCTTTGCCTAAGAGGAAGTCACCTCCGCCGGGGTGAGCAATAGCAAATTTAATCTTGGGGGCAAATTTCAATAATTCACCCGCCCAGTTGTGAATCAACGAAGCGGGCACGACTAAAAGTGAAGTACTGCTAGTTTTTTTACGACGAAGACCATTGAGCAAGGCGATGACTTGAACCGTTTTTCCGAGTCCCATATCATCGGCTAAGCAAGCACCGAACTGTAGCGAATCGAGCACAGTTAGCCAATTTAGGCCGAGTTGCTGATAAGGTCGCAGGGTGGCTTGAAAGTCCTTGTGAACCTTAGCTTCTTTGAGAAGCTCTGGAGAACGCATTTTCTCTAATACTTCATTGAGCCAGGTTCCACAGGAGACCTCGACTTCTTCGTCCGCAACTGTGGCGCCAAGTAAATTATCGCCATTGGAAAGAACTAAGCGAAGCGCATCGCCCAAGCGAAGATCGCCATCCATGAGTTCGTTTGCATCCTGCCAATTTTGCAGGGCTTTACTGAGCTTATCGTGATCTACGGTTACCCATTTACCTTTGATGAAAGATAAACCTTGTGAGCTCTTTAAGATCTCCTGCGCTTCTTCAAGTGTGAGTTCCAGACCATCGAGATGAATCGAGGCATGGAAGTCGATGAGTGATTCAATTCCAACAAGCGATTTTTTCTTCTCGCCAAAGCTGACATTTAAGGAGGCTCCCTTCTGACCGCTGCGCCACCAATTGGGCACGCGGCATTGAATACCCTGAGCTTCGTAGAGTGGGATCTCGCTTAGGAAGGTAAAGCAATCTTCTGGACTGAGTCCCAATGGATAAAAGAGTTCGCCAGACTCGAGAACTGTCTTTAGATAAGGACTTTCTTCAGCTGCGTTTTGAACCGTGCTCAAAAGCTCGATAAGTTTCTCCTGATCTTTCTCATATTCAGTTAAAGCGTAACTCAAAGGCCGGTGGCGCACCGTGCCCTGATCATTGAGACCCGCAGAATAAGTCGCCATGAAGGCAAAGGGGCTAGCGCCTTTTTTATTCTCCACGAGGTGAAAATAGATTTTGCCAATGAGATGAATATCGGGGTTGAATTGCTGAAAGAACTCGGAACAGCTGCCTTTGAATTTTTTGATCTTGTCGGAGAAATAATTGTTGAGGGCTTGCCAGTGAAATTCTAAGCAGTCGGAATTCAGATATTCGGAACCACTAAAAAAAGGCGCGCTATCAATGAGCTTGCTGAGTTGCGTCTGATCAGGCGCGATGACTTGTTTGTCACGGAACTCTTCGAGGGAAGGAGTCATACGTAGAGTCTCGACAAAATAAAGTGCAAAGCGTCGCCAAAAATGAAGATTACTAGATAGCTGACTAAACTCGTCCACAAAAGCTAAATGGAATAAGGCTTCTTGAGGTGATAAATCGAAATGAGTGTTTGTTTTTTGCTGAAGTTCTTCCTGAGCTTTACCAAGGCGTTTGCTTGGCTTGCGCCAATCAGTCTGCAAGTGCTGATTAGCTAATAAAATAAAATCGAGTTCCATAGAGCATCCTATAATTAATGAAATCAATATGACGCATAGATCGAAAAGATAAAGAATGGAGACTTATTTTTCCTGTCTCCAAAAGAGGTGATTTACTTGAATTCCCTGGCTGAATGCTCCAAGGGATTAAAAAGATAAAAATATTCATTTCAATTTCAATGATAATTGAGACAACTTAAGATTATGGGTGTATTGTTATTTCAAAATGAATGATAATTGAGATATAAACAATGAAGTTTCCTCCAAAGACAAGAGTTCAAAATCCATTTAACTGTATCTCCGAAGATTCCCCGGATCTGCTGGGACAGTATCTGGAGTTATTTTCGCCTGTAGATAGTAAAGGACGCTACCTACCTTTTGATGAAATAACCTATCGAATCCCCAAGGGCTTAGATGAAGATCTAGTTTGGTCAGTTATTAAAAGTGCCAGAGAGAAACAATTGAAGAAGCTTATCGAAATCGGTGAGCCTGTGCAGGCCTGTCATTATTATTTAACCCCTACAATTCAAAAGGCCATGTCTGAAACGGATCGAAATACAACGACGGCCTCTCTAGAATGGATGTGTAGTAAAATTGGCGAAGAAAAGCATCTGGAATATCTTCTGAATGACTTGATTGAAGATGAGGCTATAAGTAGTAGTCAATTAGAGGGTGCTGCTACGACGACCAAAATTGCTAAAGATATGCTTAAACGCAAAAGAAAACCTAGAACGCCTGATGAAAAAATGATTCTAGGTAATTTTAAGATGATGCAATTTACTTGGCAGAATAGGCACAAGGAATTATCGCTAGACTTGATTTTAGAGATTCACAAAGTTGGTGTTGAAGACATAGATGACGATCATTACTTTCCGGGTGTTCTTAGAAACTCGGACGACGTTGAAGTCGTGGATGCTGATGGGAACACTGTGCACACGCCTCCGCCAGCGGAAGGGCTGGAGCAACGATTGGAAAAACTTACAGAATGGACGAATCAAGCTCATGACGATATCAACAGCGACAGTTATCTGCATCCTCTGTTAAAGGCGATAACCTTACATTTTTCTATCGGCTATGAACATCCGTTTAGAGACGGTAATGGTCGAGTCGCTAGGGCCCTTTTTTATTGGTACCTGTTTAAAAATGATTTTTCGGCCTTTAGATATATTGCTATTAGTCTTTTATTAAAGCAGGCCCCGGTCAAGTATGGGAAAAGTTACCTTTATACTGAAACCGATGATATGGATTTAACTTATTTCTTAGATTATCAAAGTGATATAGTTTTTAGAGCTATAAATGAGTTTAAAAATTCATACCAAAAAACTCTCAAGCAAGAAGCTCAATTCAATAATTGGTTATGGGCATCGGGTTTATTTGGTAAACTCAACGAAAAGCAAAAAACGGTCTTCCAGGTGGCTAAGAATAAAGGGGCACTAACATTTACAGCTATGAACGTAAAAGACAACCTCAATTGTTCCTATAACACTGCAGCTAGCGTACTCAATGATTTAGTGGCTTTGGGCCTCTTTGAAAAGAAGAAGCTAGGAAGAGAATGGGTGTTTAGTATTCGTAGTCAAGAGAAAATCATTGAGTCATGGGAAAGCTAACTCAAAGTCAGTTTCGAATGATGATTAAGTCTAGAAATAGAGTGTCTTTCGCGTTTCGGAGAATTGTCAAAAACACGAGTGTAGAGAATTTGGTTTTGTAGCACTTTTGTAGCACTTTGCTTTTTTATGCACTGAAATGAACCATTATGAACTGAGTACTATTTAAGTACGAAACATTCGATAAGTGTAATAAAAGTACTTCTTTTTTTACCCATAAGTAGATTCAAAATCCCCCGGCTTCGGTCGTGTGGGTTCAAGTCCCACCTTCGGTACTAAAATAAGGGTCTATGCCCGCAAGGGAACATACCCTGTAGTTGATTTTAGCTCTTAATCAGCCTTCTGTCTCCTCCTGTGGTTTATTTTCAATTAGATCTATATACTCCTGAGTCAAAGATTTCGATAATCCTGTAGCGGCAGCTATTTTTTCGACTTTCCAACCTTCCTTTAAGCAAGTCTGAACTCTTTTGAAATCATTGGTATATCGCGTAACAGCTCGAACTGAGTGTGTTGTTTCCCGAGCGGTTTGTTCAATAGACTTTCCTTCATAACAATGTTTTATACAAATAATACGCTTATGAGTCAGCGTGGGACCAAGATCATGAATTGTACCTCGCCGAGGGACCAATCTGTTATGTTCTTTTTCATATTCTCTTAGATATGAAGAGATTGTACTTGGAGAAAGCCCCATGATGGAGCCAGCATCAGCAAGGGTTAAGACGCCTCCCTGTTGATAAGTTTGATCAAAGATTCGAACAACCTTCGTTATATTGCGTTTACGTTTCTTCTCCTTGGCTAAATACGCTTCAATATCATCATCGTGAATCATATCTAAAACAACAGGAACGAGCTTACATCGTTCAAGGGCTTTGCCATAACCGGCTGTTTCTGCGGCATCAACTGCGTACCACAAAGCTTGTCCCATTTTCATTCTTTCTGTTGCGGGATAATAGGTTTCAATAGTTTTAATGAGCTCTAAAACAAGACGTTCTACTAAGAGCTCGCCACCGAGCTGCGGACAATGCTGAAGAAAGAAATTCATGAGTACAGCTTTAAAATCCTTTTTAGTCCAGGCTGGCTCAGGTTTCGACTCTTTTTTATTAACGAGTTTATCTTTCATGTCTATTGCCCAGCCTTTTTTTTAGAGTCTACACTTTCCCAAAAACGGGTGCCCATAGTCTGTATTTCTTCCAAGCGCTCACGGTACGCAGCTGTTTTCATATACTGATCTCGAAGGTCAAGGCATTTGTTGGTCAAAGCTAATGAACAACCTACGATCAAGGATGTTTTCAAAGTATCAGAAACTTCGCTTTGACAATGGACTATACGACAAAAAGATGTGATATAACGCTCTATAGCCCTGAGAGAATGTTGCATATTACGGGCTATATCCTCGGGACATTCACCTTGGATAAACTTCTCTATGGCTTTTGTTCTGTGGGTAATACCTGGGCCGATATCTTTTTTGTTTCCCCGGGTTGGAACAAGGCATTCATGTTTCTTTTGATAATCACGAATGTCATTGCGCACCGTTTTTACATCACAATCCAGTATGCAAGCTAAATCTTCCTGAGTCAGTAAACACTCCTGATCATAGCATTCCTCACACATCCGAACAATTTGATTGGCTCGCTTGGCTGAGCGGCCATACTTCAAATACACTTCTTGATCATCCTCAAGCTGGTGAACCGTAAGGGTGATGATTTTGAATTGACAAGCTGCTAGAGGTTTTCCCGCAGGTTCCAAAGCACTTATTGCCTTCCATTTCATTTGACCTGGCTGCAGTTCGGCGTCTGGACTATATGGGCCGATGCCAAATACCTCCACTGCTTTGTCGGCTATGACTTCTGATTCAAAGCGTGAGCAACTGGTTCCCTCAACAATGACATTAACCAGGGTTGAGGTATTACTTCTGAGCGCAAGTCGTTTGCTACTGCCTTCTTTACGATTTATTGTATCTGATATCATGGGATACTCCTTATTGTTTTTGCTTTTTCACAATTAATATAAGGGATGTCCCATGCTATTTTTAGAGCCCTAAATCTTTAGCGGGTATACGCCCGTATCGGAATAAAGTTAATAAAGCTGACTCTTCCTTCTCAAAGGGAAGTCTGAAAAAGTTAACTCTTCGCAGAAGAAATTTAGTGGATGATCGAACAAGTTTAACTAATCAATTAACTGCGTTGCTTAAAATTTATTATCCACAAGCCCTTAAAGTAGTTGGCAACCATCTGTACGCAGAAATATTTATGGAATTCCTAGATAAGTATCCAAGTCCGCAGTCGATTCTTAATGCCCATCAAATTGGGATCACGAAATTTTTTAATAAGAGAAGTACCAGTAGTAAAAAAACAAAAGAAAGAGTTAAAGCCTTACGTAGTTCTATTGTTGTTGTACACGATAAAGATGAGTTAGACTGTTATGTATTCGTAGCTCGACAATTCTGTGTGCGAATCAAAAGCTTGAATGAAGTTATTAAAGCTTATGAGAAAAAGATTTTGAAGATCTATACAGAACATGAGGACTATGAACTATTTCATTCCTTTCCAGGAGCAGGACCAAGTATTGGACCTCGACTCATGGCTTTCTTTGGAGATGATAGAGAACGTTTTCAATCAGTAGAAGAAGTCTTAAAGACTAGTGAAGTAGCACCTGTAACAATTCAGAGTGGAAAGATGAATATTGTGAGAAGGAGGCTTTTGTGTGATAGATTCACTCAGCTTAGCTTTGTGGAATTTGCTAACAATTCAATCCGATCATCTATCTGGGCTCATGAATTTTATTATCACAAAAAAGCTCTCAATATGCCTCATTTTTGCATCTTAAGAGCTTTAGCATACAAATGGATAAGAATTATGTACCGATGCTGGAAAACGAGGACTAACTACTGTGAAAAAACCTATTTGCAGGTTTTAGAAAAAAGAAAACCAGCGTGGTATCAAAAAGTTATGAATTAAGACAAAAACCTACTTGCAAGTGCACTCAGAAAAGCCCAGCTTTTAACCGATAACTGCCCCCCTTCTAGCTAACTCTCTTGACTCTTTCAGCGTAGCGGTCTTGCAGTGACTGAAATGAACGATCTTTGAGCTTGGTGGTCCCAAGGAAGCGGTCTTCCACTCCTAGCCATTCGTTGCTGTTTCTAGGCTTTCTAAAAGCTTCAAAGCTTCGCTATTGCTATCTCCGCAATATTCCCGTGAAGCCTGATAGCTATTACAAACTTTGGGCCTCAGAGGATTATCCCAGAGCAAGCAGAGATTATCTTCATCGAGCTGAGGACATCGTTGACCCGCTAGCTTCACCCCATTAACTCCAGGGATAGCCGCAGAAATACTAATGGCAGTACAACAAGCGCCACAACCCGGACGACAAGAAAATTCTTCTTTCATTGACAGTCCTTACAAATAAATTGCGAAAAGTATTGATGGGGGATAGAAAGTCCTAATTACTCCACTAGGTCATGCCAAATGATAAAAGAAAGCTCCAAGCCCAAGCAATCCACAAGACAGAGTAAACTCACGGGAGGATCGCTACGCTCAAGGAGGCGGAGCAGAGATCCTTAGGTTGCGCTCGTACCGAGCTTGGGGTGCGGCAACAAGTTGCCTTAGGTTGCGCCTTCGGCTTAGGTAATGAAGCTAAGCTTCTGAGTTGACGCGCTAAAGCGCTGAATTCACGGACTGAGTCCTAAGATTACGGAACGAAGTTCCTGAGTTGACGTTTCCACAGTTAGACAATTACAAGGTTTCAGGAATCAGGTAGCAGGAGGTGCTGTCTTGTCCTGATATAGGTTGTCATCTAAAATAGGAAAAACCTATGAAAGATACAATAAGATATAGTGAATCATTTAAACAAAAAGTGGTAAACGAGATCTCCAAAGGTAAATTTATAAGCTGTGGAGAAGCGAGCCAAGCTTATGGGATATCAGGCTCTTGTACAGTAAGAGCCTGGGTCAAAAAGTATGGTAGAACAGACTTATTACCAAAGGTGATTAAAGTGGAAACAGAAAATGATATTGATGAGATTAAAGCTCTTAAAAAGCATATTGCTGAGTTAGAGAAAACAGTAACCGAACTAGCGATAAGTGATGTTATGAATAAAGCTTACTTTGATATAGCTTGTGATGAGTTCGGCGTATCTGATAAAGAAGCCTTCAAAAAAAAAGTCGGTGTGAAGCGGTCAAAAGAGTCAGATCAATGAATAGCCACTTTACTGTTAAACAACTTTGTAATCACCTCCATATGAGTCGGCAAAATTTCTATAAAAATAAATCTTTAAGCACCAAAAAAGAAGTAGATAGAAAACTTGTGATCGATCTTATTAAAGAACAACGTTGCATTCAATCTGAGCTCGGAATTCGAAAGCTGCAGAATATGTTAGTAGATAACTTCAAAGAGAATTCTATACAGATAGGACGAGATCGCTTATTCGATATAGCTCGCGAAGAACGCCTATTAATCAAAAGAAAGAGGAAGTACTGTCGAACTACTGACTCTAGGCATCGTTTTAAAGTCTACAAAAATCTAATAAAGGATAAGGTGTTAACCGCACCTAACCAGGTGTGGGTTTGTGATATAACCTACATCAGAGTTGCAAAAAGCTTTGTTTATCTAGCGTTAATCACAGATGCCTTCTCTAGAAAAATTATTGCTTATAATGTGGGAGAGAGTTTAGAAGCTGTAGGATGTATCAAAGCATTAAAGATGGCTTTAAAAAGTCTCCCAAAAGGGTCATACCCCATCCATCACTCTGACCGTGGGTCTCAGTACTGCTGTCACGATTACATTGAAATCTTGACGAATAGAAATCTTCCTGTCAGTATGACTGAAGAAAACCATTGCTATGAAAATTCAAAAGCTGAAAGAGTCAACGGAATACTGAAGTATGAATATCATTTACGCGAAACATTTAAGAACTTTAAAGATGCTAAAAAAGCAATTAAGCAGGCTATTTACTTATACAATAATTGTCGCCCTCATACAGCTTTGGAATATTCATTTCCAAGTGTTGTTCATGAAACACAATGTGCATAAATATTAGTCAATTAACATAAACAAAAGTGACAACTATTTTTCAGGACTTGACAGCTCGTTCCGAGCTTAGGTAACGAAGCAAAGCTTCTTGGTGGCGCCTTCGGCTTAGGTGACAGGTTTTTAACTGATGACTGAAGGGCGAAGTCCGATCTGCAGTGAATGAAATGAGCGATCTGCAGTGAGCAACGCGAACGATCTTGCAGCGAAGAGATCTTTGAGCGTAGTGGTTTTTTATTCGCAATTGCCAAGCTGGAGCTTGGCGGTCCCAAGTGCAGCGAAGTGGTTTTTTATTCGCAATTGCCAAGCTGGAGCTTGGCGATCCCAAGTGCAGCGCTCTAATCAAATTATTTCCATTTAAGAATTTTAAAGATTAAAGAATAGGACTTATGTTCATCTCTTTAGTATTAATTTTTTGGTTTTGGTCGATAAGGGAGGTTTTTCATGTGGTTGAATCATGAGCGAACAAGCAATTCTGCTGTAGTGACCTACCGCGAATCTTTGTTAAATTCCTGCCCAAACCACCTTGTGATCGATAAGTTATTTAATGAAGATCAACTCGATGCCGTCGTAAAGATTTTACAGCAAGAACATTATTGGAAAAGTCAAAGGCATAGCTACTCCTCTTTATATGTCGATCAGGATGAATGGCAAAAAACCAGCTATGATCAACGTTTTGTTCAGCGCGATCTTTGGCAAGGAAAAATGCTCAAACCCAGTTTAGCTCAAGACTTTTTATTCTTTTTACGTGGGGGTGAATTCATGTCCTTCTTATCAGGTATTTTCAATGTACACTTAACTGATAAGACGGTTGCTGATCCAGAAATTAATACGAACTATTTTCGCTTAGGTCCTGACGACTTTGTTGAGCAACACGCTGATGATTCACCCGGAAGAGAAGTCTGCATGCTGCTCTACTTAAATAAAAGTTGGAACTATCATTCTGGAGGTGAGCTCACTTTTAAAAGTAGCGGCGATGATCCTCTAATGATTAGCCCTCTTTATAATCGCTGCATCTTATTTGACCCGTCCTCAAAAGGATCCGAACACTGGGTCGAAAAATTTAAAGCTAATCCTTCAGTGCAACACCGCTATAACGTCACTAGTTGGTACTGGTCGAAATAAGAGCAGGAGGCGCACTTCGTGCTTAGGGGGCGGAGCGATAATTTTTAATTGAAGGGAACGCCTTCGGCTTGAGTTGCACTCGCTTCGCTCGTTTAGGTTTAATCTTTTTGTCATTTGCAAGCGCCATTGGTCTGAGTGTGCAATGACACAAAAGTTAAAAGGACTGACGCTTAGGTGGCAGGTGGTAGGGGGACCGAGTAAACGAAGCGGAGCTTCTGAGTTGACGCGCTAAAGCACTGAATTGACGGAACGAAGTAGTTGAGATTACGCCCGATGGCCTGAGTTGACGATTCCACAGTTAGAAAAATCTACGATTGGACAATTTAAAACTAACAACTGCAGGGCGAAGCCCGATCTGCAGTGAATGTAATGAGCGATCTTTGAACGTAGTGGTTTTTTATCCGCAATTGCCAAGCTGGAGCTTGGCGGTCCCAGGTGCAGCGATCTTTTTATTCGTAATTGCCAAGCTGGAGCTTAGCGGTCCCAAGTGAAGCGATCTAAATTATTTAAGAATGAGGATGTAGAAGATGACGGCGACGAGAAGGAAAGTGAAGACGCGGGAGATTTTTTTAAAACGGACTTCTTTTGCGGCAATTTCGCGATCGATTTTGGCTAGGGCTTCGGGATTATGTTGTCTTAAGATTTTTGCTTGCTGAGCACTACTCATGTTCATAAAATCTTTTTTAGCTTGCTCTTTGCGTTGCTGCAAGGTGCTTTCAGTGGATGGCTTTTCTTCAGCGTGGTAATCCATATAAACTCATTGTGATTAATTTTTACTAAAATAGAGCTCATTTTGATATTTTATCATGGTCCATTTTATATTTCATTCAGCTTATTGGATTCTTTTTGATTAAGTTGATGAGAAATTCAAGTTCTTGAGTGATGCATTTGTTTTTATTGATTTTGGCATTTATTCAAAATAAAAATCAAAGTCACCTTTATGTATAAACTCTATCGTCAGATCAAGCTAAAAGTCAGTAAAGAGCAATGTTGGGATTTTTTCTCTGCCCCCGAAAACCTAAAAGTCATTACACCCGATTACATGGGTTTTGATATTATTGAGGGAGGAGGTAAAGAGATGTATGAAGGGCAAATCATCGCCTACACAGTGAGCCCGCTCTTTAATTTTAAAGTCAAGTGGGTCACCGAAATAACGCATGTGCGCCAAGGTGAATTTTTTGTGGATGAGCAGCGCTTTGGGCCCTATAAATTTTGGCACCATAAACACTTTTTTGAAGAAATAGCTGGTGGTGTTTTATGTACGGATGAAATTCACTATATGCCCCCCTTCAAACTGATTGCCCCCCTACTGAATAAATTAACGATTGAGAGCAAACTCAAAGAAATTTTTGACTATCGGGAAAAGGTTCTTGTTGAACGTTTTGACCGTATCGACTGAAAAATTCAATCCATTAATCACGTACACAGGTGCAGTAGCGTTTTGAGCAGAAAAAAAGTTTTTTAATAAAAGCTTTTACAGGGCTCTTTTCTGAGTAAATCCAATTTTCGCTGCATAAACTGCAATCTTTTGCTAAGACCCGCTTAGTCTTTAAAATTTTTAGACTTGTAATTCTAGGTTCACTCGGTTCATTTACCCATTTAACTGCGGTATGATTAAGTTTCATTTTATCACCTCAATCTAAAAGATTCGACTACGACCAGACCATCCCATTTTAAACACAAAGTAAGAGATCTTCTGGAGTACAGGGTTCTTTTTATATTTTTTTGTTTCACTAAAAAAGCTTGAACTTACAAGTGAGGTTTGGCTAAGTTTCATTATTCTATCTCCTTATTAAAGTTATAAAAAGATAAGTAGCATAAACTGGAACAACAATCATAAAAAAATACACAAACTCATGATAAATAGAACTTTATATTAATGAACAGAGATGGATTAGTATACGAAATCAGTCATTATTCTACCAGTGTGTGGAAATAATCACTTATATATTGAGGGATTTTCACACTTAGATCCCTTCTAATTATGAAAGTAGCCGAGACGTTTTAATTGTTTTCAGGTCTTTACTCAGCTTCTTTACCACTAGTTTTTTAACAAGCACTGATTTTTTACTCTTTTTTAATACTTTATGACTCACTGGTGAAGGGCTACTATTAATAACTTTTTTCACGGCAAAGCCTCATATACTAATTTGTTTAATAATCTATGGTCTGATTAATGATTTACTCAATTTTGAGTTTAAAAAAAATTCAATCAGTCATTTTAAATTAAAATAATATTAACATTAGAATTAACAAGCCATACTTTGTCTACTTAGGCCTTACTGAATGACTCGTCTTTTGAGATGCTCACCCTGGCTAATGATACTTATAAAGTTAAGAAAATGTTCTAATAGCTGCTTATAATATTGGCCAAAAAGTGATAAAAAGGCTAATGCCTTGTCCAAGTTCATCACCATGAATATTAAAGCAATAAGTGTTTCAGACGACGCTTTAATTTTCGTGAAAATGCGATCGAGTTTATAGCGTCTTTTGGCTACACCAAAACAGCCTTCTACTTGGTTTCTTATAGCTTCATCTTGGCGTTGTATATCCTTTTGTTCTTTACGTAATTTTTCATCTTTGGGAGGCCTTCCAAGACTGGGACCACTTATCCTTATCCCATGCTTTTTACAATGTGCTCGATTTTCTTTGTTTCGGTAGATTTTGTCAGCATGTGTTGATTCGGGATAATAACCGAATCGTTCTTTGTATTTTTCAATTTGTGAAATCAGTTCGGTCCCTTCATTATAAGAGTCAAAGCTAATCGTATCGGTAAAGGTCCAGCCATCGACCACACTGATAGATATTTTTGCTCCGAATTCCGTATGAGCTCCCGCCTTCCCCCGAACTATGGGACGGATATGTGGTTGATGAATACTTACGATGCGATCATCTACGCTTGTTACTTTGTTATCGTACATGTATTGCTGTTGCTGATAAAGTGTCCCGATCACCAGAAGTTCACGATATAAACTAGGCTTCAATAGAGTAAGATCGGCATACTTTTTGAGTTCATCTATACTGGCGAGGTTCCTCCTTACGCAATGGAGTTGTCTGTTAATCACCTCACGTCTTTTCTTTTTCGAAACACGTTTTTTTAGAACAATACTTAAAAAGCTTTTCCTGCCATCTTCACGATAAGTTCGAGGCTTAACTTTATCTTCTGTATTTGAGCGATGACACCAAAGGATATCGATTACTTCCTCAGTTTTTCACGGGCTTTATTTAGCAACCCAAGGTCAGTTGGGTAGTGAATATCAGCAGGAACACACTGGCATCAACAATTAAAGACCCTTATTTGATGGAGGATCATTGTCTGAATCATCATAGATCCTCTTCTTTTTTACGTGTCGCTGTATGCAGGAGTTCGTCAATGTCTTTAATGTCCTGAGCGCCAAAACGCTTTCGAAAATGAGTCATCATGCTCGAATCAAAAGGTGCTTCCTGTTTATATCTTTCAAAGCCCAAGAAATATTGAAGATAGGGATTTTCAGAAATCATTTCTACCGTTTCTTCATCAGTTAAACTTAGCTTTACTTGAATGATAAGGGAACCAAATGCAGTTCTTGCAGGAAGAGCTTTGGGCCCAGTATGACTGGTGAAATTTAGTGCATAAATTTCTTCGACATCTGTCCAAGGTATTATTGCCGCTAACTTGACCCAGCGATTATTGATATTGAGTGTACCATCTAGAAAATAAGGTAAATTGGCCATTTTGGGCTCTGAGCCCGTATTTTTATACATCTTATGCAAACCTAATGACTGTTTTGAGGGGTTTTGTTTACATATAACATAGCATGAATTACACTTATCTCATTGTATATAAGTCATTTATATCTTAATCAGTGAGCCCTACTTATTAAAAATCAAATGTGCACTAAAGATAACTTTGTTGACATTTCTAGAAATAGAGGCATTTAAAGCCTCAGTATTGACTAATTTATCAATCAATTATGATTGCGATTTTAGGACTCCATGAAAAAAATTGCAAATTTATAAATCTATCTAATCAAGGGTTTAGTGAAAGATAGCGCTCAGAGTTGGATGGAGTTTTTAGAGCTCACATTTGTTTTTAAGAAAAATCTTAAGTTATTTATTATTATAAACTTATAAATAAGGAGAAGTTGAAAAATGAAAGATTATACCCAATACCCAAAGAAGTATGTCGCTTATGAAGTGAATCGAATTTCCTGTGATTTTGAATCCGAACAAGACTTTCTAGAAACCCTAGAGGAACTCAAGCAAGAGGGTTTAGATTCAAGTAAATTTTATATTCTAAATGGTCCCTCAGGAATTAAAGCCTTTGACCCTACGGGAGTGGAACATGGTGTGTGGTCAATGATTTCCCGTAAAATCCACCGCATCGTGAGTGAGGCAGAAGAAAAAGCTATTGATGATCTCTGGCAGGATTTGCAACGGGGCATGATTCACTTAAGTATTCCCGCTAAGAAAACGATGCTACGCAAGCGCATTCATCGAATTATGGATAGCCATCATGGCTGCAATGCTAAGTACACGGATCGGTTTTTTGTGGAGACCTACGCTTCGGCTTAATTAGTGTATGAACACACGAAAAAATATACTCATTGCCGGGGCTGACGGCGCTCTAGGTAAAGCCTTAAGGATCCACTTTGAGAAAGAGAATTATTATGTATGGAGCTTGAGCCGAAGTGCTAAGTCAGCAAATGAACAACAATTTTGTGTTGATTTACTCAATGAAGAAAGTTATGAGTCTTTCAAAATCCAATTAGACGAACAAAAACTCAATTTTCATGGGGTGATCCAATGTGCGGGCATCCTGCATAATGGGGAGAATATGCCTGAAAAACAATTGAGTGAAATTAGCGCTAAATGGCTGCAACATAGCATGAATGTAAATGTTTTATCTCACATAAAGTTAGCTCAAGCACTGGAAAATCACATTGAAGGTAAAGAAAGTTTTTTCTGGGCTTCATTGTCGGCAATGGTGGGAAGCATCGGTGATAATTCCCTAGGTGGTTGGTACTCGTATCGCATGAGTAAGGCTGCACTGAATATGTTCATCCACAACCTCTCGATAGAATGGAAACGTAAAAATCGTCAAGCCTGTATTGTTTCTATTCATCCAGGAACAACTGATTCCGCCATGTCAAAACCCTTCAAGGTACGCCCCGACAAACTCTATAGTCCTGAGCTCAGTGCTCAAAGAATTTATTCAGTTCTCACTAAGATAACACCCGAACAAAATGGTCAATTTTTAAATTGGGATGGGACTTCTATTGTATGGTAGTTATAACTTTGGAAGCCCGCGCTCGTAGATAGCATGAACTTTGAGGCTACTGAAAGTGACTCGTGATGAATGTAGAGTCAAGTTCCGATTGACTTGTAACAACTTTTAAAGCGTGATGTTATTCTCGCCTTCACCCGCGAAGATATGAATTCTCTCCATGTCGGGAAGTAAATACACATCATCTCCCGCTTCAATATCAAAATGTGCCTCTGCCGATGCCGTAACTGATTGCTCCCCTACTTTTAAGAATACTTGTTGAGTATCACCTAATTTCTCAATGAATTCGACTTTACCAGAGAAAGAGAGTCCCTCGGGTTTGTCTTTAGTGATTGTCAGTTTTTCTGGACGCACACCGAAGGTAGCTTTGCCGAGGTAAGATTGACATTTATCGGCTTTGTCACTCGGAAGCTCAATACGTGTATGGTCACTGGTAAAGAATGTTTTCTGCCCTTCCACAAGTAATTCACCTTCTAGGAAATTCATTGTGGGTGTTCCAATAAAACCCGCCACAAATTTATTGACTGGGTAATCATAGACATCTAAGGGTTTACCCACCTGTTGAATATAACCGTGACTCATGACACAAATGCGGTTACCGAGTGTCATTGCTTCAACTTGGTCGTGCGTTACATAAATCATCGTGGTTTGCAGGCGTTGGTGAAGTAGCTTGAGTTCCTTACGCATACTTACACGCATTTTAGCATCTAGGTTTGAAAGTGGTTCATCTAATAAGAAAACTGCGGGGTCACGCACAATGGCACGCCCTAATGCCACACGCTGACGTTGGCCACCAGATAGAGCTTTAGGCTTACGTTTAAGGTATTCGCTGAGTTCGAGTGATTCCGCTGCATCACGAACACGTTTATCAATTTCCGCTTTAGGCGTTTTTCTTAGCTTGAGGCCAAAAGCCATATTATCATAGACCGTCATGTGGGGGTAAAGAGCGTAGTTTTGAAAAACCATGGCAATATCGCGATCTTTAGGTGGAACATCATTGACCAGGCGCTCACCAATTTTGAGCTCGCCACCCGAGATTTCCTCTAGGCCCGCAATCATACGCAAGGTCGTTGATTTACCACAGCCTGATGGACCCACTAAAACCATAAATTCTTTGTCTTCAATATGAAGATCTGATTCGTGAACGGCAATAACTCCACCATCGTAGACTTTCTTAAGCTTGTTTAGATTAACTTCGGCCATGATAAAACTCCTGATTATTAGATAAGATTGTTAAATAGTAACGACAAAGAAGATAATTACAACAAATAAACAAATATTTTTGTTTAAAAATTTCAATTGACTTCTTTAGGGTCTCAAGTAGATTGCATAATGAAAAGCTTTTCCACAGATATTAAAGACCTCAGTACTGGCCACTTACTCATACTTTTAGAAGGTGAGCTAGTCATTATGTGTGAAGGTGAGAATCGGGCTAGGTCAGTTGGCGATCTTGAATTGATTAAAGAGAATCAATTTGAGTGTAAGCAAGTTAGCGAGAGTCACAAAGTGTTGATGATTCAGGCCAATAGTGACGCTCTTTATATAGAGGAAGCCGATGAGTTGAGTCTAGCACTCATTTACGAAGACTTTTTTTTACAGCAGAAGTCACAAAGTTATCTGGAAAAGTCCGCTCAATATATTTTGGAAAGATTAACACTTTCGTCTGATCAGACTCAATCCAGCCTAAGCATCATTGAACAAATTACACAGTACATCCAAAATAACCTCGATGATAAATTGAGTATTGAAGTCATTTGTGAAGAGTTTGAACTGAATAAAACGAAGTTAATCAAACTCTTTAAAGACAATGATTTAGGTTCCGTTATGACCTATGTTAAAAGTTTGCGCTTTCAAAAGGCAAAATCACTCTTGGAGAATAGCGAGCAATCCATTTCACTGATTGCTGCTAGTTGTGGGTTTGTTGACTGTGCGAGTTTCAGCCACTTCTTTAAAAAGCATGCGGACAAATCCCCGAGTCAAATTCGCAAGGAACGCGACTGGCTCATGTAGGAAATACTGAAATCCAATGTGGATCATTCAGACATATTTTTGAGGGAGGGGGATAAAAAAGGGTGACTGCCTGAAATGGAGGGGAGGTATGGAGGAAAGGAGGATCAGACAGCCACCGTTATAAACATATTGATTTAAAATAATATTTCAACAAGTAGCTTAAAAAAAATGCCAATTATTATTGGCATCAATTAGAACGACAAATGTTTATAAAAGACATAAAACCATTGATTTCAGTCAAATACAAAGAAAAGCTCTATTAAATAGAGCTTTAAAAGAATCTTATTTTTAAAGAAATATTTTATTCAGCTTTTGCTGGAGCTGCTTCTTCAGCTTTTGCTGGAGCTGCTTCTTCAGCTTTTGCTGGAACCGTTAGTTCGAGAGCCGATTTAGTGTTCCTCTCTTGAAGTTTTTCCGCATTTTCAGTTGCTTTCATTTTTCCGAAGAAAAGGCAAGCCACAACAAAAATACCGAACATCCACCAAGTTGCCTTAGCTAAAAAGTCATTTGAGCTAGCACCCAAAACATCAGACGTCATGCCCGAGGCTAAACCGCCAAGTCCACCGTCGGCTTTCGAGGGTTGCATCAACACTGATACGATGATCAAAACAGCAAGCAAAACAACAATTGCGAGTAATACTGAACTCATTAAATTTCTCCGTGTAATAATTATAGGGCAGACATTAAAGCCGACCCTATAATTTACAAGCTCAATTAGCTAAGAGCTGCAGCGTTTAAAATGAGAGCTGAAAAATCATCGGCTTTGAGACTTGCGCCACCAACTAATGCACCGTCGATGTCTTCGCAAGACATGAGCTCAGCAACGTTAGCAGGCTTCACTGAACCACCGTACTGAATGATCACTTTGTCAGCCACTTCTTGACCGTAAAGTGCCGCGAATTCGCTACGGATGTAAGCGTGAGTGTCTTGTGCTTGCTCTGGACTTGCCGTAACACCTGTACCGATTGCCCATACTGGCTCGTAAGCCACAACGAGGTTAGTCATTTGCTCAGCAGTGATATCTGCAAAACCTTCAACGATCTGAGCTTTAAGAACAGACTCCATGTTTCCGCCTTCGCGCTCTTCAAGAGTTTCACCGATACATACGAAAGGCTTGATGCCAGCAGCTAAAGCCGCTTTTGTACGGAGGTTAACTGTCTCGTTAGTTTCGCCGAAGTACTGACGACGCTCAGAGTGACCAATGATAACGAGCTCAATACCCGCTTCTTTGAGCATAGCAGCTGAAAGCTCACCCGTGTAAGCACCTGATTCAGCAAAGTGAACGTTCTGTGCGCCGATACCGATGGGAGAACCTGCAGCAGCAGCTTGGCCCGCAGCAATTGAGAGGAATGGAGGAAATAAAGCTACGTCGAGCGAACCGTTAAAGTCAGCGAGTTTAGCTTTGAGGTCAGCTACTGTCTCAGTGGTTTCAGCAGCAGTTTTATTTAACTTCCAGTTACCTGCAATAAATAAACGTCTTTTCATGTTATTTTCCTTAGTCTAGTTTTTGTTAATAAATTCTTTTATGATTTCAATGATTTCTTCGCCTTTATCTTCAAAGAGATAATGACCCGCTTCCATTTCGTGAACTTTGGCTTTTGGGAAAAACTCTTTCCACTTAGCGAGGAAAGTCATATCAAAGCACCAATCATATTTTCCCCAAATAATGGTCATGGGAACATCTTTCAGCTGGCTCAAGCCCTCTTCTACTGCCAATAAAGTTTTGTAGGAGCGGTGATTTTCACTGAGTGGGATATCGAGAACAAATTCGTGGGTGGCAATGCGATTTTCCCAATTGTTGTAAGGCAACAAGAAGCCGTGCTTCACTTCATCAGTCAAAGGCTTAACTGTGGTCATAAAAGTTGCGGAACCCGCAAAAGCATTGAAGGCTCTTACAGCCACTTTGCCAAAGAATGGAACACGGCAGAGTGCGATACGTTTGGGAATATTTTGCGAACGGAAAGCCGCTGTATTGAAAACGATAATATTTTTAATTCTATCCGGGTGACGCGTGGCCATACCCGTGCCAATAGCTCCGCCCCAGTCGTGAACACAAAGCGTAATATCTTTTAAATCGAGGGCTAAGACTAATTTTTCTAAATTCGAAATATGATTTTCTAAAGTGTAATCATAGTCTTGTGGCTTGTCAGAAGTGCCACAACCAATATTATCGAGAGCCACGGTTCGGTGAGTTTTTGAAAACTCATTAATAAGATCTCGGTAAAAGAATGACCATGTAGGATTGCCGTGAACCATGAGCATCACTTGTCCTTCACCTTCATCTACATAAGAAAGGCGGTGCTGGCCTTCTACTTTTAAGTCTTTAGGCTCAAAGGGGTATAAATCTTTGATTTCCTGCAATTTTTCTTTCATTCAAAACCAAAATTTTAATATTCAATAATCAAGAATGGAAAGTAATTGCATTTCATATTAATTCTGCCTTGAGATAGCCTTTTTTTGTGGCTTTCTCATGAGAACTTCTGTCATAGAAGGCAAAGGCTCGCTTAGAGATCCTTTATTTTCTTATTGAGCATCTCAACAAAGAGTGACCATTGACCTATATGCGGATGAACAACAAAGTTAATATGTGGAGCTTCTTTCTTTAAATCTGCAGTAATCTCTGGGATATCTTCTCGCACATGACGACCTTCCAATACAAATAGCGGAAGGATATGGACTTCGTCATCGTCTTTACAATGCTCGAGGACATGACTGAAAGAAGGTTCCTGCAATTCGAGGTAGGCAATATGTGATCGCATGCCCTCTTCGAGTTCTAGTGATTCAATAATACCTTCAATTTCGCCCTGTTTGGGCTTACGGCTTCCGTGAAGAAGAAAAATACAGCTTTTTTTCAAAGGAGCTCCTTTTTTAATTATAGCTAAATCTGCTAAGTTGCACAAAATAAAAATTATATGGAAGAACATATGTTCGGCTTAGAGCAATTTTCAAACACACAAAAAGTTATTCGCGAAGGTATCGAAGCAAATCTGCATTTTGGTGCCCAAGTATACATTTCACAAGACTCCGAAAAACTTGCGGACTTCGCAATTGGCAAGAGTCACCCGGACTCAATTGATGAGAAAAAAATGCTCAGTCCCGATACAGTTTTACCGTGGATGTCCTGTTCAAAAATGCTCACAGCAGTCGCCATTGCCATTTTACATGAACGGCGCTCACTCACTTATGATCAGCTGGTGGGAAATATCCTCCCCTCTTTTGCCTGCCATGGTAAAGAAAGCATTACAATTAAACATCTACTCACACATACTTCCGGCATTCGCCTACTGCCATTGCAGTGGGATAAACTGACTTGGGAAGAAACTGTTGCGGCCATCGCAAAAATGCCTATCGAGAGCGACTGGACTCCTGGAGAAAAAGCCGGTTACCACATTGGCACGAGTTGGTTAATCCTTGGCGAAATCGTCAGAATTCTAGACGGTCGCCCTCTGGACCAATTCCTCCAAGAAGAGATCTTGCTTCCTCTCGGTATGAAGCACAGTGGAATCAGCATGACAAAAGATCTGTACCTCAATTCAGGCCTCGATATTTCAGGTCTCTATCGAACCGACACTCAAACCCCCTACTCTTCACTAGAAAAATACTTTGATAGCGTCAACTTAGTCCGTCCCGGCGCTTCTGGTCGAGGCCCCATGAAAGAGTTAGCCACATTTATGGAAATGTTACTCTATAAAGGAAGTTACGAAGGCAAACGCCTGATGAGCGAACGCACGGTTGAAGAACTCGTAACTCGCCAACGCGAAGGTTTGCTCGATCTCACTTTTAACAAGACGATTGACTGGGGCCTAGGTTTCATGATCGATTCAAAATGCCACAACCGTTCCTACCCCTATAGCTTTGGTAGCTACTGCTCGGAAGAGACTTTTGGGCATAATGGTAATCAATCTTCTGCTGCCTACGTGGACCCAGAGCACGATTTAGTGGTTTGCTTTGTCTTTAATGGCATGCCGGGTGAATATGAGCACAACAAAAGGCTCAAAGCTATGAATGATGCGATCTACACGGATTTAGATTTGGATTTTTAGTCTGAGGGGGAGCGCCTTCGGCTTAGGCTGCGCTCGTTTAGGAGGCGCACTTCGTCCTTAGGTGGCGCTGGCGCTCGCGCTTAGGTTGCGGCAACAAGTTGCCTTAGGTTGCACTCGCTGCGCTCGTTTAGGTTTAAGGTAAAAAGTTTTTGACTGAATATGCAGTGATCTACTGCGAACGGGCCTATTCTTTCAGTACCATGTCGATGCACATAACTGCTGCCATAATTAACTTGCGAACAGGGGCTTCTGTTGCGACATCATCCGCAATATTCAAAACATAATTGTCGGCACTGGTAAACATTTCTTTGCCGAGGCCGGCCCATTCTTTTGACACTTGAGCGAGCTGACGTTCACCTGCTAAGAAACGAAAATCCCAGCCAGTCCAGTTGCCTTTCAAATTACAGAGTGTTTTTCCTGAGGGATCTTGCACATCAAACTTACCACCGATAGAGAAAAACTTTTGTTTAAAGCCACCTAAGAGCTTTCCTTCACCATCATGAACTTTGACATCAGAGAGAAAAATCGAAACACCACGACTGACGGTAAGTAATAAATTTCCTTGAGCATCGCTAATCTCAACGTTAAAGGGCGTCATTCTTTTGTAATCACTAAAACGCAATAACTTAGTAAAAAACCCTAGAGTATTCTCACGACATTCCATGATCATCTCTCCCGTATCAGGGTCGTAAATATCATAATTATTAGCCGATTTAAACATCCCCACATGTTCTTTGACTAAAAATAGATTTTTAGCTAATACACTCATCCTTCACTCCTCTCCATTTGTTGATTTATTCGATCTCTTCTGGTATTTCTAATTCTTCTTCAATTTCTTCTACCTCTTCAAGAGGGACACCAGAGACTTGACTGCGAATTGATTTAATCGTATTCTTCAAGTCCTCATCACTTAGACTATAAGTAACTGAGAGCTTATTGGAGCCCCCACTAATTTCGAGCTTACCATGCTGAATGGCTTCTTGTTGCTGATTACGCAATTGCTTGACTTTTGTTTCGAAAGCTTTTCTCGCATCAATTGAGAAAAAACTTAAATTTAAACTGAGCTTGTGACCCGTTTCTTTTTTGTAGTCTGCATTAAACATTAAGCCAAGTAAAGATTCCATATCCAAACCCTGCGCGACAGGGTTAATCGCAAGAGCTTGGCCCGCTGTTGTACTGAGGAAGTTTTCGAAACTAAAAGCAACAAATAATAAGGCGGGCTCATCATCCATAATTTTCATCATTTGTGATGACGACGTGATATTGAGCATTTTATCAAACTTAACCGTACTCAAGACTTCTTTAAGTGATTTTTTGGTTCCCACCAAGAGCGTGTCTTCAGACAAGTTACTCAAGTAGATATCCTTTACTGGCATTGCGGGAGTCGCAGCCACAGGATCTTGGGACATCTGTGATGTTTCCACGAGGTAGACTGGGTGATTATTAAACTTGGTTTCTTTCGCCTTCATGCCCTCTTGCTTATTGAAGAATGAGTGTAAAACTTTCTCAGCGTGAAGAGCGGCATTACCTTTGAGGAGCATGAAGCCCGATTCATTATTGGGGTTGGCAAAATCACCACTGCCCGCAATTATCAATGAACTGAGCTGACTGGGTTCGATTCCCATAAAATCTTTGAAGGTCTCAATTTGTTCATCAGCCTCAGTAAGGCCAAACTTATTTTGCAGAGCAATGATGGCTTCGAGGTCAAGTCCAACAACTAAATTATTGTTGATGGGAACATTTTTGAGAAAGAGTTTGGGGTTTTCAGCATGAGCGTTAAAAACAAATAAGATCAGGGCTAGAGCGAAGAGCCTCATAAATTTGGGTCCTAATTAAAATCACAAGTATCGTATACAATAATGGCAAGATGAAATAGGTCATCTTGCCATTAATCTAAGCCTATGTTTTTTTAGGCTTATTTGAGGGGATTCTGCCCAATCGGTGCTTGATTGGCACTCGCACCCAAACTTTGTGCTTGTTTCATTGCTTCAACTTGTTTTTGAATCTCAACTAAACGAGCTTTTGTTAAATGAAGCTGAACTTTCACCATGCTCTTGTCGGCAACGGCAGTTAACTCGTTCGCTTTAATTGGCGACTGAGGGCTACTCAAGTTTGGAACCACCATCATGTTGTACATGAACATGAGGCCTGCAGCTTGATCTGCTTGGAAGCATTCAGCATTTAAGTTAACAAACAGGTCACCTTCTTTCATGTCGCCACTTAAAGCTATGCCTTTAACGCTTGCTAAGGGGCTAGGCTGTTGACCGGGAACTGGCGCTGCCTGCTCGGAAGTATCAACTGCAAGAGTAAAAACACCCGCATTACCTTTTAAAAGCTTCATGAGGTTGGCGTTGCTCGTCAAATTATTCGAACTTTGAGCACCTAATTGCGATTTAACCGCACCTGGAGCACCAACAGCTAAAAGCTTATCTTGAACAAGCGCCATGCCTAATTCGTTCATACCTGGTGTCGCCATTTCTTTATTCTCTAAGAGATAGAAACTTTTACCGTTTACATCCTGTTTTTGGAATTTTACTGCTGCGTTATTTTTCATTCCAGCAGCAATGATTTTGTCTAGATCAACTGATTTGTTGAGTTCAACTAACATAATTGCCGAGGCTTCGTTTGGCTGACCAGTGCTTACATTCAAATCCATGCTCATAGCTAACTTTTTGCAATCTTTGATGCTAAAGCCAGTCGCTTTAATAAACTGTTGAACTTGAGGATCTTGGTTTGCAGCGTCAAGACCTTCTGCAATTAAAGGAATTTGTAAACTTCTGCTAATATCAAAAAGCATTACGAGTTTATTTGTTGCTGGCATCAACTTAAGCATTTCTTGAGAAGCGTTTAAGCTTGTCACCACCATCAATGCGCAGAGCATTGCTAATTTTTTCATCTTTCTCTCCTAGTTTAGTAAAAAGCTCGCTCTAATGAGCGAGCAAATAAAATATTTTATATATTCATCGTCATTAAGAATTCAACATTGGACTTTGTCTTCTTAACACCATTGAGAATAATTTTCATACCTTCAGTTGTAGGCATTGAAATAGCCGCACGCCTCAACTTCCACATGAGTTCTTTCTCTTTTGGATCGAGCAATAGTTCCTCTTTACGAGCTCCTGATTTCTCGATATTAATGGCAGGGAAGATACGCTTATCAATCATTCCTCTATCGAGGCAGATTTCCATGTTACCTGTACCTTTAAATTCCTCGAAAATAACTTCGTCCATTTTCGAACCCGTGTCAACGAGTGCTGTTGCTAGAATTGTTAAGCTACCGCCTTCTTGAATTCGACGTGCTGCACCAAAGAATCTTTTGGGTTTGTGAAGTGCATTAGCATCTACACCACCCGAAAGGATTTTACCTGAGTGAGGCTGAACCGTATTATATGCACGAGCCAAACGAGTGATACTATCGAGAAGTACGACCACATTTTTACCGTGCTCAACCATACGTTTAGCTTTTTCAATAACCATTTCTGCAACTTGTACGTGGCGTGTAGGCGGCTCATCGAAAGTTGAACTGATCACTTCACCCTTCACATTGCGCTTCATGTCCGTTACTTCCTCTGGACGTTCATCAATTAAGAGAACAATAAGGTGGAAGTCTGGATTATTTGTCGCAATTGAATTGGCAATACTCTGCATTAAAACAGTTTTACCTGTACGAGGTGGAGCTACAATGAGACCACGCTGACCCGCGCCAACAGGAACAACTAAGTCCAAGACACGCATACTATGATTTGTAGGTTCCGTTTCCATGTGCATACGGTATTCAGGGAAATCTGGAGTCAAAGATTCAAAAGGAATTTTATTCTTTTTCTCTTTGGGGTCTTCACCATTAATCGCATCAACTTTGATCATCGCAAAGAAACGTTCTTGATCTTGAGCTGCACGTACCGCACCCATTACCGTATCACCTGTACGGAGAGAGAAACGTCTCACCTGTTTGGGACTTAAGTAAATATCCTCAGGGCTCGGCATGTAGCTGTATTCTGAAGAACGCAAAAAGCCGTAGCCTTCTTTAAAAACTTCTAAAACACCGCCACCATAGAGAATACCTTGGTCAGACGCTTGTGCCTGAAGAATCTCATAAACGAGCTGTTGCTTACCAATTGAACCAACACCTTCAACTTCTAGGGCGTTAGCTAACTCATTGAGTTCAGCCATAGATTTCTGCTGAATTTCTGAGAGGTTAGCCCCTGGAATCCCACCTTCGAATGCCGCTTCCTCTTCTTCAATCATCAAATCTTGTTCATGATAAGGACTGCGCTTTCTACTGCGATTGCGGTTCTTATTATTGTTATTATTCTTCCAGTTTTTATTGCGATTATTCTGGTTATTACGGTTATTATTGTTGTTGTGACGATTATTATTGTTATGGCGATTGTTATTGTTCTGATTATTCTGGTTGTTTTGACCAGAATTCTGTTTTGAATCAGAGTTCTCTTTAGAAGAATCGCTTTTATTCACCTGCGTAGATTCGCCTTGCTGATCTTTTGACTCTACGGCTTTGTCTGAACTTTTATTATTATCTGAGCTGTGTGCTTTTTCTTCGGTCGCGGGCTTGGGATTAGCCGGTGCTGAATCATCTTTAGCTTTAGCGGGACGGCCAGCTTTTTTTTCTGGAGCAGTTGCTGCTGCACTTGCTGTATTTTCTTCTTTAGCTTTTGCCGGGCGGCCTCGTTTTTTTGGAGCTGCTGCAGCCTCTGTACTTGTTGCTTCTGCTTTGGCCTTGGGCGGACGCCCTCTTTTCTTTGGAGCTGCTGCTTGTTCAGCGTTTTCTTCAGACATATATATCCTTATTTCTTATCTATACTTTTAAATTTTTTACTAAGCTCTAAACACTGAGCTCTTAAATTGTTTATATCAAAATCATTAATAATTGCGAAGTTTGATCGTTCCATTTTTTCATCTTGCGACATTTGTGCGTCAATACGTGCTTGACTTTGCTGTGGTGAGAATCCTCTTTGCTTTAAACGTTCGACACGAGTTGTATGGGGACACCATACGCAAACCGTTGAATCGAAACTCTTGTCCCAGCCTGCTTCGTGTAATAAAGGGACGGCTACTATGTTGATTTTATCTTCTTGGTAATTGTTTTTAACTTCATCCCTTACTCGTTGATGAAGTTGTGAATTTAGCCATTGTCGTTCTTTTTCATCTTCAAAAACTATTTTAGCTATCTTCTTTTTATCTATTTTTCCTTCGCTTAATATTCGCTCGCCAAAACGAGTCAATAAATTCATTCTAAAATCTTCACATGAGCGATAAATTTCGGCCACAACATCATCACAATCCTGCACATTGAAACCAAATTCTTCAAAAAAACTTAAAGCAGTACTTTTCCCGGAGCCGATGCCACCGGTAAGCCCGATTTTTATCACATTAAATCTCTCATGATTGGGGGAGAACAAAAACAGTTGTTTGTTTCAACTAAAGATAACGACAAAAGCCGTATAACATTAAATAATAATATTACACGGCTTTTGTTTTGCAAGCGTTAGATAAAGAATTTCTAGGAGCTAAGTAAACTTTATTACCGAAAAATCCTTCTTACCCTTTCTCAAAACTAAATAAGTTTGATGGATAAGATCTTCTTGTACAGGCTTGTACCTGAAGTCTTTTACCTTTTCATTATTCAAGCTAATGCCATTTCCTTGAACCATTTTGCGAGCTTCGCCAGATGATTTACATAAGCCACTCGCCGTCAAGAGCGAGAGAATCCCTTCAACTTCATCGAGTGAAGAAAAACTTGGAGCTTCGGTTGCATTGTGAAGTGCATCCATAGTGATTGCATCGACTTCTCTAATGTCTTCACGCCCGAAAAGTGCGGCAGCCGCAAAAATAGCTTTTTTCGCTTCTTCTTCGCCGTGGATCATCGTGGTCATTTCCCAAGCGAGCTTCTTTTGCGCTTCGCGCAAATGAGGTTCTTGTTCAACGGAAGCTTGTAGTGCTTCTACGACATCCTGAGGAAGGAAGGTAAAGAACTTAATAAAACGAATCACATCGGCATCGGCCACATTAAACCAGTACTGATAGAAGTCGTAGGGGCAAGTTTGCTTAGGATCTAACCAAACTGATCCACCCGCAGTCTTACCAAACTTTGTTCCGTCAGATTTCATGATGAGTGGTACTGTCATGCAGAAAGAGCGCTTACCATTGCTTCGGCGAATCAAATCCATACCCGAAGTCATGTTGCCCCACTGATCACTACCACCAATCTGAAGTGTACAATTATGTTCGCGATTGAGGTGAAGGAAGTCATAGCCCTGAAGAACCATGTAACTAAATTCTGTGTAAGAAAGCCCAGCTTCTTTACCTTCGAGACGAGAAGAAACTGAATCGCGGTTCATCATCACGTTAACAGAAAAGTTTTTACCAATATCTCTGAGGTATTCAATAATATTAATCTTAGAGATCCAGTCAAAGTTATTCACCAAAGTTGCTGAGTCACCACTAAAATCAATAATTTGTTTTAGCTGAGACTTAATACTTTCCACATTATGAGCAATATCATCTGAACTCAAAAGATTACGTTCTTGGCTTTTCCCACTGGGGTCACCAATCATGCCCGTAGCACCGCCAGCCAAAGGTAAAACACTATGACCATACTCTTGGAAACGACGCAGCGTGATAAGTGGCACTAAGTGACCAATGTGTAAGCTATCTGCCGTGGGATCAAAACCACAATAGACGCTGATTTTTTCGTCACTTAGATATGAACGTAGCTCATCCTGACCTGATTCTTGAAAAATAAGTCCACGCCACTTGAGCTCATCGTAAATATTGTCAGCCATTCTAGCCCTCTAGAAGAAGCTCAGCAATTTGAACTGCATTTAAAGCAGCGCCTTTGCGAACCTGATCACCAACTAACCATAACTCAAGACCATTATCAAGAGTCACATCGCGACGGAGGCGACCTACGTAAACTGGGTCTTTACCGGAAACATCTAAAGGAGTTGCCCAAAGGTTTTCTTCGCGGTTTTCAAATACTTCAACACCAGGAGCAGATCTGAGAACTTCATAAGCTTCTTCGATTGTGTAAGCATTATCGAATTCGATATTCAAACTCTCTGAGTGAGCACGCATAATAGGTACACGTACGCAAGTGGCTGTTACTTTTGAATCTTCATGAAAGATTTTGCTCGTTTCATTCATCATCTTCAACTCTTCTTCCACGTAACCATTCTCTTTCATCGGAGAGTTGTGTGGAAATAAGTTAAATGCGTAAGGCTGATTGATCACTGTATTCTCAAAGTCTTCACCTTGCAATTTAGCCGCAGTCTCTTGTTCGAGTTCCTGCATAGCTAATGCACCTGCACCAGATGCCGCTTGATAAGTTGAACATACAGTTCTCTTCACACCAAACTTCTTGTGAAGCGGCCATAGAGCGAGCACCATCAAAATTGTTGAACAGTTCGGGTTGGCAATAATACCCTTGTTCCATTTGATGTCTTCAGGATTGATCTCTGGCACAACGAGTGGAACTTCTGGGTCCATTCTGTAGTGCGATGTATTATCAACAACCACTGCACCAGCTTTTACCGCTGAAGGAGCGTATTCTTTTGAAAGTGAACCACCAGCAGAAGCAAGAACAATATCTACGCCTTCAAAACAGTCGTGAGTCAATTCTTCTACAGTGATGTCTTCACCACGGAAATTGATCTTTTTGCCTGCTGAACGAGCAGAAGCAAGAAGTTTAAGTGAGTTGAGCGGAAAATTGCGCTCTTCGAGTAATTCTAAAAGTTCGGCACCCACTGCACCAGTGGCACCCATAATTGCAACATTAGGTTTATTCATCATTATTTTTCCAGATTGTAAGCTTCCATGGGGCCCACGCCAACATTGCTGAACCCGCAATCAACATGAATGACTTCTGAAGTGATACCACGACTTAAGTCAGAACATAGGAACATCGCTGCATCACCAATCTCGTCGATTGTGTTTACACGACGTAGAGGAGAGATTTTCTCTTGAATGGTCAACATCTTTGTGAAGCCGGCGATACCACGAGCGGCAAGAGTATTCACTGGACCGGCAGAAATTGAGTTCACACGAACGCCTTGAGGACCGAGGTCATTAGCTAAGTAACGCGTGCTACATTCTAAACCTGCTTTCGCAACGCCCATAACATTGTAGTTAGTACAAATTCTTTCTGAACCGAGGTAAGTCAAACTCACAATACTCGCACTCTCACTGAGGTAAGGCTGAGCCGCTTTAGAGATAGCCACTAAAGAGAAAGAACTTACTTCACCCGCCATCGCGTAACCTTCGCGACTGGTGTTGTAAAACTCACCTTCAAGCTCAGATTTGTCAGCAAAAGCCAAACAGTGTACGACAAAATCAATTTCGCCATGTTTTTCGCCAAGTGCTTTGAAAGTTGAATCGATGGTTTCTTGATTAGTTACATCACATTCGAGTAGTTCTACATCATTGATATCGAATTTTTTAAAGAGTTTTTCAACTCCATCTTTCATACGATCATTCATGTAGGTCAAAGTGATATCTGCACCTTGATTTCTAAGGGACTCAAAAATGCCCCATGCAATTGATCTGTGATTTGCTACACCAAGGATAACACCTTTTTTGCCTTTCATTAACATGGCTAAACTCCGTAAGTTGTTGGGATTTTATATTTTAAACTCGCAGATAGTAGCACAATTCAAGAGAAAAAAAAGATTAAAAAAATCTTTTTCATCACAGGATCAAGTGAAAGCATTATTTAAGGAAAGATTATGACAACAAAAGCAATTTTTATTTTGAAACAAAAAGATCTATTTCTCTTCTTTTTGTGATTGCCGAACTTGAGCTTTGAGCTTTTCTTTGAAGTCTGAGTTTAATTTCTTTTGGCACCCTTCTTCGAACTCCGCAAACTTACTTTCTGCATGCTGAAATTTTTCGGCATCGCGCTGATAGGAACCACATACCACGCACATTTTTATATGAAGCTTTATCCACCAACGCTGCATGGGCGAAGCTTTATGAAGTTTTTGGTCAGCCATTTTTCTAGCAATCTGTTTACAAGTTAAAATCATTTGTACGTATCGCCCCAATTCTTATTCAAGCAGACTTTCATCGACTTTCTGACTCGGTGTGTGATCACCCATAAATTTGCATGGCTAATATTAAATTCTTCGCAAATTTGCTTTGCATCAATTCCGTCAATCTCTTTCATCATGTATATACTTCTCAAAGGCTCATTCATTTTTTCTAAACATGCTTTAAAGATCTGCCAAAACTCTTCTTTCTCAAATGATTGGAAAGGATCAAAGTCCCAATCGGCAACTTTTCGAGAGAAAACACCTGCCGTTTTAAAGATTTTACTATTGACTTCAGGGAAGGAATTGAGTTCACTTTCATTCAATTCTCTTAAATCGCGCTTAATGCTATCGATAATTTTATTTTTCATTATTCCGCGCAACCAAAATTTCACGGGGACACGCCCATCAAACTTATCTAAGGATTTTACTGCGGCTAAAAAAGTTTCTTGCACCACATCTTCTGCTTTGTGGCTATCATTGAGTCGAGAGTAAGCAAAGCCGAATAAATAATCGGAATATTCCTCTACCCAAAACTCGGGTTCACGCTCTTTGCTCACGATAAAATCTCTTGTTTACTTTGTATACTGTATCAAGAGTAGAAGAATAATAATACTTGTCAAAACAGCAAAGATAGAAATCAGCACTAAAACGATACTTTTTTGATTCCTATAGATAAATTGAGAAAAATGACGATTTAAACCTGCCCCTTTGTCGGCGTCGGGAATATAACCCGCCATATAGACCTCAACATCGCGCATCAAATCACCAACTTTTTGATAACGTTCAATTAATTTCTCATCCAAAGCTTTCATACAGATTGCGGCGAGCGAACGAGGCACTCGACAATTGGGCAAGTGGATGAGCTTCACATTATCTGGATTGTCGCCAACGGCTTCCTCACTGTAAAGTAATGGGTGTTTGATTTTTTCATTCAATTTACGACGTAAAACTGCGGTAGTCGTCTTACCATTCGCGGGTGCACGCAGGGTTAAAATCTTATATAATATCCCCCCGAGTGCATAAACATCGCTACGAGTCCCCACGAGATCAGAATTACCAATCGCTTGCTCGGGCGACATAAAAGCAGGGGTCCCAATAACTTTTTCTTTTTCTGAATCAATGATGAAATCCACATCTTCATCAATATCAACCAACTCCAATTCAGACATATCTTCCATACCACGTCGCAAACGAGCTAAGCCCCAGTCCGTTACCTGAACATCACCTAAGTAACCCACTAGAATATTATCTGGCTTGAGGTCGAGATGCACCACTCCCTTTGCATGAGCATAAGAAACCGCTTCACAAACTCTACGGAATATTTTCATCAAACTCGGCAAGGGAAAACGTTCAATCATATCTTTATCACCAATGCGAATGCCTTCTAGAATTTCATCAAGAGTCACACCTTGAACAAGCTTCATTACATAATAAATCTCTTCATTCTCAGTCATGCCCAATTCGTACAAGGGAATAATATGTGGATGCTGAAGCTGTCCTGTGATTTTTGCTTCTTTAAGAAAATATCGAAGGGCAATTTCACTGGCCTTATCAGAGCGGATAAATTTAATCGCTACTCGACGACGAACATTTTTATCGTATGCTGCAATAACGCGACCGGCACCGCCCTCACCTAAGACTAATCCTAATTCGTAGCGGTCAGAGAAATTCGAGGCAATATTAAAACCTGAATCAGCATTTGACTCATTAGCTTCCCTGAGCTTTGCCAAAAGTTCTTCAGGCAATTGCGTCGCCATACTTTGATTTTCAACCGATTCTTCTTGTGCCATTCACATACCTGCATGTATAATAATCTTTCGATTATACATAAAGCGATCAACACATGCAAGAACTAAAATCTTAATTTTCTTTTAAGGATCAAGTAATTTACACAAATTTAAACATTTATGGTCAATATGAAACAACTTAAAATCACCGTTTACTGCGCTTCCAGTCCCAACATCCACCAAGACTACTTTGACGCCGCCACTGAACTCGGACAACTTTTATCTGCTATCGACTGTACTGTCTCTTACGGAGGAGGTGCTAGCGGCCTCATGGGTGCACTCGCCGACAGCATGATCAAACATGGTGGTAACATTAAAGGTTTTATACCGCACTTTATGATTGAAAGAGAATGGCAACACCCCCATGTCCCGAGCATGCATGTCGTAAAAACCATTCATGAACGTAAAGACAAATTGCTGGAAGATTGCGATCTAGCTATTGCACTTGCAGGTGGCTGCGGAACTCTAGAAGAATTTATGGAAGCCCTCACCTGGAAACAACTTAATCTATACAAGGGAAAACTTATGATTTTAAATACAAGATCCTATTATAATCCACTCATACAAATGCTGGATTCTGCCATCTCGGAAAACTTCATGGCTCACGACTCTAGTGATATGTGGGAAGTGCACGAAAAACCCCAGTCTATTTTAGACTCTATACTGAAATAAAAATAAGCCTCAGATTCAATTGAATCTTAATGAAATCCGCTTACCTTGAAGATCATTTTTTGACTTCGAATCTTAGGACAAACATCATGAACAAAAAGTTCTCTTTCTTTATCATCATCACCATAGCGACTATCTTATCTTTATTGATTGCCTTGTCGTCTATGGGGTTCATCATCAAAAAGACCGTAAACCAAGTCACTCACAATATCACTGGAACTGATGCTGAAATCTCACGCTCCAGCTTAAGCCTCATTACCGGCAAAGCAGAACTAAAAAAACTTATGATTGCGAGCCCAAAGGGTTCGTCGGCACCTCTTGCGCTCAAAATGGCTACAGCTCAAATGAAAATCAAGCCTTCTTCGGTAACTGATGACGTGGTTATCATCGAAAACTTCGAGAGTGATACAATCGAAATTTTCTGGGAGGAAAAAGAAGGGCGAAATTACCGCGAGATCATGAAAAATATCAGTGAATTCGCGACTCGTGAACGCGGTATTATTGAAGATATCAAAAGTCGTGGTCTTGAAGACGAACACAAGTATTTTGCTTTAGAAAAAATGACTTTCACCAATACGAAACTCCATTTTATTCAAGGCAAGAACATTACCGAGATCACGATCCCACAAATCACACTAGAAAATATTGGCGATGCAAAAAGAGGTGCCTCATTCGTCGATTTAATGGAAAAATCATTTAAAGAAATTATTATCACATGCGAAAAACATATTAATGAGCATATTATTTCTTTAGAAAAAGCAAATAAAACTCCCTCAAACTAAGGGCTAAAGCAGGACAAAACATGAAACTTAATCTACAGCGACCCATCGTTTTTTTCGATTTGGAGACTACAGGGCTCAACCCTACAGAAGACCGAATCATCGAGATATGCTGCATCAAGGTTCATCCTGATGGCAAACGCGACATTAAAACTCGCCGCGTCAACCCTGAAAAACCAATCTCCTCTGAAGCTTCTGAAATCACGGGAATTACTGACGAAGATGTGAAAGATGAGCCCACTTTTAAGCAAATGGCGAAAGGGATTTATAAATTTTTTGAAGGCTGCGACATCTCAGGCTACAATATAATGCGCTTTGACTTGCGTGTATTGACTGAGGAATTTAAGCGCGCAGGAATAAGTTTTGACGCTTCGGCCCACGATTTGGTGGATGTACAGAGAATCTTTCATAAAAAGGAGCCCCGCACCCTGGAAGCCGCTTTGCGTTTCTATTGCAAAAAGGACCTGGAAGGCGCCCATGCAGCCGAAAATGATGTAATTGCTACAATCGATGTCCTCGAAGGACAACTCGACATGTATGACGACTTAGAAAACGACATGGCAAAGCTTGCAGAGTACTGCAAAGACGAACGCTGGGTCGACATGAATGGTCGTCTTCATTGGAAGGGTGAAGATGCTTCAATCGGTTTTGGTAAAAACCAAGGTAAGCTGCTTAAAGATTTGGTAAAAACCGATCGTGGCTACCTAGACTGGATTCTCCGTGGGGAATTTCCTGAAGACACCAAACGCATCATTCAAAATGCCATTGACAAAGGCATCTATCCATCAAAAAACACAACTTCAAGTTAAGTAATATAAGATTATGAAAAAATATTCACCTATCCCAGAAATTGGCATTCAAAATAGAACCTGGCCAGATACGCAAATCACTCAATCACCCACTTGGTGTGCAGTTGACCTCCGCGATGGTAACCAAGCACTTCCCGATCCCTTGACGCTTGAACAGAAAAAAATCTATTTCGATATCCTCGTAAAAATTGGCTTTAAAGAAATCGAAATTGGTTTCCCTTCTGCGTCAAAAGACGACTATGACTTTTGCCGTCACTTGATCGACAACAAAGTCATCCCAGATGACGTGATGATCTCTGTACTCGTTCCTGCTCGTCCTGACCTCGTTGTAAAAACGATGGACGCCTTGCGCGATGTTCCAAAAGCTACGGTGCATTTCTACGTAGCCACGAGTGACCTTCACCGCGAACACGTACTCGGCAAATCACATCAAGAAGTTTTTGAGATGTGTACGGCTACCGTGCAGTCAATTAAAGAAGAAGCCAGTAAACTCAAAGAGAGTACGTTTTATTTGGAGTTCTCTCCAGAAGAATTCACTGACACGGACTTAGACTTCGCTGTAGAAGTCTGCGATCACGTTATCGAACAATGGCAACCTGCAGCGGATGAAAAAGTGATTTTGAACCTTCCTGCTACAGTTGAACGTCGTCCACCGACTCATTACGCCGATATGATTGAGCTCTTTCAACGCAAGCTTAAATCTGAGCAGGCGATCATTTCACTTCACGCTCACAATGATATGGGCTGTGCTGTTGCATCGACTCAACTTGCGATCCAAGCTGGCGC
This sequence comes from Lentisphaera araneosa HTCC2155, assembly GCF_000170755.1. Lineage (NCBI taxonomy): Bacteria > Pseudomonadati > Lentisphaerota > Lentisphaeria > Lentisphaerales > Lentisphaeraceae > Lentisphaera > Lentisphaera araneosa. The sequence goes on from NZ_ABCK01000005.1 coordinate 68,459, forward strand.
ACACCGTGTCGAAGGCACACTCTTTGGCCAAGGCGAACGCTCTGGCAACGTCGATTTAATCACTCTTGTCTTGAACTTGCAGTACCTCGGCATTGATACGGGGCTCGACTTCTCAGACTTAATGAATATCACTGAACAGATTTCAGAGCTTACAAATATGCCTCCTCACGAACGTCATCCTTATGTCGGTTCTTTGGTATTCTCAGCTTTCTCTGGCTCACACCAAGACGCTATCCACAAGTCCACTTTACGCAAAGATGAACTCATGGAAACTTTTGGGCGCTGGAAAATCCCTTATTTGCATATTGACCCAGCTGATGTCGGTCGCGAATTTGAAAACCTCATCCGCATCAATAGCCAATCGGGCAAAGGTGGAATTGCTCACATCATTGAAAAAGAGCATAACATCAAACTTCCACGTTTTGTTCAAGTTGATTTTGCCAAGCGAGTTCAAGCTTATGCTGAAGAAGTGAGTCGCGAAGTATCGACGCAAGAAGTCTGGAAAGTTTTTGAAGAAGCCTATATCGCTCCTAAAAACCCAAAGTTGGTCTTAAACAATTACTGGCCCTACCCTGACGAAGATCAATCAGAAATCGTCAATGCTAAAATTGAAGTTGAGTTTAAAGGCGAGACTTTCACACATGAAGCTACTGGCAATGGCCCCATATCTGCGTTTGTTGCTGCTCTTAAAAAACTCGACATCCCTGATTTTGTTCTCGAACACTTCGGCGAAGATTCCATTGGTGATTCTGCTCAAGCAGAAGCTGTTTCGAGCATATCAGTTAAAAACAGCGATAATGGTAGCGTTCATATTGGTTTTGGTTATCATTCCAATATTAACCATGCGGCAGCACGAGCTATTATCGCTGCTGTTAACAAGCTAATCGGTTGATCATTTATCCCGCCTTCGGGCGGGATTTCTTATATGAAACATCTCATTACAGGCGGAAGTGGCTTTCTTGGTCGCTATATAGCTCGACAACTCCTCGAGCAAGGACAAGAAGTTGTTTTATATAATCGCTCTCAGCCTCCGAGCGACCTAAGTGAATGCACTTGGGTTCAGGGTGACATCAACGAAACGATGAAACTCACCCGTGCCATGGAAGGCTGTCACAATGTTTTTCATACTGCGGCCATCGCAGGTGTTTGGGGTGATGAAGAACTCTTTCATAAAGTCAATACTTTAGGAACGCAGTCTGTGCTCAACGCCTGTTTGAGCGCAAAAGTTAGTAAGCTAATCTACACGTCTTCACCTTCAGTCGTATTTGGAATTGACGCTATTGAAAATGGCAACGAATCACTCCCCTACCCGGATGAGTACCTAACCACGTATCCCAAGACAAAAGCTGAAGGTGAAAAAATCGTTCTGGAAGCTAATAGCGAGCAACTCAAAACCTGTTCACTTCGCCCACATCTAATTTGGGGACCCGAAGACCAGCACCTCATCCCCCGACTCATTCAAAAAGCAAAAAGTAAAAGACTTAAGCAAGTGGGCAATGGAGAAAACTTAGTTGACCTCACCTACGTAGAAAATGCTGCCAAAGCCCACCTCCAAGTCGCTAGTGAATTAGACAAGAGTTCAAAACCAGCCGGCAAAGCCTACTTTATTTCTGATCCGAAACCCGTGAGCCTATGGCCATGGATCCGCGAGATCCTCAGTTTAAGTGAGTGTCCTCCGCCCAATGGTAGCCTCTCTTATGCAAAGGCCGCAAAAATTGGTGCTATTCTCGAATGGATCTACAAAACTTTCAAATTAAAGGGCGAACCGCCCATGACTCGCTTTGTTGCGGCTCAACTTGCCAAAGCTCATTACTTTGATAACTCTGCGGCGAAAAAAGATTTTGGCTATGCACCTGAAATAGACAATAAAGAAGGTTTAAAACGCACTTTAGCTTGGCTCAAAGAATCGGGAACTGTATGAGTCATATTATTTCTGACGATATCTACCTTTTAAAAGAAGAACATGAGTACAAGCTCAAGTCAGATCCCAGTGCAGAATTCACCTCATGTACCACTTTTATCAAACAATTTTTCTCCCCCTTTAATGCCGATGCCGTCGCTCAAAAACTCGTATCCTCTGTACCTAAATACGCCGAAATGACCATTGAAGAACTAAAAGATGAATGGACGGCTGCTGCAGATCATGGAACACAAGTTCACGAAGAACTCGAAGAGTATATCTTAAGCGGTGCAGAGCCCAAAGAAGATAAGGGTATTGCGGGGAAAAATTGGTTAATAGAAAATATCGACCTCGAAAAATTCACTCTCTATCCAGAAGTCATCATCTTTTGCAAAGAACTCAAACTTGCAGGGACCATTGACCTTATTGCTCAGCATAAAAAGTCAGGCTCACTGCTGCTTTTCGACTGGAAGACGAATAAGCGTATTAATAAACGCGCCTTTAGAGGCGAAAGAGGCATTCACCCTGCCAGTGAGCAATTAGATGACTGCAACTTCAATCATTATTCAGCCCAGCTCTCCCTCTACCGTTATTTATTAGAGAATAACTATAATTGTAAAATTCATCGTCAAATCATCCTGCACCTCGATGAGACTAAGTCGAACGTGATTGATTGTGATTACTTGGAGAGCACCATACACAAGATGCTTGAGGTTCTTTAGATTTTAGGGAAAATTTCTTTTAGAACTTTATCTGCTGCATCGGGATAATCAATCATACTAAAATCAAGCTCTTTATCTTGTCGCATTTGTAACTCAATGGCATTGGCCAAACTAAACTGATCAATTTCGGATTGATGGAGTTTATAAAAACCATTTGATTGACAAGCGTAATCTGCGTTGATCTCCTGGTGATCTTCCGCCGCAATGGGATAGGGAATCAACACTGCCTTAGTTTTAAAATGAATGAGCTCCGCTATACTCGAGGCTCCTGCTCGGCAAACGACCACATTAGCACGATTAATAAGAGCCCCCATTTCTTGGCTTTGCTTGCTTACAGCAACTGGAGAATTACCGTAAAAGTCAATGAGTTCAGCATTATCATCAGATCCCGTTAACTGCACGAGCTGCAATTTATATTTACGAGCGTTCATGACATCATATGCGTACCGAAGCATTTTATTAATCGCTTCTGCCCCCTGGCTACCGCCAAAGCATAGTACTAGAGGATCTTCATCGTTCAGATGACTGATAAAATCCGGTTTTTTAAAATTCTCCTCAAGCAACTCAGGACGTATGGGCATACCCACAACTACTGTGGGGCATTGAATCGCCGACTCATTCTTTAATGGGAAACTCGCCAAGAATTTTTGTGCGTACTTCGACATAAAACGATTAGCTTTACCTGCCCACACATTGCCTTCGTGGATAAAGGTGGGGATTTTCAAACTGGCACAAGCTAAGCCCAAGGGAACACCCGCAAAACTTCCCATAAACAAAACGGCATCAGGTTTTTCTTCTCGTAGGAATTTTTTGGCCTTCAAGTAATCACAATAGAATCGCCAAGCAAAAAGTGGGATACGCCATGGTTTTTTTATACTAGGCAGACTTAAGGCCCTCGCCAAATTTGATTTCAAACCATGTTCTTCAGCAATCTCTGCTTGGCCAGGGGCTCGTCTGCCAGTCAAGAAAAGGCTCACATCTAGCCCTTTATCCTGCGCCTTCCTTGCAATAGATAAACCTGGGTAATAATGCCCACCTGTCCCACCGCAGGATACGATTAATTTACTCAACATTTTCTCCGGGCAGGATTAAAGGACCTTTCACGTGACTATTTGAAGGCTTGTCAGGTACGTATTCCCCAGTGGAAGTCATACGATCCACACTCAATAATAAACCCACTGAGATAAAAGCCGAAACCATACTCGATCCACCATAGCTAATAAATGGCGCCGTAATACCCGTCGTGGGAAGCAAGCCACAAATCACTCCCATATTAACGAAAGCATGCTGAATTACCGTACAACCAAGAGTTGAAGCGAGAATGACGCCTCGAACATTACGTGCCTGTCCCGCAACTTTAAGTGATGAAACTAAAAATAATAGGTAGAGAAAGCAGACAAATAAAATACATAAGAAGCCCAGCTCTTCTCCCACAATTGCGAGAATAAAGTCTGTATGAGCTTCAGGGAGATACTCATTTTTCATACGACTTTCAGAAAAACCTTGCCCCGTCCAACCTCCCGAGCCGAGAGATAGCAATGAGTGCCAAAGCTGGTAACCCTTATCAGCCGAAAGTTCTTCCGGAGTTAGAAAAGACTCAAATCGCGCCGCTCTAACCGGAGATATGATCGCCACAGAAAAAACGCCCACTATGCCCATAATTACACAGCCTACTAACCAACGCATACGAGCTCCCGCAACAAACATTACGGTTATTATCACTGTGCCCGTAAGTACTGTCATCGATAAACTACCACCCAACATAATCAACATCATTACCGAGCCACCAATGAGCGCTGGAAAAATGAAACCCCACTTAAGCTCGTGGACGCGTTTAATATTATGGTGATAATACTCCGACAAAACGAGCACCAAAGCAATCTTGGTAAACTCCGCAGGCTGAATACCAAAGCCTCCAATTCTAAACCAACGATAGGAGCCTTTAATCGCTTTGATCAGTGGAAATTTTTTCGCAATATCTGAGTAGCCTGCCTTACTCAGTATGTTGGCTAAAACCAAATACAGCAAAGCCACACAACAAATCACCAGAAACCATCGGGCATTGCGGCATAACCAATTGTAATCAATGAACTGAATGAAAAATGCGAGAGTCGCACCAATACATACAAAAAGGGATTGGTTAAAGAAGTATTTATTACCATGCACAGGAGCACTCGTCGAATAGAGCATCGGTAAACTAAAGCAAATCAGCAAGAAAACGCTCACGAGCATGATCACCCTAAACTGAGGACGGTAAGGTGCTTTTTCCATTAATGGACCCCTAGATGAAGATCATTCAACATAAACTAAAACTGTAAACCCTCTTCACCGTAATGATCAGCGACTCTAGCTAATAACTCTTTATGCACTTCCGGTTTTGCCGTCACTAACATGCGATCCACATTCATATCGTAAGCTTCGCCTTTGTGATTACTTACCGTCATACCCATTTCTTCCAAAAAGAGCAAACCCGCACCTACGTCATAGGGTTGTAAATCACTTTCCCAAAAACCCTGTAACCAACCTGCTGCCACATAACTCAAGTCTAAAGCTGCTGAACCAAAACGTCTGATACCTCGACAACGCGGCATTAAATCTTCAATCAAGGAGAAAAACTGGTCTTTTAAATCGGGCGAGCGATAAGGGAAACCCGTCCCTATCATTGCCTTTTCAAAGGAACGTTGAGTTTGAAGTGAATGCAGTTGTTTATGATTGTGGAAAAAACCAAGGCCTTTAAAGGCATGAAAAAACTCACTACTTATAGGCTTGTATACCGCTCCGAACTGAGGTTTTCCTTTGTAGAGGAGTGCCACAGAAATAGAAAATTGATCTAAGTGATTGAGATAATTCGTCGTCCCATCGAGTGGGTCAACTAACCACATCCAATCGGCTTCGCCACGCTTGCCATTCTCTTCGCCCCAAAACTCAGCTTCGGGGTAGAGTGGACTTAAGCCTTCAAAAAGCATACTTTCACTTTGGCGATCTACAAATGACACCAATTCACGTGGTTCTTTTTCTTCTTCTTGAACTTCTAAATCTCGGAAATTATCTAATTGGAAATCTCCGACTCCCTGAAGTAAGCGCTCGACTTCTTCAATAAATTTGTATCTATCCAGCTCTAAAAGCATACCCTATTCGTCCAAGATTGATTCTAAACTTAATTTTGCATGATTTAGTTTAGGGTCGACTAGTTGAATTTTCACCTCTAGACGAGTACCAATCTCAAGCTTTTTACCGTGATTTAATTTTAAGCGCAGAGTCAGTCCATCTAATTCGACTAATAGGCCACCATTTAAATGATTGACCACAGTCGCCAAATAAGTCTCTCCAATCTTTGATTGTTCGAGGTACGTGTAAAGCCAAAAGTTCTCTGACTGCCTTTGTACATCTCTTACTTCCCCCAAACGACTTTCAGCTTTTGATTTGATTTCTAATAATTCATCTTCAGTATAAACCAAATCTCGTCCCTCTAAAAAGGCGATAAGTTGCCTTTGCATCATCAAGTCGCTATAGCGACGAATCGGAGAAGTAAACTGAGTATAACAATCCAAACCCAGGCCCGCATGATCTGAGGGGTAAGGGGTCATACGGGACTTTTTCATACACTTAATCGCTGCATCAAAAGATACCGGATCATACGTCTCGGGCATCGCCACTTGTTCATCAGACTTTTCTTGAACGCGATATAAGGCTGGAATCTCATTGTCCCGACAAAATTGCGCTCCTAAATTATTCGCGAGAATCATAAACTCACCCACTAATGCACGACTCTTTGAATGAGCTCTTACTTCAGTAATATCAACCACGCCATCGACAATGGTAATTTTATTTTCTGGTCGATTAAAAGTTATCGCTCCCTTTTCTTGTCGCTTGAGTATCAATTCATCTGCTAAATTCGCTAGAATATCAAGATCTTTTTTTAAGTCTTCTTTTGCTTCTTCATCGCCTTCTAGGACTCCATCACAATAACGATAGCTCAATTTTTCAGAAACTTGAATTAAACTTCTTTCAATATGGGTAGATCTCAATTCCCCATCACTTGTCAAAGTGGCGTAATAAGACAGCGCAGGCTTGGGCGAACCAGGAAGAAGAGATGCCTTATGAGTGGCTAATTCCGCAGGAAACATATTCACTGTTCCAGTTGGTAAATAAATACTCGTGGCCCTGTGCTCTGCTTCTAGGTCCAAGGTGCTTGCTTTGGCGATATAGGCACTAACGTCTGCGATATGAATCCCAATTTTAAATAAATCATTTTCTAGATATTCAACACTGAGAACATCGTCCACATCTGAAGTTGATTCATCATCAATACTAAAGCAATAAAAGTCTTCACCCAAGTCATTTCGACCTGTTGAATCAAAATCCAGCTCTTCAGCCATCGCGAGGAGTTTCTGGGAGAAATCGGGGCGTATTCCTGCTATCACTAAGTGTTCATCACAATCTTTACTAATCTGCCCTGTTTTCATCAAAAACTCGACAGCTTTTAATCTCAAGGGAGACTTGCCAATCAGTTTATCTAAAAACCTCGAGGCATCAGAACTCTGTTTCAGCCAAATCAAGTTACCTAATTGCCCGACAAAAGTTTTAAATTTTCCAGGAACTTCGACAGTGGAATCCTCATCACTTTCCAAAACACTCTGAACCCAGGGTCCAAGCTCAGCTTCGTACTCTTCTTGAAGGCGCTTTTTCTCTCGACTCTTTAAAATAGCCTCAACTTGCTCTTGGTCGCGAATCGTAAATTCAGCAAGCCGGCGCTTAAAGTAAACTATATCTTGGGACAAAACATCAAATAAACCCGCTTTCAGGTAATCACTTAGTTCTGAAAAATAAAAATCGCAGAGCTCATCTAAGGTGAAAACTTTACACTCTTCGCCTTCCAGCATCTCCCACAGCATCCCAAGGTCAACATCAGCGGCTAATGATTTTATCTTCTCTTCATACTGCGGGTGGTTTAAACGAAAGTCATCTTCGCTCACTTTTTCATTAAAACTAAATAAAACGTTCTTTAATGGCAAAGGAATTGTGCGTCCGCTCGCAATTAAAGACTTGGCCTTTTTTTTCTCTATCCCCAAGACATAAGCTAGTCTTAATTGGTTTCCGTCCGTGTAAGCACTCAGCCCATAAAATTCTTCTGTCATTCTTATCCTTAATAAAATTTGGCGTAAAGTGCCCTCGCGGGCATACTTTTCAAACTCAAAGCATCAAGCAGGAAGAACTTATTTTCTGCATAAATTAACCTTTTCTTAATATTTTATTCAAAAAACGTTTGAAATGCGTATATTTATGAATATTATAATATTAGGAAAACGAACGAGTATTTCAAACGATCTTTTAAGTCGCCGTCCCAAACACTCCTCACTCCCTCCTATTGACACTCCCCGGGGCGGCGACTTAAAAGATCTAGTAAATACACTTTAAACTGCCGTCCACTCCTCACTCCCTCCTATTTACACTCCCAACACTCCGGGCGGCAGTTTTTTCTTCCTCAAAGCACCTGACTGTCATTAATCTTTGCTAAGTCACAAATTACCTAGATTTTTGATCATTTTTATTGAGTGGCTTTTTTGCAAAAGCCATTAATGAACTATCTTAGGACTTGTTTAAATTTTAAAATCAACTTCCTATGAGTCTAGCTAATAAAATCAGATCAGTTTTTGTCAAAGATATCGGTATCGATCTTGGCACAGCAAACAGCCTTGTTTTCGTACGCGATCAAGGCATCGTCCTTAATGAACCCAGTGTAGTTGCTGTACACGAAGATACCGGAAAGGCTCTCGCCGTAGGTATTGAAGCGAAAAAAATGCTAGGTAGAACGCCAGGTTCCATCAGAGCGATTCGCCCCATGAAAGATGGCGTTATTGCTGATTTTGACATCACCGAGATTATGTTACGCTATTTCATTAACAAAGTTCACTCCCGCGCACGCAACCTCACCATGCCCCGTGTCCTCATTGCCGTTCCATCAGGAATCAATGAAGTTGAAATGCGTGCCGTCAAAGAAAGTGCCAAAAAGGCTGGTGCTGGAGAAGTAGAAACAATTTTCGAGCCCATGGCAGCTGCTATTGGCGTTGGCCTTCCTGTTGCCGACCCAACCGGCAACATGGTTGTTGATATCGGTGGCGGCACAACTGAAGTCGCCATGATTTCACTTGCCGGCATCGTGGAAAGTAAAAGTGTTAAAGTTGGTGGTGATGCCATGGACATGGCTATTACTAATCACGTAAAGAATAACTACAATTTAAAAATTGGTCCTAGAATGGCTGAGCAAATCAAGATTAATCTTGGCTCTGCATTCCCTCTTGAAGAAGGCGAACTAACAATGGAAGTTCGTGGTAATGACCAACTCGCTGGTTTACCAAAAGCCATCACCATTACGAGCACAGAGATCCGCGAAGCTTTAATGCCCCCAGTAACTGCCATTGCAGAATCTGTTCGTCAAACTCTTGACCGCTGCCCTCCTGAGCTATCAGCTGACTTAATTGACCATGGCATTTATCTCGCTGGCGGTGGCGCCCTATTGCGTGGCTTAGATAAATTACTTCGCCAAGAAACTGGCCTCCCAGTAACCGTTGCTGATGACCCCCTCTGTGCGGTGGCTAACGGTACAGGTTCTGCGCTTCAGAATATGGATACGCTCTTTAGAAACTCCCAAGAAGCAGCCAAGCGCAACAAAAAGTACCGCTAAGCAATGCCCTACCTCGTGACAATCCTCATCTGCTATTTATGCGGATCCATCCCCTTTGGTTTAATCCTATCAAGAATACATGGCATTGATATCCGTCAACATGGCAGCGGCAATATCGGCGCCACGAATGTCCTAAGAACTCTGGGTAAGAAATGGGGCTACAGCTGTTTTATCCTTGATTTTTTAAAAGGCCTAATCCCCGTCTTAATGATTCACTTTTACTTCACGAAAAATCATCCTGAACTTGCGAACACCGCAACCATCATTGCTTTACCTGCCACAATCTCAGGACATATATTTAGTATTTTCCTAAATTTCAAAGGCGGTAAAGGTGTTGCCACAGGTGCTGGCGCCGTCATGGCCCTCTGCCCTCCCGCAGTTATCCTTGCTTTAACAGTTTGGTTTCTCTGCTTCAAAGCCTCAGGCTACGTTTCTCTCGCCAGTATCATAGCTGCCATTACGGTCCCCATTTTTGCCATACTGCTCAATAAGATCAATTTCATTGAGACCAATCCAGCTCAGATCAGCCTGTTAATTATACTTGCGCTACTTGTTACCTATATGCACAAAGCTAACATCAAACGACTCTGTAATGGCACTGAAAGCTGCTTTAAAAAGAAGGAGAAGAAATCATGAAAATCACTGTTTTATCTTCTGGAAGCTGGGGCACTGCCTTAGCCAAGACGCTCTGCGATAATAATCACGATGTACACCTCTGGTCACGATCACAAGAATACTCTGATGCGATGGAAGCAAAGCGAGAAAACTTTCGCTACCTTCCTGGCTTTCCCCTGCCGGACTCACTGCATTTAACTGCGGATCTCGCAAAAGCGATCGAAAATACCGACCTCATTGTAACTTCTACGCCAACTCAATACGTTCGCCACAGCCTTGAAATGCTCAAGGAGCATAAAACGACGGCTCCCATCTGTAACGTCTCCAAGGGAATTGAAGTCAGCTCACTCCAACGAATCAGTGAAATTACTTCCGAAATACTTGGTGAAAGTCACCCCTTCTGTGTTTTAGTTGGACCCAGTCACGCTGAAGAACTCATCAAAAACATGCCTACCGCGGTGGTTGTTAGTTCACAATTTAACTACCTAGCAAAAATGGTTCAAAATGTGTTCATGAACCAAAACTTTCGCGTTTATACGAGCTCGGATTTAGTGGGCGTAGAGCTCGGCGGCGCCCTCAAAAATATCTTTGCGATTGCCGCAGGTGTGATTGATGGTTTAGGTCTAGGCGATAACACAAAAGCTGCATTAATGACTCGAGGCAATGTAGAAATGGCTCGCTTAGGTCGCGCACTCGGTGGATTTGAAGAAACCTTTAATGGTCTTTCGGGAATTGGCGACCTCATTGTGACTTGTACAAGTAAGCACAGCCGTAACCGTAGTGTGGGTGAGATGCTTGGCAAGGGTCTGAGTATGGACGATATCAAAGCAAAACTCGGCCACTCTGTTGCCGAAGGTGTCGCCACAACTAAAAGCGCTTACCAACTCGCTCAACAATACAAAGTTGAAGTCCCCATTATTGAACAATGCTATCAGGTTCTCTACGAAGATCGTTCTGCTGCCGAAGCCATTAACTACTTAATGACTCGTGACGCTAAACAGGAACGCAATTAATCAATGAGGACGGCTCTTCGCTATAAGCTTATTTTATTAGCTTTTTTCCTCTGTAGTTCATTCCAAGATGCTCCTAATCGCAATGTTCAATACTCTGGAAAAAACCCTGTAGTTCGCCCCGTAAAACACAGCAATGGAAACATCGAACTCAACGGCATCCTCTTTGATGCCAAAGCTGCAGAGCTGCGTTTTCCTGCTGAATACATTGTTGGCAGCGAGCACAATAAAGAATACCTCATAACAAGTAGTGATGCTCTGATACACGAAAGTTTATTTTATACCAAAATCCAAGCTTTCCATCTCCAGTTCATGCTCATCGTTTTGGGTGCCGATAACACTATACCACGCGAACAAAAAGGACGACGAGGCTCTATCATTGACATAGAAGTTGAATACACTGCCAACAAAAAGAAAGTCCGACGCAATATTGAAGCCTGGCTTAATGCTGAAGAAAAACCCATGAAACGCACCGGCTTTTACTTTCTCGGTTCCCGTATACACAACAAATTTTTCCAAGCCCAAGGTAGTGGTAAGATATGTTCCCTGTGGCACCAAGACGATGCCATCTTAGACATTATCCACCCCAAGAATGATGCCGGTGACTTATTCAGCCTCAACAAGAAAAATATTGCTATGCATAAATTTTCTAAAGTCAACATCATCTTAAGTCTTCGCAAGGAATAACTATGTCCAAACTCATTATCGAAGGTGGCACTGCCCTCAATGGCAGCATAAAAGTTTCTGGCAATAAAAACGCAGCTCTCCCCATGATTGCCGCCTGCCTTTTAACCGACAAAGCCATCACTCTCCACAATTTACCCGATATTCTCGACGTCAAACACATGCTTGAAGCTCTCCAGTCTCTGGGAGCTAGCATTGAAAGACATGCCGATTCAGTCACTATCCACGCCAAAGATCTCAGTAAATCTTCTCTTGACCATGAAACCTGCTCAAAAATCCGTACGAGCATCTTACTCGTGGCCCCCATCTTATACCGCACGGGGAAAGTTGAACTTCACCCGCCCGGTGGCGATGTCATTGGACGTCGTCGCTTAGATACTCACTTTTATGGCTTGGAAAAACTGGGTGCTAAGCTTACCGACTCTTTTCCTGCTTTTGTCTTTGAAGCCAAAGACGGCTTCTCTGGCTCCGACCTCTTTTTTGACCAAGCAAGTGTTACCGCAACCGAACACATCCTGATGGCTGCGGTCGTCGCAAAAGGGAAAACCTGGATCCGCAATGCCGCGAGTGAACCCCACGTTCAAAACCTCGCCGAAATGCTTATTAATATGGGGGCAAGAATTAAGGGCTTAGGAACCAACTGCCTAGAAATTGATGGCGTCAGTTCTCTCGATGGCGGAGACATCCATATTGGTGGTGATTATATCGAGGCAGCCAGTTTCTTGGCTCTCGGTGCAGCCACTGGCGGGGAGATCACTGTAACGGGCACTAACAAATCCGACTTCTGGATGGCTCGAAGAGTTTTTGAACGCCTCGGAATCCTACTCAATATGGAACATAGCCAGATTTCTATTGACCCCAATTCTCCTAGAAAGATCCAAGCTGATTTTGGTGGCGCTATCCCAGTCATTGACGATGGCCCCTGGCCTCAATTCCCCTCAGATATGATGAGTTGCATGATTGTTTTAGCGAGCCAAGTAGAAGGCACGGTACTCTTCTTTGAAAAAATGTTTGAGAGCCGACTCTATTTTGTCGACCGCCTCATTAGCATGGGGGCAAACGCTATTGTCTGTGACCCTCACCGCGTGGTAATCAGCGGACCTGCAAAACTAAGAGCCAATACTCTCAGCAGCCCAGACATCCGAGCTGGCATGGCTTTACTTGGAGGCGCCCTCTGCGCAAGCGGTACAAGTACCGTCAAGAATATTCAAATGATTGACCGTGGTTACGCCAATATTGAAAGCCGACTCCTACAGCTCGGTGCGAGAGTTCAACGAGTTAACTAATTAACTTTAAGAAATTTCTTGCAAGGAGCTGATGATCGAATTTAAAAGTTCATCAGCTTCACTGCGATCGACAAGATTTGCTGGGAAGGACAAGTTAAGAACCACTTCATTCTGATGCGTGGAAGTTGCTAAGCAGTAAAAAGGTTTATTCACTAAATGAGTCGCTGGAATATGATAGCAATGAAGTAGCTTCATTTGACCATACTCTTTCTGTAAACCCGTCTCACCGATATTAGTTACAAGTCCAACAGCATTTTGATTCTCCTGAACTGCACTTAAGAACTTTGGAGCTTCTGGAAACTTCTTTATTGCCATCGAGCGAACAAATTTGTCAAAAGCAAATTGAATGGGTGTACATTTTTCATTGAACTCTGTTTTAAACTGTCCCGTAACTGCAGATAGCTTAGTCGATTTGCCAAATTTATAACCCACTTCTATCGTTCCAACTGCATAATTTAAGGCCTCATAGTCACTATCATTTGCATAGGGGCGTGTATCCACTGCAACGAAAGAATGAAGTGGCTTATGAAGGTCATATTTTTTTGCAATCTCATTTAGAAAAACTGTTGTTACAGTCGAGGTGAAAGATGCTTCATAGAGTCGACTAAAGGATAAAATTTTACTTAAGCTAGCTGAATCAATACGCTTGCTGACATACGAGGTAGATGCTGAAGTGCTTGATTTAGGTTCAACTGAACTTGGAATAAGAGCTTTCCTCGCAAATTTGTTTTTGATCCCCCAAGAATAAGTCTTCAAAGTTTGCATTACATCTTTTTGCTGAGAATAGGAATGCTCAAAACTTTTAATCGGTTCAGATTGAGGTATTTCATAGTTGCTATCAGCCATTGATTTCAATAAGTAATCAAAGAATTTCACCCCTGCACGACCATCGGCTAACATGTGATTAAAACTTAAAACTAAACTATGTTGATAACGACCTATGGAAATGATTTTCAGGTTCCAAAATGGACAAGCTGTGATCGGTGTATTGAGACATTTGTCGATGATGTAATTGCGTTCATCTTTATTTTTTACAGAATAACTCTCTAAGGGTACATCTTCTAATTCCCCTTGAACGTAATAAAGTTTATCGCCCTTAGAAGCAATATCATAGCTAAGTATAGCCTGTGATTGAATCAGTTTAACTAGCGAGTCATGTAACAAAGCTTCATTTAAAGCTCCACTGAGTTCTGCAATCACGATAAAATTGTTTGAATCAAGCTCCCCCACTCTCTGCCAAGAATGCTCCGTAGGACTTAATTGTCTTAACATATTTTTACACCTAAAAAATGAATTATCAAAAGATACATCTTAATATATTCTTAACATTCTTTATATGAAACGGTTCTCGTAAAATAAAATGTTTTTTTTCTTGTTTTTTGGTGTGTTTTCGGCAAACAACTTTGAAATACCACAAGTCAAAAAAAAGCCCAGCCTCTTGCGAGCTGGGCTTTAAAACTTATTTAAACTCTTAGGAGTGGATTTCCTGTAAGCTTAAGACACCAAATGACTTGCCTGCACCTAAGTGCTTTAAGCCCGACACTGCAGAAGCAAGTGCTGGAATCGTAGTCGTCATTGGGACACCATTCATAATGGCTGCCGCACGCATGGCGACTTCATCTTTACGAGGTTGAGAGCCCGTTGGGGTATTGATAATCCACTTGATCGTACCATCTTTGATGAGATCTAAAGTATTGGGCTGACCTTCGCTAATTTTGAAGAGAGCATTCACTTTAACGCCCTGCTCATAAAGGAAAGTAGCCGTACCTTGAGTTGCATAAAGTTCGTAACCAAGATCAACAAGATCTCTCGCATGCTCAACAATTTTCGGCTTATCGCGATCCATTACAGTGATGAATACAGCGCCACCTTGAGGGATCTTGTTACCGGCCATAACCTGAGCTTTTAAGAAAGCTAAGCCAGAGTTATCAGAAATACCCATAACTTCACCAGTCGATTTCATTTCTGGCGAAAGGATCACATCGTGACCAGGGAATCTAACAAATGGGAATACAGCTTCTTTCACAGACCAGTACTTGGCTTCAACTTCTTGCGTGAAACCGAGTTCTTTGAGTGATGTACCCGCCATTACAAGTGAAGCGTACTTCGCCATTGGAACACCAATTGCTTTAGATACATAAGGCACTGTACGTGAAGCACGGGGATTCACTTCAATAATATAAACTTCACCACTCTGCACAGCATACTGAATATTCATGAGACCACGAACTTTAAGAGCTTTTGCTAAGTTATACGTATGCTGGCGAATCACATCTTTAACACTGTCTGTAAGAGTCATTGATGGAATACATGTAGCTGAGTCACCTGAGTGAACACCTGCGGGTTCAACGTGCTCCATGATGGCACCAATAACAGAAGTTTCACCATCAGAAATACAGTCAACATCTACTTCCACTGCGTCATCAAGAAATTTATCTACAAGGATTGGTTTATCATCAGAAACATCTACGGCCGTCTCCATATATTTACGGAGTTCGGGTTCATCATAGACAATCGCCATTGCGCGACCACCTAGAACAAAAGAAGGACGAACGAGAACTGGGTATTCAATTCTATCGGCAATGGCTACTGCTTGCTCAACATTAACCGCAATACCATTAGCTGGCTGTTTAATATCTAATTCAGTAACGAGCTTTTGGAAGAAATCACGGTCTTCTGCTTGCTCAATACTTTCAGGACTTGTACCAATAACATTAACGCCATTCGCTTTTAGGTCCGCAGCCAAGTTAAGTGGAGTTTGACCACCAAACTGAACAATAGCGCCATCACATTCTTCGGATTCATATATAGCTAAAACATCTTCTAGAGTTAAAGGCTCAAAATAAAGTTTATCTGAAGTATCGTAATCTGTAGAAACAGTTTCAGGATTGGAGTTAACCATGATTGTTTCAAACCCTGCTTCACGGAGTGCAAAAGATGCATGAACGCAGCAGTAATCGAATTCAATACCTTGTCCAATTCTATTGGGACCGCCACCGATAATCATGATCGTCTTCTTATCATTTGAAGGGCGAACTTCATTGATTTCAGAATAAGTCGAATAGTAATAAGGAGTCACAGCCGCGAACTCAGCTGCACAAGTATCAACTAAGTTGTAAGATGGAGTTAAACCAATCTTTTTACGAGCAGCACGTACTTCGTCAGCTTTTGTAAAAAGAAGGTAAGCAATTTGCGGATCCGAGTAACCAAACTCTTTAGCTTGACGGAAGAGTGCGATATCAGCACTTAAACCGGCCAAATCACCCGCTGATTTAATTTCATCTTCGTAGGCGACTAATTCTTCTAAATGACTAAGGAACCAAGGATCAATAAAGCAAATATCAAAAACCTTCTCCATTGACCAACCACGCTTGAACGCCGCTCTAAGAGCAAAAGTACGCTGCGAGTTTGGATCTTCGAGTAATCTTTTGATCTCTTCATCACTGGCATTTTCAAAAGGAGCATCTTTGCCATCGGCACCGAAACCAAAACGACCAAGTTCCATACCACGTAAAGCTTTTTGAAAAGATTGTTTAAAAGTCTTACCGATTGCCATCACTTCACCAACAGATTTCATCTGTGTATTAAGTGAATCTTCAGCACCCGCAAACTTTTCGAAAGTGAAACGAGGAATCTTTGTGACAACGTAATCAATTGAAGGCTCGAAACAAGCGGGAGTCGATTTAGTAATGTCATTTTGTAATTCGTCGAGCGTGTAACCTATAGCGAGTTTTGCTGCAATTTTAGCAATTGGGAAACCCGTTGCTTTAGAAGCGAGCGCCGATGAACGCGACACACGTGGATTCATCTCGATAATAACCATACGGCCAGTTTTTGGACATACCGCCCATTGAACGTTTGAACCACCAGTTTCTACGCCAACTTCACGCAAAACGGCAATTGATTTATCACGCATGATTTGGTATTCACGGTCAGTCAAAGTTTGAATGGGAGCTACTGTAATTGAGTCACCGGTGTGAACACCAACGGGGTCAAAGTTTTCAATTGAACAAACAATGATCGCATTATCATTTTTATCGCGAACAACTTCGAGTTCATACTCTTTCCAACCGAGAATAGATTCGTCAATCAAAACTTCATTTGTAGGACTCATGTCCATACCCGTTTTACAAATGCGATCGAACTCTTCATCATTGTAAGCAATACCGCCACCAGATCCACCCATAGTGAAACTCGGACGTATAATAAGGGGATATTCTCCACCTAACCATTCACGGACTTTATAGCAACCTTCCATATCAGTTGCCGTAGCACAGCGTGGCATATCGAGACCAATACCTTCCATCAATACACGGAAACGGTCACGGTTTTCTGCTTTATCAATAACGTCTGGTGTCGCACCGAGCATCATTACATTATATTTTTCTAAAATACCTTCATCATGCAAAGCAATTGCTGCATTAAGTGCTGTTTGGCCACCGAGTGTTGGCAGAACCGCATCGGGGCGTTCGCGTTCGATGATTTTTTCAAGGAATTCAGTTGTGAGTGGCTCTATGTATGTACGATCAGAAAATTCTGGATCGGTCATAATTGTTGCAGGATTACTGTTTACGAGAACAACTTCGTAACCTTCTTCTCTGAGTGCTTTACAAGCTTGAGTTCCGGAGTAATCAAATTCGCAGGCTTGACCAATAACAATGGGGCCTGATCCGAGGAGTAAAATTCTTTTTATGTCATTGCGTTTAGGCATCTAGGACTCTCTTAAAATCTAAAAATTAAGGCTTTATCTATATCGAAGGAAATAGAAACTAAGGACGCATTTTTGCAAGGTAGATATTTTTTTTTAGAAGGCTTTTTTTACCATCTCACAAAGTCTTAAAAAAGAATCCCTTAAGAAGGTCTAATAAGTCTACCCTCAGATCACCTTTATGATGAAAAAACTCTTTTATGACGAGTAAATAAATACTCTTTGATTATATTCTGACAATTAAATCATGGAGACCAGAAAAAGATATGAAAATTTTCCTTAAAGGGATGCTAATGGGAAGTGCCGATGTTGTCCCCGGTATTAGCGGAGGAACTCTCGCGCTCATCGTTGGGATATACGAAAGACTGATCAATGCTCTTAAGAACCTTTCCCCCACTCTCATTATTAATCTATTGAAAAAAATCTTCTTTTGTACATCAAAACAAGGGCGCAGCGATTTTTTAAATGAGTTCAAAAAAATCGATGGACTCTTTCTCTTCACACTAGGCGCAGGCGTCGTTACGGCGGTCGCTATAGGTAGTAGTTTTATACCTTATTTAATTATCAATCATACAGAGCTCACTTTCTCCTGCTTCCTAGGCCTCATCATCCCATCTATTTTTCTACCATGGAGAATGATTAAAGAACGCAAGACTTCTTCATACCTGTTTTTCTTAATTGGACTCGCCATTACTGTGGGCAGTACCTTGGCCGCCAAAGGAGATGTCTCCTCCTCCCATCAAGCGATCAGCTTCACCCAAGCTACGTGGATTTGTTTCAGCTCAGCTTTCATTGCGATTTGCGCAATGATCCTCCCTGGCATTAGTGGATCCTTCATCCTCATGCTACTCGGTCAATATATCTTCGTACTAGGTTTAATCACCCGCTTCATATCCTTAATGACAGGTCGAACATCAGAGAGCAAAGCCGAGGCTCTAAGCTTGGTCGCACACTTCTCGAATATTCAAACAATTAGTTTACTTTGCATCTTTGCACTCGGTTGTCTCCTTGGGCTTGGGATCATGAGTCGAGTCATCCACAAAGCTTTAGAAAAATTCCACGATAACACCATGGCTTTACTCACCGGAATGATTGCGAGCTCACTCTATGTTTTGTGGCCCTTCAAAATCGACATGCTCAATGCCGACGGCTCTGTCCTTGCCAATAAAGGAAAATGGATCCCTCGCGCCTACAACACCCTGCCAGATTTTAGCTCCAGTACTTTTCTGCAAGCAGCAATAATTTTTGCTTTCAGCTTAGGCCTCTCCCTCTTCATTATAAGAAAGGGCAATAAAGCCTAATAAAAAAGGCCGCCCTTAGGCGACCTTTTCACTAGATTAACTGAGTCCTAAAATTAGAACCAGTCAACGTCCCTTACGGCACCCTTATCTGCAGAAGTCGCCATGGCTCCATAAGCTTTAAGAGCTTTGGAGATTGTACGCTTTCTGTTAATTGGCTGCCAAGGCTTTTCCGATGCTTCCATAGCTGCGCGACGCGAAGCCAATTCTTCATCAGAAATATCAATCGCAATGATGCGGTTAGGAATATCAATCTTGATCATGTCACCTTCTGCAACAAGTCCAATAGCTCCACCTGAAGCTGCCTCAGGAGAAACGTGACCAATCGAGAGACCTGAAGTGCCGCCAGAGAAACGTCCATCAGTAATCAAAGCACAGGCCGCACCAAGTCCACGTGACTTGAGGTAAGTCGTTGGATAGAGCATTTCCTGCATACCAGGACCGCCCTTAGGACCTTCATAACGAATAATGACCACATCGCCTTCGACAACTTTATCACCTAAAATTGCGGCAACCGCAGCATCTTGGCTTTCAAAAACTCTTGCAGGACCATTAAATTTCAAGATCGACTCATCAACACCCGCAGTTTTTACAATGCAGCCATCTTCAGCTAAGTTACCATAGAGAACCGCTAAACCGCCATCTTGAGAGTAAGCATTTTCCTTGTTGCGAATACAACCGTTTTCACGGTCATCATCAACGGAATCGTAGCGACAATCTTGACTAAAAGCTGTCTGAGTTGGAACGCCCGCAGGGCCTGCTCTAAAGAACTCTCTTACTTCCGCGTCATCGCTTTGAACAATATCATATTTCTTAAGCGCATCAGCCATCGTGGGACTGTGAACTGTGCTTAAGTCAGTTTTTAAGAGACCTGCACGATCCAATTCACCTAAGAGACCAAAAATACCGCCAGCTCTGTGAACATCTTCCATGTGGTAATGCTGTACTGAAGGTGCCACTTTACAAAGGTTTGGCACTTGGCGAGACAGACGGTCAATGTCTTTCATTGTGAAATCGATGCCACCCTCTTGGGCTGCTGCCAAGATGTGCAATACAGTATTTGTAGAACCACCCATAGCAATATCGAGTGTCATAGCATTTTCAAAAGCTTCAACAGTCGCAATTGAACGAGGCAAGACTGAATCGTCAAATTTTTCGTAATAACGTTTAGAATTTTCAACGATGAGTTGACCTGCTCTCAAGAAGAGTTGCTTACGGTCAGCATGAGTTGCTAAAGTCGAACCATTACCTGGAAGCGAAAGACCGAGAGCTTCAGTCAAACAGTTCATTGAGTTTGCGGTAAACATACCAGAACAAGAACCACAAGTTGGACACGCAGAACGCTCATAGTTCTCGGCATCTTCATCACTTACGTTGCGGTCTGCACCTGCAATCATCGCATCAACCAAGTCTGTGGCTCGAGTTGTTCCATCGGCCAGTTTAGTTTTACCCGCTTCCATGGGGCCACCAGAAACAAAGACAGCTGGGATATTTAAACGCATTGCCGCCATTAACATACCAGGAGTAATTTTATCGCAGTTAGAAATACAAACGATGGCATCAGCTTTGTGACCATTCACCATGTACTCAACCGAGTCAGCAATGATTTCACGAGAAGGCAAACTGTAAAGCATGCCGTCGTGACCCATCGCAATACCATCATCAATCGCAATCGTATTAAATTCTTTCGCCACACCACCGTGCTTTTCGATTTCTCTGGCAACTAATTGGCCCATATCCTTTAAGTGAACGTGACCTGGAACAAATTGAGTAAAAGAATTTACAACCGCAATAATTGGTTTACCAAAATCTTCATCTGTCATTCCAGTTGCACGCCAGAGAGCGCGAGCCCCTGCCATATTACGACCTTCAGTCGTTGCTTTCGAGCGATAATTACCCATGTCTTAATACCTTATATATAATATGCTTTAAAATTGCCCCTATTTTATCGCGCCTTATGACATACTCAATTCACAACAATCATTTTTTACCTAATTAAAGAGTTTATCAGCAAATTGTACCTTCAGAATCTAATTAAGTCAAAAACACACCTATTTTGAAAAAACCTATTTTAGGTTACATTTTTGTAATAAATATATTTTAATTCATTTTTTACGTTGTTTTAACGACTTAAATGCCCTTTTTGCTAAATTTTGACTTGGAAAAGAAGCCTCAATACGTACATTTGAGACGCAGATTGAAAGAATAATGAAATCATTTACATAATTGTAATGATTAGAACTTTAGGTAAATAAAAATGAAAGAACAAATTGTTGTTATTGGTAATGGCATGGTCGGTTACAAATTTTGTGAACGACTCCTCGAAAAAGACACTCAAAAGAAATTTCAAATCACGAGCTTCTGCGAAGAACCTCGCCCCGCTTATGACCGAGTCCACCTCTCTTCCTACTTTGATGGGAAGACTGCTGATGATCTTCTTATGGCAAAAATCGAGTGGTACGAAGAAAATGGCATCACACTTCACCTCGGTGATAAAGCGACGATTATTGATCGCAAAGCTAAACTCGTCACATCTTCAAAAGGCTTAACTATCCCTTACGACAAACTCATCCTCGCTACGGGCTCAGATGCTTTTGTTCCTCCAGTACCAGGTATTGATAAGGAAGGTGTTTTTGTTTACAGAACAATTGAAGACCTCGATCAAATGCTTGAATACTCTAAAAAAGTAGACACTTGTGCCGTTATCGGTGGCGGTCTACTTGGCCTTGAAGCAGCCAAAGCGGCGCAAGATATGGGCCTTAAAACTGAAGTTGTTGAATTTGCTCCGCGTCTCATGCCTAGACAGCTTGATGAAGAAGGCGGTGAAATGCTGAAAAATCTTATCGAAGACCTCGGCATTAAAGTTAACTGCAGTAAGGCTACATCAAACATCGCCGGCGAAGGCAAAGTAACGGGCATGGAATTTGCCGATGACACCTCTCTTGAAACCGAAATGATTATTGTCTCCGCAGGTATCCGCCCTCGTGACGAAATTGCGCGTGAAGCAGGCCTCACACTCGGCCCACGCGGCGGCATCCTCGTCAACGATCAGCTGAAAACTTCTGATGAAGATATTTATGCTATCGGAGAATGTGCTCTTTACAACAACATGATTTATGGCCTCGTCGCACCTGGTTATACTATGGCTGATGCTGTAGCCGAACAGCTCCTTGGTCGCGATGCTGAATTCACGGGCGCTGACATGTCAACAAAACTCAAACTGCTCGGTACAGACGTAGCAAGTTTTGGTGATATTGACCCACAAGGTGTAGCGGTTAAACATTTAAAATTCAACAACCCACACTCAGGTGTTTACAAAAAAATCGTCGTTTCTGAAGATGGCGAAAAACTTTTAGGCGGGGTTCTTGTAGGTGATGCCGAAGAATACGGTACTCTCCTTCAGATCTACCAAAATGGCATGAAGCTTCCTGAGGATCCAATGGCTCTCATCCTTCCTGCAAATGACGATGCTCAAACGGGTATTGGTATTGGTGACCTTCCTGATACAGCACAGATTTGTTCATGTGAAAATGTGACAAAAGGCGACATCTGCAAAGCGATTGACGAAGGTTCTTGCAGCGTTGGCGAACTTAAATCTTGCACAAAAGCTGGTACAGGTTGCGGTGGATGTATGCCACTTCTCACAGACCTCTTTAAGCATCAAATGGCAGAATCAGGCGTTGAAGTTTCTAACGCTCTCTGCGATCACTTTGATATGTCTCGTTCAGAAATGTATGACCTCGTTCGTAAAACGGGTATTGATAACTACGCCACACTTCTTGCTAAACACGGTAAGGGTATTGGTTGCGAAGTCTGCAAACCCACTGCCGCTTCTATTTTTGCTTCAGTATTCAATCGCCCTATCCTTGAGCATGCTCCACTTCAAGACACCAACGACATCTACTTAGCCAACATTCAGAAAGATGGGACGTACTCAGTCATCCCACGTATCCCAGGTGGCGAAATCACTCCTGATAAACTCATCGTCATTGGCCAAGTTGCTAAAGACTTCAATCTCTACACAAAGATTACTGGTGGCCAACGCGTTGACCTTCTCGGTGCACGTCTCAATGATCTCCCTAAAATTTGGCAAATCCTCGTAGATGCTGGTTTCGAATCAGGTCACGCTTACGGTAAATCACTCAGAACAGTAAAATCTTGTGTTGGTGAAACTTGGTGCCGTTACGGTGTGGGTGATTCTACTTCTCTCGCTATTCGCGTTGAAGAACGTTACCGCGGTTTGCGCTCTCCGCACAAACTCAAGTCAGCCGTTTCTGGCTGTACTCGTGAATGTGCCGAAGCACAGAGTAAAGACTTTGGTATCATTGCCACAGAAAAAGGTTGGAACCTCTACGTTTGCGGTAATGGCGGCATGAAGCCACGTCACGCAGACCTACTCGCTGCTGACCTCGATGAAGAAACGCTGATTAAATATATTGACCGCTTCCTGATGTATTACGTCAAAACGGCTGAACGTCTCGAACGTACTTCAACTTGGATGACCAAACTCGAAGGCGGCCTAGACTTCCTCAAAGATGTTGTCATCAATGATTCCTTAGGAATCAACGAAGAACTCGAAGCTCAAATGCAGCACGTGGTTAACACTTATGAATGTGAATGGAAAAATACAATTAATGATGAAGAAAAAATGAAGCGTTTCACTCACTTTAACAACTCAGAAGCACAAGACGAAACAGTTGAATTCGTACTCGAACGCGATCAAATTCGCCCCGCAAACGAAGAAGAAAAACTCAAGGTCACAATTTAAGGAAAATCAATATGTACACTCAATGGCACCCCGTAGGAAAAACCGCTGACTTCCCCCAAGATTTAGGGACAAACGTAAAAGTTAATGACAAGCAAATCGCTATCTATCATCTTACAGATGGAAATTGGTACGCCGTCCAAAACTTATGCCCTCACCAAAAACGTATGGTTTTATCCAGAGGTTTAGTTGGCGGAGACTTTGAAAAACCCACAGTTATCTGTCCTTTACACAAACGTTCTTTTAGCCTTAAAGATGGCCAACTCATGAGCGACAATAAGGATTGCGACAATATCAAGACTTACCCCGTTAAGCTTGAAAACGACCTAATCCTAGTAGAAGTCTAAACTTAAAGGGCGCTGAGCGCCCAATGTGATAAAGAATGAAAAACTGTAAAACAACCTGCTCTTATTGCGGAGTTGGATGTGGTATTTCTTTAAGCAAAGACAAGGACAGTTTTCTTTCGCTCAAAGGTAATGAGCATTACCCCGTGAACACGGGAATGCTCTGCTCCAAGGGCATGAACCTTCACAACACTGTCATGGACAAGAGTGACCGTTTGCTAGAACCGCAAATGCGCACTGCCAAACACCACCCCTTACAAAATGTAAGCTGGGATCAGGCCATGACACGAGCTGCAGCAGTCTTTAAGTCTATCATAAAGAAGTACGGTCCAAACTCAGTTGGCCTTTACGTATCTGGTCAACTCTTAACAGAAGAGTACTACTTGGCCAACAAGCTCACCAAAGGCTTTCTCGGCACAAATAACATCGACACTAACTCACGCCTGTGCATGAGCTCAGCTGTTGTTGGATACAAAAAAACAATTGGCGATGATGCGCCTCCCATTTCCTATGACGACATCGAAAACAGTGACTGTTTCTTTATCGCTGGTGCAAACCCAGCCTGGTGTCACCCCATCCTCTTCCGTCGCATAGAGAAAAGAAAAGAACAATTTCCCGACGCAAAAATTATTGTTGTCGATCCTCGTAAAACTCAAAGTGCTGAAATGGCAGACCTGCATCTGCCCCTTATCCCCGGCACAGATGTCTACCTCTTTAACGCCATCGCAAAACTTCTCATACAATATGGTGCGGTGGATTACCATTTCTTAGAGTCTCATTGTAATGGTGGACATCAACTACTCGAATTTCTTAAAGATGTGGATCTTATTGAATCTGCACAAGCCTGTGGCCTTGAACTCAATTTAATTGAACAAGCCGCAAAAATGATTGCTAAATCCAAAACCTTACTCTCTATGTGGACCATGGGTTTGAATCAAAGTTCCATTGGAACTAACAAGAATTTAGCTCTCATCAACCTCAACTTACTAACAGGTCGCATTGGCAAAGCTGGGAGTGGTCCATTTTCACTCACTGGTCAACCCAATGCCATGGGGGGTCGCGAAGTCGGCGGCCTCGCCAACCTGTTAGCAGCCCATCACGACCTTGCTAACCCTGATCATTGTAATAAAGTCGCCAATTACTGGGGTTGCGGGTCGGTTTCTTCTCAGCCGGGTTTAACTGCTACGGAAATGGTTGATGCACTCGACGACGGTCGCCTGAAGGCGATTTGGGTCATTTGTACCAACCCTGTGGTTAGTTTACCCGATCTCGAAAAAGTTGAACGCGCTTACAAAAATGCCAAGTTTGTCATGGTGTCCGATATCTCATCGAAATCCGACACACTCAAATATGCCGACATGATTCTCCCCGCCGCTGGCTGGGCTGAAAAAGAAGGCACCATGACCAACTCTGAGCGTCGTATTTCCTATGTGCCCAAACTCATTGAGGCTCCAGGTAATGCTCGCCCCGATGTCGACATCCTCATGCACTTTGCGCAAAAAATGGGTTTTGAAGATGCCTTCACTTACCCTAATGCCGAAGCTATTTTCAACGAGCATAGGGAATTAACCCGCGGAACCAACATCGACATCTGTGGTGTTTCTTATGAGCGTTTAAAGAAAAATTCCATCCAATGGCCTTGTCCAAGCACAGATCACCCGGGTACAATACGCCTCTTCGAGGACTTTAAATTTTTCACTTCCGACAAACGCGCCAATCTTCATGTGGTGGAAGCTCCTCACCAATCGGAAAAAACGAATTCTGATTTCCCTCTGGTTCTTACAACGGGGCGTATTCGCGATCAGTGGCATACCATGACGCGTACAGGAAAAGTCCAACGCCTTAATCAACACATTCCTGCTCCTAAGCTTGAGATCCACCCTAATGATGCTCTTGAACTCGGCATTATTGACGGAGAAAATGTCGAAGTCACCAGTCGTCGTTCTAAGTCAATTATCGCCTGCCAAGTAACTGATTCAATTCGTCCAGGCACCGTCTTTCTTCCCATGCACTGGGGTTATATCAACGGTTCCAAACAAGCTCGTGCCAATAACCTCACGTCCGATTTGGTTGATCCTATTTCCAAAGAACCCGACTTCAAATATTCGGCCGTTCGCGTGCAAGCTTTAGCCAAGAAGAAGCGTAAGATTGTTCTTGTGGGTGCCGGTGCCGCTGCACTTGAATTCATTCACTCTTACAGAAAAATCAATCAAGAAGATGAAATCCACGTCTTTGGTCGCGAACCTCACCTCTTTTATAATCGCGTCATGCTCCCCGATTACATCAACAATGAAAAAAGTTGGGAAGCTATTCTTCTTTCTGAAACTCAGGAATTGGAAAAACTCAAAGTCACGTATCACGAAGGTACTGCCATTGAGCAAATCTCTCGTGAGCAGCAAACCATTACGGATAGCAAAGGGACTTCTCATAACTACGACACGCTCATTTTAGCGACGGGAAGTCGTCCCACTCAAACCATGAAAACTCCCGATAATATGCAGGGATTCTTTGGCTTGCGTACCAGACGTGATGCCGATCGTATCAAATCTTATCTCAAAGATGGTGGTAAAGCCGTCATTATTGGTGGTGGTTTACTCGGCCTCGAACTCGCGGGATCACTCGCTTCACTCGGAGTCGAAGTCACTATTATCCAACGCTCTTCTCGCCTTATGCGTGGCCAACTCGATGATATGGGTAGTGATATTCTCCACGACGAAATCATCAACCGCAACATCGAAATTGTCTATAATGATGAAGTCGCAAGCTTTGAGGGGGACACACACTTAAAAGCTATTGAACTCAAATCGGGTAAAAAACTTGCCTGTGATGCGCTCTTCTTTGCTGCTGGCATAAAACCCAATATTGAAATTGGCCAAGAAGCAGGACTCAAATGTGATCGTGGCATCATGGTCAATGATCAACTCTTAAGTTCCGATCCAAAAATTTTTGCCATGGGTGAAATTGCTCAACACCGCAATAAAACTTACGGCACGACTCCTTCAGCTCAAGACCAAGCACGTATCGTTGCCGCCTACCTCAATGGTGACCGCTGGGCGACTTACAAGGGTTCACTGAGTTTCAACATTCTCAAACTCAAAGATCTCCAACTCGCTTCTTTGGGTCAAGTTCGCAAACCTGAAGGACCTGAGTACGACGAAATCACTTTAATTGACCGTCGCAAAAATTATTATAAAAAATGTATCTTGCGTAACGACGTGCTTATTGGCGCCATCCTCATTGGTGACAAATCTGAATTCAACCACTTTAAAGATTTGATTGAGCAGGAGATTGAACTCGCTGATCAACGCCTCCCACTACTCAAAGGAAGTGCAGAACCCGCCGAGCCACCAATAGGCAAAGTTGTCTGCTCATGTAATAATGTCGGTGAAGGCAACATAGAAAACCTTATTAACGAAGGCTGCTGTAACTTTCAAGAACTCTGCACAAAATCAGGTGCAGGTACTGGCTGTGGTTCTTGCCGACCTGAAGTTAAAAAAATACTTATGAAAAACATTGCCAATAAAGCCGAAGAGGTTCAATCATGAATATGAAAAATTTACTCACGATTAATGCTCCTGGCGGCATGCTTACTCCTAATGACCTGCTCAAATTAGTCGAACCCGAAGGAGTCGACGGCTTCATTTTGGGACGCCGTCAAAATATCCTCATTGATTATCCTGGTACTCCACAAGAGCTTTCTAGACGCGTTAATGTAGACCCCGTGCCCCTCGTGCATCCCAATATCATTTGTTCGCATGCTTCTGGTGGCATTGATCTCGAAAAAAATGACTGGGCTTACATTAATGAAGATTATCAGACTATTTTTGATTCGTTTACTTTTAAGCCAACACTCTCTGTCAGTATCTGCAGTTTTCAGCAGAGCATGTTCCCCCTCTTTTCGAGTAAGCTTAATTTTATCGCCTCAAATATCGAAGGTCTTTGGCATTTAGTTATCATGCTGAACCAAGAGCGTGTTTTACTCCCACACTTATTCAAAACGACTCAAGTGGCACCTGCCGTCCAGGCCATGCAGGACTTTATTGCTAACGATCAATTCATTACTTCGCATCATTTAGCTGAACTCCTTGAAGCCTCGCTACCCCTCAATGAAAACAAGAGTGCTGACCTCATCTTGCCACCACTTCAGAATAGGGATTTTGAAGGTTTCACCCCCATGAAAAATGGTCGTCTTGCCCTCAACATCTTCTCTAACCACAAACCTTGGAAAAAAGAGTTCATCCGCGATTTTGCGAATCTCGCAAAAGAACATGATCTCAATAGGCTTTATGTGACGGCTGGACGTTCATTACTGATGAAGCATATCAGTAAAAAAGATCTCCATTCCTGGGAAGCTCTACTCGGACGCCATAACATTAGTATTCGTCATTCTGAACAGGATTTAGCTTGGATTGTGCCTTCACACAAGTCCAATTCGATCAAGTTAAAAGAGCAAGTCATTCAGGAACTCAATCACGAAGGTTTCGCTTGCCATGGCCTCAATATTGCCATTGATCCACGAGATTCAGATTGTGGCGCCCCCATTATCATTAATACCTCAAAGAACTTCATGAGTCTTTCTTGTAGAGTCATTTATAAGCCAAGTTTTGACTATCGGCATTCAGGCTTTAAAACTGCAGGCAAGAACCTTAATTTCGATGAACTCCTTACTTGTTTGAGAGATTTGCAACAGCAATTCCATACACGTAAAATCGATTCCGCAGGTGTAAGAATCCAGCCCATTAGTTTAGAGGATAATCAACCCGAGCAATATCAATGCCCTGATTGCCTCAGTGAATATCACAAAAATGCAGGTGATCCTCAAAACGGTATTTCTCCAGGAACTGACTTCATGGACTTACCCAAGTCTTGGGTCTGCAACTTATGTGAATGCTCCAAATTAAAGTTCCAGCCCATATAACATAAGGTCTCAGGTCTCAGAACCAAGCTGGATAAGGGTAGGGAAAGCTCCTTGCGGAGCCTCCCCTCCTTCCGAACCGTACGTGCGGATCTCCCGCATACGGCTCTCCGGTCAATGCTTACTCCGAAGAGACTGAGATTCCAATAGCCAAGCCTCTTCCAGTGAAAAGAACCCTAGCTCTGCAAAGTATTTCTTGGTATATTTCCTGTTATCTATAAAGCGATGTGAACCTTTCTTACGATTGTACTTAGCGATAATACTTCGTAACCTTCGACGAAAGAAAGCATCAACTTCGAGCATAGCCCAACGATTTGAGTGTTTGAAGTACTCATACCAACCTTTGAGACTAGGCCTGAGACCTTTAATGATTTCTTCTACCGATTGCCAGTTACAACGCCTCGTATGCTTTCGCACAGTGTCTTTCATTTTAGCCATACTCTGTTTTCTTGGCCACCTATTTATCCTGCCCGTTCTTTTCGAGCGCTCAAAGTGATAACCTAGAAATTCAAAGTACTCATCCTGCTGATTCATGTCGGCAATTCGGGTTTTATCGGGATGGAGGTTCAGACCATGAGCCTTCATCCAACGCTTGATTTTGCGCAAGCCCCTCTTAGCCGATTTCGCATTATTACACACCACCAGAAAGTCATCCGCATACCTTACGATTTCAAAGCCAGCCGCTGTCATCCTGTGGTCGAATTCATTGAGGTAAATATTGGCAAGTAGTGGGCTAATTACGCCTCCTTGCGGAGTCCCTTTCTCGGGATCCCACTCCTTGATCCCATCAAATATTCCTGCTTTGAGGAAAGCTTCTATAAGATCTAGGGTCTTGCCATCGCTTATTTTCTCTTTGACTCGTTCCATGAGTTTGTCGTGCGGTATCATATCAAAGTAACTTTGAATATCCGCATCAATGACGTAGAGCTGTCCCTGCGTAAGTAGATGATGAACACGCCGAAGCGCATCTTTACATCCACGTTGCGGACGAAAACCAAAACTTTGTGTAGAAAAATCCACATCATATATCGGTTCAATAACATTCTTGAGCGCAGTCTGAACAACTCTATCGCGCACGGTCGGTATTCCCAAAGCACGCGTTTTACCATCTGCTTTTGGGATCTCTACCCTGCGAACGCATTGTGGTAGGTAAGTCCCTGCCTGCAGTTGCTTCATCAATTGCTTTGTATTGTGCTCTAGCTCTGATTCGTAACGATCCAAGCTCACCATATCCACCCCGTGACTCCCGCCGTTTGCACGAACAGATTCCCAAGCTTCTATAAGGTTTACTTCTCGCGCTACTTTATCTATTAAGCTATACCATTTCTTACCTTCAACTCTTGTTTCAAGAGTTCCCAGCATCTGATCTGTCCAGACTGAAGTCGAGGCCCACGCACGAATTTCTTCGGTGCGCCCTAAGTGCTCCCATGTATGTTTAGTCATCTCTGACAATTGTTTCACTCCTTCATTCTTTTCTTCTCAGTTTCATCTTCCTACTCTCCTTCGCTCTAACAGCTTTCACCGCCTTCTTCGCTACTATGAGAGCTCTGACTCCTGCATGCCTTATTGCACTGCACATGCAGATCTCCCTAATTAACGTCACACAACCTTCACCGCATTCCGTCTCCAACCACTCTATAGACTTCCTCTACTGCTTTTCTACTCGCTGATATTCAGCATAAAGGATCTTCAGAATTACTCCTTATTATTATTTTCATTCCGTTCCAAGCTTCGCCACGCGATCGCAGGCTCGCTAGTACTATAAAGCCGAATCGAGTTCGTCATCCTACGGACTGCTGCTTCGCCTTGCCTTGCTCTCCACCCCGCCTCACGACAACGCAGTTAGGTTCGACTACAACATAATCAGCCTTTGTTGATGAGGACTTTCACCTCACTGATTGTGTGCGCTCTCAGGCGCACGAGCGCGGGCATCTTGCCCGCATTTCCTGAAAAATATTTCATTCCTCTTTTCTAAGAAAAACTCATAAAGTCATTAATAAATTGTTGCTCAGCTAAAAAGAAGCACCATATTAGGACAACGTTTTAGGAGTAGCAATGAGTTCAGATTATAACACCCGTCACACTTTAATCGCCAAAATACGCAATCAGCACGATGATCATTCATGGGAAGATTTCGTCTATTTTTACCAACGTTACATTTACGTGGTGATCGCCAAGATGGGAGTTAATAATCAGGATGTGGAAGATTTAGTGCAACGCGTCTTACTCGCCCTTTGGGAAAAACTCCCCTCCTTTGAGTACGAGCCCAACAAATGCAAGTTCAGGACTTGGATGAACCAAATCACTCGCAACACAGTGATTGCTTATTTCCGCAAACAAAAACGTTACAAAAACGACCTGGATCGCGCCGCGTCAATTCGTCTCAATGAAGAAGACCCCGAGCAAAGCGAACCCGAAGTCTACAACATGGCTGAAAAAGAATGGAAACTTCATGTCTCTAACTTGGCATGGGAGAACATCAAGGACGATTTCAAAGGCAAAGCTGCCCAGGTTTTTCTCGCTTTTAGTGAAGGTAAAGAGATCGAGCAAATTTGTCTTGATCTCGACATAAAAAAGAACACGGCCTATGTATTAAAGAACCGTGTTCAAGATAAACTTTACAAAGAAATTCGTCGCTTGGACGACGAACTCAGTTAATTCGCTTTCATACCCGTATTAGCTAAACGCGCAAAATAGGCACACCAGTCGTGAATCAAGGGCCTCACGTGACTATAGCGTTTCAGTTTTCCCTGCAATTCTTGCTTGGGGCTATTTTCAATGCGACGATCGCTAAACATCATCAACATCTCGCCAGTTCCACCATTAAAAACTTGACCTTCAATCGCCATGGCCCCACCTTTGACTGAGCCCATTGCTGGAAAGTATTTTTTAATAGGCACAAGCTCAATAATTTGAATTTCCATCAGCAGTGTCTGATTATCCAAGAAAGTGTGAGGTACAAAGCGAACATCTTTTTGCGGATCATCTAAAAAAGCTTGACGCATTTGATGCTCAAACATCTTAGCGACATCAGAAGCGACCTTGCGATTATCGGCATTATCAAAACCTGGAAAAACATCGTTCTCCTGATAGGATGTGGCATTCTTTTTATCCCACCAACCCAAACGCTTCATATATGTCACACCAATGGGTTTCATAGCAAACTTTGTGTACTGACCGATGTGAGCATTTGGTGATTTCCAAACCAATTGTAAATTCCTGCCCTCTTCCATTTTCCAAGCGTCTTCTAAAAAACTCGTTGGTGCTGCAGGTGAAGTTCCACACGCAGATAAGAAAATGGCGATAAAAATGGCCCCAATATATTTCATTTTGTACTCCTAAATTAAAAATCGTCATTAAGATACCTCAAGTGGTAATTTAGGCTAGTACGATGCTCTTTAGCACTTGTTTAATCTCAATGAAAAGTCATTTTAATAAGGATAAATACGGAGTTGTCATTTGGCGCATCAGCATCGCAATACATTAAGCATTGACTTAAGAGCTTTAAAAGAAAATTTTCACAAGCTCGAAAAGTTGAGCTCGCCCTCTCAAGTCATGCCCGTTTTAAAAGCCAATGCCTATGGCCTTGGAGCCAAAGAAATCGCCGCTGAACTCAAAGAATCTGGAGCCACAATCATTGCCGTAGCTGATCTCAACGAAGCTCTTGATCTACGTGACTTAGACCTCGACATCCTCATCCTTGGCGATATCATTCCCGAGGAAATCCCCCTCGCTATCAGAAACAATTTCATCTTACCCATTGGTTCACTGGAAAGCGCCCAGCTCATTTCTGCTCACGCAGGAGAACGTCGCGTCTTTTGTCATCTGGTTATCGATTCAGGCATGGGACGACTCGGCATCCCAGCTGCACAAGCCTTGGAGGAATTTGCGGAGATTGCAAAACTCGAGAAACTTCACTTCGATGGCGTTTACACTCACTTCCCAGTTGCTTATTCCGATCGCGAGTTCTCACTCCAACAAATCGAAGCATTTAAAGATTTCCTAAATCAATGCCCTCATACATTTAAACGTATCCACATTGCCAACTCCGATGGCATTCATAATATCCCCGAAGCCTGCCAAGCTCCTTTTAATTTTGTCCGCACTGGACTCAACCTCTATGGATGTTTTGACCTAGAAGGTGCTCAACGAGTTCAACTAGAACCCATTTTGACACTTGCATCGCGCCTCGTTCGCGTTCGCGAATTAAATGCTGGTATGAGTATTGGCTATGGACGAGAATGGCTATTAGAAAAAACGACTTTAGTGGGAACCGTCGCGCTCGGTTATGCCGATGGTTTTCCATTTAACACAAAGGCCTATGTATTATACCAAGGCCATAAATGCCCCGTTATCGGGCGCATATCTATGGATTACATCACCATTGATCTCAGTCAATGTCCTAACGCAAAGAGTGGCGATGCCGTTCTCTGCCTAGGCGATGCAATCCCCGTTGCAAAATGGGCCAAATGGAAAGGTACCATTACTTACGAAATCATTTGTTCCTTGGGACAAAGAATAAAACGCATATACAAAAAATAGGAGAAACCATGAATAGAAGAACCTTCATCCAAGCCAGTTCACTCACCGTTTTAGCGAGCTCATGCGCCACGAGTAAGAGCCAAGAGAAGCATGGCAGCTACTTTGTTGGTGGTGGATCCGGTAAGAACGGCGGCCTACACCT
Organism: Lentisphaera araneosa HTCC2155; assembly: GCF_000170755.1. Taxonomy (NCBI): domain Bacteria; kingdom Pseudomonadati; phylum Lentisphaerota; class Lentisphaeria; order Lentisphaerales; family Lentisphaeraceae; genus Lentisphaera; species Lentisphaera araneosa. The sequence continues at coordinate 102,075 of NZ_ABCK01000005.1, forward strand.
CTACAAAACTTGTGCCACAGGAGAAAACATCGAACTACTTTCGATTGCGGGAGAAGGTGAAAGTCATGGCTTCCAAGTTTACCACAATGACACACTCTATTCATGTGCGACTCGAGGTGCTAAAAAAGAACAAGTTCATTCTATAGAAGCTTATAAGCTTAATACGAAAGAAAACACTCTAGAGAAAATCAGTTCTTTCGAAACTGCCGCTAAACTTTGCCATGTGGCAGCGCATGGCTCACTGCTTGTGGTGACGGCTTATGGTGGCAATTATATTGAAAGCTTCCAGCTCGGCGAATCTGGCGAAATTCAAAAGCAATTGCAAAAATATAGCTTCACTGGCGGTAGCAAGGTTAACCCCAAGCGCCAGAATTCACCACATCCTCACTGCTTTACTTTTGATAATGAGGGTAAATTCGGCTTCATGCCCGACCTCGGCCGTGACCTCATGCAAGCTTTCCAAGTCGTTAATAACAAGCTCATTTATCGTCATGACCTCGACTATAAATCAGCTCCAGGTTCTGGACCACGCCACTTTACTTTCCACCCAGATGGCAAACGCGCTTACTTGATCAATGAACTCGATTTCACTCTTACCGCATTCATCTACCAAGAAGGTCAGCTCACAGAAACGGATAACAAGCGCTGCTTACCTACTGACTTCACAGAATGGAATAGTTGTGCCGACGTTCACGTTCACCCCAATGGCCATTACGTCTACGCCTCAAACCGTGGTCATAATAGCCTCGCTATCTTCAAAATAGCTTACGATAAAATCGAGTTCCTCAAAAACGAATCGACCATGGGAGAAATCCCCCGTAACTTTGGCATCTATGATGACTTTGCTCTCGTGGCCAACCAAAGTAGCGACAACATCGTTTTATTCGATCTCGATGCTGAAACGGGTATGCTCACCTACAAATCTAAAACCGAAGGTATTGGTCGCCCTAGCTGCGTCAATCTTATTGACTAATATGTTTGCATACCCGCATTAACGAACACTAAAAAATGCCGAGCACCCGCTCAGCATTTTTTATATTATTTACCTGGAATCGCGGGCAGCTTGCCTGTATAAACAGGTGGTTTTATCAGAATAGTAACGGATTAGAGTTCTCTCGCAAAGGCGCCAAGCCACAAAGTTTTTTTCCCATAAATAATTAAAGAAACTATTTCACCACAGAGTGCACGGAGAACTCAGAGAAAAGAGGAGTTTTTAGTTTGTTCTTTTTGAACAGTTGGCAGATCGGCTTCGCAGGCTCGTCTTGATTTTTTACTGGATAAGGGTAGGGAAAGCTCCTTGCGGAGCCTCCCCTCCTTCCGAACCGTACGTGCGGATCTCCCGCATACGGCTCTCCGGTCAATGCTTACTCCGAAGAGACTGAGATTCCAATAGCCAAGACTCTTCCAGTGAAAAGAACCCTAGCAGCCTGTCGGAATTCTGAAAAGATATATTGCGTATCAAGCCGATCAAATCACGTCAACATGTACATGTAATGATGAGTTTAGTCGTCTTTACAGAGCACCAAGTAATTAGCGAGTAGAAATCACCTTATCTGTATAAAAAAGAGTGCCTGAGAGCCTTTTTAGGCTCCAATAAAGAATTTTTTATCGAACGGCGACAGGCCATTGCCTTTTGTGAGTTTAAATATTCTTTTGAGGTTATAAGCGATGCTGAGTAAGTCCCACTCGAGGTTAACTTTTTCAATACCTCGCAGGAAAAATTGCCTGAACCCGAGCACTTCTTTAATTATACCAAAGGCTGGTTCCACTGTTTGTTTACGCAGCTTATAACATTCTCTCCCTCGTGTAGTTTGAAGCTTTTGGCGCATAGCTTCTTTTGGAGTTAAACCTTGAGGTGAGTATTCTAGGTCATCTCTCTTTTCTAAGTCTGCGACTGTTCGCCCGTGAGGCGTACGTTCTACATCACAATAAACTTCAGTGTTTTGGGTTTCATCGCTTTCGATTTTTGTAACAGCTCCCTCGGAGTAATAACCACTATCAGCCAAGAGTTCACTGACTTCTCTGATGGAGGAATCTATGCTATTCAAGGCTGGATCAAGCTGTAGTTTGTCATTGGGATCATTTGTTACATAGGCACCGAGAATCAACATGCTACCTTCAATATCTACCGCCGCTTGAGCGTTATAGCATTGCTGAAAACCTGATGAAGATGTCTTCATAATACGACTTTCTTCATCGGTGAAATTTACTTGCGCTTTATCGTCAGGTATATCTTGAGGAGGCTTGGGTTCACGTCCACGAGGTTTTCCGCCTTTATCACGAATAGTTTGTCGTGTTTTTTGTTTCTGTTCATACTCTTCTTGCTTTGCTTTCATCTTTTCGGAATGACGCTCTTCGATGATTTTTCTCGCATCTTTGAGTTTAGCTATACGGGTTTCGCGTCGAGTGATTTCTTCTGGTATGCTCAAGCCTTCTTCAAGTGGTTTAGAGTCGGCCTGTTCAGCTTTTTGAGTTAACGCATCAACTTCTGCGCTAAGCAACTCAAGTAACTCACCTGATTTCTTATACGACACGGCCGAATGCTTACTTGCATTGGCCTTAATCTTTGTGCCATCTACGCTTACTCCACCCAATTTCTTAAGAACTTTTAATTCCGAAGCTAATTCTAAAACTTGAATAAATGCTTCTTTGAAAGCGACTCCATTTTCTCTGCGAAATTTACAGATAGTATCATGATCGGGATGTAAATCTGCTGCTATGTAGCGCACGGCTAGATCTGAATAAGTAGCGCATTCTATTTCTCGTGAGGAAAAACGACCCGTTGCATAACAATAGATCAATATTGAAAGCATTAAGTGAGGATGGAATTGATCGGAACCACTGCCTGTTGGATTTGTCTTGAATTTATCGACTGGCACAAGATCCACTGCATCAATTATAAAGTGGACTATATGATCTTCGGGTATCCAGTCATTCAGACTTGGAGGTAGTAACAAAGGAGTATTTCTATCAAAGTATTTGAACCGGGATGACATAAAATAAACCTACTTGAATTAGCATTTATTCAAAATACTCCAGCTTCCTCTAATTTCACTTCTCGAGTCAGGATAAGTCCGACAGGCTGCTAGCTCTGCAAAGTATTTCTTGGTATATTTCCTGTTATCTATAAAGCGATGTGAACCTTTCTTACGATTGTACTTAGCGATAATACTTCGTAACCTTCGACGAAAGAAAGCATCAACTTCGAGCATAGCCCAACGATTTGAGTGTTTGAAGTACTCATACCAACCTTTGAGACTAGGCCTGAGACCTTTAATGATTTCTTCTACCGATTGCCAGTTACAACGCCTCGTATGCTTTCGCACAGTGTCTTTCATTTTAGCCATACTCTGTTTTCTTGGCCACCTATTTATCCTGCCCGTTCTTTTCGAGCGCTCAAAGTGATAACCTAGAAATTCAAAGTACTCATCCTGCTGATTCATGTCGGCAATTCGGGTTTTATCGGGATGGAGGTTCAGACCATGAGCCTTCATCCAACGCTTGATTTTGCGCAAGCCCCTCTTAGCCGATTTCGCATTATCACACATCACCAGAAAGTCATCCGCATACCTTACGATTTCAAAGCCAGCCGCTGTCATCCTGTGGTCGAATTCATTGAGGTAAATATTGGCAAGTAGTGGGCTAATTACGCCTCCTTGCGGAGTCCCTTTCTCGGGATCCCACTCCTTGATCCCATCAAATATTCCTGCTTTGAGGAAAGCTTCTATAAGATCTAGGGTCTTGCCATCGCTTATTTTCTCTTTGACTCGTTCCATGAGTTTGTCGTGCGGTATCATATCAAAGTAACTTTGAATATCCGCATCAATGACGTAGAGCTGTCCCTGCGTAAGTAGATGATGAACACGCCAAAGCGCATCTTTACATCCACGTTGCGGACGAAAACCAAAACTTTGTGTAGAAAATCCACATCATATATCGGTTCAATAACATTCTTGAGCGCAGTCTGAACAACTCTATCGCGCACGGTCGGTATTCCCAAAGCACGCGTTTTACCATCTGCTTTTGGGATCTCTACCCTGCGAACGCATTGTGGCAGGTAAGTCCCTGCCTGCAGTTGCTTCATCAATTGCTTTGTATTGTGCTCTAGCTCTGATTCGTAACGATCCAAGCTCACCATATCCACCCCGTGACTCCCGCCGTTTGCACGAACAGATTCCCAAGCTTCTATAAGGTTTACTTCTCGCGCTACTTTATCTATTAAGCTATACCATTTCTTACCTTCAACTCTTGTTTCAAGAGTTCCCAGCATCTGATCTGTCCAGACTGAAGTCGAGGCCCACGCACGAATTTCTTCGGTGCGCCCTAAGTGCTCCCATGTATGTTTAGTCATCTCTGACAATTGTTTCACTCCTTCATTCTTTTCTTCTCAGTTTCATCTTCCTACTCTCCTTCGCTCTAACAGCTTTCACCGCCTTCTTCGCTACTATGAGAGCTCTGACTTCTGCATGCCTTATTGCACTGCACATGCAGATCTCCCTGATTAACGTCACACAACCTTCACCGCATTCCGTCTCCAACCACTCTATAGACTTCCTCTACTGCTTTTCTACTCGCTGATATTCAGCATAAAGGATCTTCAGAATTACTCCTTATTATTATTTTCATTCCGTTCCAAGCTTCGCCACGCGATCGCAGGCTCGCTAGTACTATAAAGCCGAATCGAGTTCGTCATCCTACGGACTGCTGCTTCGCCTTGCCTTGCTCTCCACCCCGCCTCACGACAACGCAGTTAGGTTCGACTACAACATAATCAGCCTTTGTTGATGAGGACTTTCACCTCACTGATTGTGTGCGCTCTCAGGCGCACGAGCGCGGGCATCTTGCCCGCAACTGCGGACAAATCTTCCCATTCAAAATCTAAAATTAAGCATTCATAATTAGCTCCCACCTTTCCGCCCGCGGTGGCAGCCGCAACCCGCTGTTAAGCGAAACTCTCCTAACCCTATGCTGACAAAACTTCCCATTCAAAATCTAAAATTAAGCATTCATAATTAACTCCCCCCTTTCCGCCCGCGGTGGCAGCCGCAACCCGCTGTTAAGCGAAGCCCTACAACTTTTAATATTCACCTGGGAGCGCGGGCAGCTTGCCCGCAATTGCTGACAAAACTACCCATTCATAATTAAGAATTCAAAATTAAGAATTAACCTCCTCCCTCTTACCCACAAATAAACTAATCAAATGAAGCAAGAAAGCTCCGACCTTTCCCTGTCACAAATCTTGTACTTAAAATGCCTCACTTTATATTGGCCGATCGTTTAAAAAAATATCTTAAAACTAAGGATACTTCAATGTCTGCGATTTCCGCACTCCAGGCTGCCCGTGCAGCTTACCAACCCAAGCTCCCCACCGTTTTTGCCAATGGCGCCGCCGTCAACATTATCGAAGGTGATGCGACCACTGCAGCGGCTGACCTCGATCAAATCCAAGCTCTGTTCCCCGAAACTTATGGTGCACCAAAAGTCAATTTCGAAGCAAATATGAATAAGACCACTACAGCCATCAATGTTGCCGTTATCCTCTCTGGTGGACAAGCTCCGGGCGGACACAATGTGATTGCCGGTATTTTCGATGGCATCATATCCTTGAATGCAGATTCAAAACTCTACGGATTTCTCGGTGGCCCCGGTGGTGCAGTTGATAATAAGTATATGGAAATTGACTCGGCAATCATGGATGCCTACCGCAACACAGGCGGTTTTGATATCATTGGTTCCGGTCGTACAAAACTTGAAGAAACGGCTCAGTTCGACCAAGTTATTACCAACTGTAAAGCACTGAATATTGGCGCTCTCGTCATCATTGGTGGTGACGATTCCAATACCAACGGTTGCGTTTTAGCTGAGTACTGCAAAGCACAAAACTCTGGCATCCTCGTCATTGGCGCACCTAAAACGATTGATGGCGACCTTAAAAACGAAGACATCGAAGCTTCATTTGGTTTTGACACAGCCTGCAAAGTTTACAGTGAACTCATTGGTAATATCTCGCGTGATGCTTGCTCAGCTCGCAAATACTGGCACTTCATCAAAGTCATGGGGCGTTCTGCTTCCCACATTGCCCTTGAATGCGGACTTCAAACCCGCGCCAACGTCACGCTCGTTTCCGAAGAAGTGGAAGCTAAAGCCATGACACTTGGTGGCATTGTTGCAGATATCGCAGATAAAGCCGTCAAGCGCGCAGCGAAAGGCGAGCATTTTGGTATTGTCGTTATCCCCGAAGGCGTCATTGAATTCATCCCCCAAATGAAAGTTCTCATTGCTGAGCTCAATGACCTACTTGCACATGACGCAAGCCTCTCCGACTCTCTCCCTATCGCTGCTGATGTAGATCAACTCCAAAGCCACGGCCTCAGTGCTGAATCCGCAAGTGTTTACCTCTCCATGCCAGCAAATATCCGTCAGCAACTGGTGATGGATCGTGACCCTCATGGCAACGTGCAAGTTTCTCGTATTGAAACCGAGAAACTCATTGCGAGCATGGTAGAAATGTATATGGAAGAGAATCACGCGGATATCCACTTCTCTGAGCAACATCACTTCTTTGGTTACGAAGGTCGTTGCGCTGCGCCATCGAACTTTGATGCCGATTACTGCTATAGCCTTGGTTATACCGCAGCCGCACTCATTGGCGCCGGTAAAACTGCTTGCTTAGCCTCAGTTAAAAATCTTAAATCACCCGCTTCTGAATGGGTTGCTGGGGGTATTCCATTGACTTCTATGATGAATGTTGAACGCCGTCATGGTGCCGATAAGCCCGTGATCAAAAAAGCACTCGTCGAACTCGATGGCGCTCCCTTCAAAGAACTCGTCGCTAATCGCGATGAATGGGCACTTCATTCAAACTACGTCTTCCCAGGTCCGATTCAGTACTTCGGCCCCACAGAAGTTTGTGATCAACCCACCATTACTTTGACTCTCGAACAAAGATAAGTCCCAGAGCAAAAACTCTTAAAGCCCTTCTCAAACGAGAAGGGCTTTTTTGCGTAAAGGTCTAATCATTATAGAAGTTTGACTCCCTCTTAAATACGGGCCAGTTACACTGAACACTCACTAGCAAGACAAAAGTCCATAAAATAACCCAAGTCCCCAAGGCTTTTTTCACCTAAGCTTTTGCGAAGTCCGCAAAGTCCTAGTCTATTAAATTATTGATATTTACTTGGAGGTAGGAGTCACTCAAACAATTCAGTTTCCCCTTATTCCACAAAAGTGCTTTGGCCACTTTTGATGCGGAGCCTGTCTTAATGAGTCGCCTCACCTGAAATCACTGATGAATATACTTTTTATTTGCTCCATGAATCAATGGCGTAGTCCCACTACAGAACATATCTATCGCAATCATCCTGAGCTCGCAATTCGCTCTGCAGGAACAAGCAGAAAAGCGAGGAGAACTGTTTCCCACTCAGATATTAAATGGGCTGAGCTCATTTGTGTCATGGAATCCAAGCACCGCAACAAATAAAAAGCCGACTTCAGAGATTTAATGAATTACAAAAAGATATATGTTTTGGATATCGAAGATAATTATCAGTACATGGATGCCGAACTCATTGAAATCTTGCGACAAAGCATCGACACCATAATAGAAATCGCTAAAGAAGCCTAAGCTGACTATGAAGAAAAATATTGTAGAAAGAAATATAAAGAGGCGTTTAGCTAAGCTCGAAAGAAGAAGAGGCAAACTTTCCAAAAAACAAATCTTAAAAACGAAGGTTTCCACTATTGATCCCTGGATGCGCGTCGCCATTAACCTCGTTGGTGGCGTCAGTATTCTTTATGCCGTCACAAATGAGCATTCAATTCCTGCTTATATTTTTGGGTCCATTATGTTATTATTTGGAATATTCGGAAATAGGCAAAGCCTTGAAACGATTGTCGATCAATTATGCACCCAGGGTGTCGATCTCACTTTGGATGCTATTCTTGCCAGCATAATCGACTAATCAAAAATCCCAAGAACGTAAAATTGTAAGAAATGAATAAACTTAAATCAACTTCCATCCTCGTCCTAACAATTATTGCCGGCAGTTTGGTGGGCAATGTATCGATCTATTACGATATCGTCTTTTTTTCTGGGCTCATCTTCTTATTAGCTGTGGTCACTTACTTCATGAAGAAAGCGGAACAAATTGTGGATGAAGGCTCACTTGAAGAGTTAAATCAATGCTTGAAAGAATTAGAAAACTCGAATGATTTAGACGAAAAATCTAAGCAAAAATTAATCATCGAAATCCAGCAAAAAATCGAACTCAAACAAAACGCCGAAGAAGTAAATTCTTCGCAAGAATAAATAATCTATAGAAGACTCAAAACAATGAAAATATTCGCCATCGTCACAATCATTATCGCATTGATTATAAGCATTTTTATAGGCTCAAATTTATTCATCAAAAACATCTACCTAAGCGTTAGTATATAATTTAAAAACAGAAAATAAGGTAACAACATGGATGGTCGAAATCGTTCAAATATTAAATTTGGTCTAGAAGTGAGAATTGTTCTTAAAAAAGACCAAAGGTCTGGGGCGCTCACGGAAGGAATTGTCCAAAATATATTGACCAATTCCTCCTTTCATCCCCATGGTATCAAAGTTCGCCTAGAAAGCGGCGATGTCGGAAGAGTCAAAGAAATCTCAGAATAAAAATCATGAAAAATACACTACTAATCATCACGTTAATTTTCTTTGCTTTGTCAACTCAAGCAAAAGCACCGCTCTCAAAATATGTCATCACAGAAACACCATTTTTAAGTAAGACGGCAATATCAACTTTAAATTCAAAATTAAGCGATTTTGAACATGGAGAAAATAAAAAAATACTTGTCTTTGTAATCAAAAGTTTTAATGGGCAAGACGAGGTGAAATATTCACATGAGCTATGGAAAAGAAAGAAACTCGATGGCAACACCATCATATTTATCATTGCAAAGAATGATAGAAAAACACGTATAAGTGTGGGTGACCATTTAGACGAAAAGCTAACTGATAAAGAAGCTAAATTCATACTCGATAAAATAGTAAAACCTAATTTCCAAAAGAAGTTGTTCGATAAAGGAACTGAATTAGCAATTGATCAAATAATAAAAGAATTTGAAAAAGAGTAACACTTAAATTGAACCCAGCTTAAAAATTCCGCACCAATAAAATGCACTTAAAGAAACACTTTACTAAAACCGACCTCTTAGTGATCCTTGCCATTTTTTGTGTGATTGGCATTTTTACTATCCCTGCACTCTCAACAAACTCCGATAGAAGAGCTCCACACCCGTGTAATATTAATTTGAAAAAAGTTAGCATTGCAATGCAGATGTATTTTTCAGATGGTTCAGAAACAGTGTTTCCAACAAATACTAAGTTCTCTTATTTAGATCAAAATAGTCATATAGCTAAAGTCTTCGGATTAGATGCAAGTATCCTTACATGCCCAGCAAAAAGAAAACATGGCGACCATGTTTATTCGATTGACAAGGCTATTCAAGGACTCGAGATAAGAAAATGGGAAAGCACTGATTCACTTATTGGCTATGACAGTACGAAAAAAGGTAATGTGGACGTTCATATCCCTGCAAATAAAGCATACGGCCTATTTGGCGACGGACATATTGAACCGATACTAGAAAACAAAGAACGAGCATACAAGTAAATCGAACTAAGTGCCATAGTCAATACTCTCGATCCCTCGATCATAGAGTAACTTAGGTGCTTAGGCATAAATGAAATATGAATGAAACTGAAAGCATAAAGCGCACGCCATTACATTTTGGGATTACCCTTATAATCTCAATCTCAATATGTTTATTTAACTTTGCGTTCATAATTGATCAGTTTTCCCGATGGAGTGACCATATTCGAGGATTACAAAATGGCTTGTTTCACACAATATTTCACAGTATTGGCTGGTGCATTTATTTTTTACCCTGGAGTTTGCTGATATACGGGATCTATAAGTGGAGAAAACTGCAAAAATATAGAACACATTGGATTGTGAGTCCTTCTATTCTACCCCTAATTTTTGTTCTATGGTCTTTATTCACTAATCCCCCTACTCCCCACAAACGCTTCAAGTCATTGACCAAAGTTGATTTACCCCAAGACCTAAAAAACCTTAATCACCATTTTAGTGGTGGTGGAATCGCTGATTACTTTGATACATATTATTTTGAGACATCGCCTGAAAAGATTGATAAACTTATATTACAACTTCAGGTCACACTCGATGAGCATTATGAAGGAAAACTTTCCCATTCAATAGTCCCAGTCCTCAAAGGTTCACCAAACTACAAAGAATGGTCAGATGCCATGCAATATAAGAACAATGAAGGCACTTGGTTTTATTCTCTCATCACCAACAATAACAAGACACAAGTCTATGTAGTGGTGGGATGTATATGAAATCATCAACAAGGCTAATTATACTTTTGGCAAATAAATAAAATCAAAAAATTCATTAAATGAAAAATAAAATAAGCATATTGAATCTCCTACTCTTCATCACTTCAACGAGTATTCTGGCGTGGAACTATTCCATATATACTCAAATCGATCCAATAGCTGAAGAGGCTCGACATACATTTCAAAAAATCAGTGATTACCACGAATATCAAGCATCATTACAAGAATCAGGGATGAACCAACAAGAGTTAAATGATTTTTTGATAAAATATGGCAATGGTTCCCTCCAAAAAAGGTTAGAAGAAGTTAATCACGCAATTGAAGAAGAAAGATTAATGTCTAACCTCATAATTCTTAGCGTTCTCAAAAACGCCACTGATGAACAGAAGCTTGCCGATTTAATGATTAAATACACAAAGTTCATTGAAGCGTATTATGAAGATTTATCGGATAAACAAACGATTACAGACAAGCAAAAAAAGTTCCTCGAAAAATATACGAAATATAAAAACGACAACGCCTAATCATAGCTTAGGCAACAATAATAATGAACCCTGAGCAAATCATCCATATTCTTTTTGGAATATTTTTCTTAATTGTAGGAATTATAATCATCAAAGAAAACAAATTTAGATTTATTTTTTTTGGGAAAGAAACTTTAGTAAAAAAGTCAGACAAACCAGTCTTTTTCTGGGTATTCTTTCTCGTTACTTTATCTGTAGGGATCACTTTTTTAAAAAGTGGAATCACATAATAATTAATAGAAACGCAGGCTCAATTTAAGCGTTCTAAAGGAATAAAAAATGAAACTATTATTACTCATTCTGACTGCCATATGTTCACTGCACACACATGCCTATGAGGAGATGATTTCTAAAAAAGAAGCCGAAAAACTCATAGAGGACTTAGCTGAAAAATTACAATTAAAGTTTGATATAAATCAACAATACATGGGGCATGCAAACAAAAATTTTTCTGCTATCCGAGTGCTAGAATTACTAAGGTCATCACAACACTCAAACGATCCACACATATCACAAGCAATTGCAACTTTAGAATTAAACTTAAATAGTCACCTGGTAACATTTATTGCATACATAGACTCTAAAAAAGATCCAAATTCTCATAAGTTAATCATGGGAGCTTTAAAGAAAGCAGTTAAATATAGAACTAAATATCCCTATACATATGAACACAAAGTGCTGAATTCGGGTAGTAAGTGCAACACCTCTGTTAGTTGCTAGTACAGAAGCTATTGAGTGAAACAAGACTCAAATGTACTCTGTATTAGTGACCAAACCAAAAACAGAGGAGACAAGAAATATGTCCTATAAACATCTGAGTCTTGAAGAAAGACATTACCTTGAGTTGGAACAAAAGGCAGGTACATCCATCAATAAAATAGCAAAAAAGCTATGTCGTCACGTGAGTACTCTCTCACGGGAACTTAAACGTAACACAGGTAAACGTGGTTATCGTAACAGGCAGGCTAATGAATTAGCTCAAAAGCGACTAAAAGAAAAGCCAAAATCCATCAAATTAACAGTTGAGGTTAAAATTTATATCGATGAACATCTTACGAAGGATTGGAGTCCAGAACAAATCGTTGGGCGATTAAAAGATGATATGTCAATATCACTTCATCATGAAACAGTTTACCAATATATTCTCAAAGACAAAAAATCGGGTGGTGAACTATATAAGTTGCTTCGACATCAAGGTAAGCCTTACCGTAAACGTTATGGTAATCAACACAGTAGAAATGGCATTCCCAACAGGATTGATATAGATCAGCGACCTGAAGCTGCAAACAAAAGAGAACGAGTTGGTGACTGGGAGCTTGATACAATCATCGGAAAAGCTCATAAAGGGGCAATAGTAACAATGGATGATCGTAAGTCAAAAGTACGGTTAGCACTGCCTGTTTCTCAGAAAAAGGCTTCCTTAGTTAGTGAAGCCATCATTAATTTGTTGACACCTATTAAAGAACAAGTTCACACTCTCACCTTTGATAACGGGAAGGAGTTTGCTAAACATGAGAGTATTTCTGAAAAGTTGGAATGTAAAAGCTATTTTGCAAAACCATATCATTCATGGGAGCGAGGACAGAACGAAAATGCAAATGGCTTACTACGTCAATACTTTCCCAAGTACATGACTCTTGATAAAGTTAATGTTTCAGAAGTTGAAATTGCTGTCGACAAGCTTAATAATAGGCCTAGAAAATGCTTAAAATTTAAAACACCTTATGAAGTATTTCAGAAATTAACTGGAATTGATTTAACAAAAACAAAGGGTGTTGCACTTATGAGTTGAATTCAAGCGAGTCTAAATTTTCACTTAAAGAATTTATCAGTAATCTTTACTGGAAATGGAAATATTCTTAATAAAACATAATTAGGAGCTTACATGAGTAAGAGTATTGAAAACACTGGCCAATGTCTTTGTGGTGCGGTTAAAATTCACGCAAAATCAATGAGTAATGATGTGGGCGCCTGTCATTGCGAGATGTGCAGAAAATGGGCCGGCGCACCCTACTTAGGAGTGGACTGCAAGGATTCCGTAAAATTCGACGGCACGGAAAATATCAAAATTTTTAATTCTTCCGAATGGGCGGAGCGCGGTTTTTGCTCAGAATGCAGCACTCACCTTTTCTATCACCTAAAGAAAAACGATCAGTTTATCGTGCCCATAGGTCTCTTTGATAATCAAATGGAACTCAATTTTGACCACGAAATTTTCATTGATTCAAAGCCGGATTATTACTCCTTCAAAAACGAGACTCACAAAATGACTGGTGCTGAAGTCTTTGCCATGTTTAGTGAAGAGTAAGCTTAGGGTTGAAATATAAATTGAAAGGCCAGGATCCATTTAAACCTCCCGAAACACTACAGGATGATTTTGTGCAAGACGAATACAAAGTCACGTTATTCGATAAAGCTTTATCAATCCTTATGTGTCTCATGGCTGGAATTGTTGCCTCTGGCATTTCCTATTCATTCTGTTTTCTTGGTCTTAATAATCCTCTAGCAACTCTACTTGGTCTTTCAAAAGAAATCGTAAACAATATTCTTTTTTGTCTTCACCTTTTATTGGCATTCTATGTCATCCCAAGAGTGCTCTACAAATACGCTATGAAAGCTTCCACTACTAAATGAAAGTATTGTATTAAGGTAACTCAACTTAAATAACGATATTATATATAGAGCCATGTGTTTAAAAAAAGCGCCTCGCAAATGCGAGGCGCTTTTTGTTAAACAACTATTGGTGTCTCGTCTGTGAGCAGAGTGTTATTTATTATATTTCTTTTTATGGCCATCTGATTTAGTTTTATGAAGCTTGTTTTTGAGTTCATAGTACTCATCCCAAGAAATGTCATCCCATTTGCCTTCGTCAGCTAATTTAGCCGCATTTTTTTTGATGGCCGCTAAGCGAAAATAAATCTTTGAACGTTCGGCTTCCCCCTTCTCAAGGCTTTTCTTCGCTTTCACCTCATATTCTACGCCAGCTTTACGGAAATCATCTCCGGCATTTCCTTTTTTACCTTCTGCCATCAGCATGCTACTTAAAGTTAAAATCAATATCATCAATAATTTTTTCATGTCATCACCCTTTTAGTTCTTTCAAATCCTAGTCATTTTAACTAGCTCTTACTTACTTAATCTTAAGCATAATTGAAAAGCTTTCACGAAAAAAGAGTTTTTTATCTTTTTTTTGGTATTTCTCGTTTTTTCAAAGCTCAACAACACCCTCTTTCATTTAAACACTTTCGTCTAATAAGATTTTAAGGCTACATAAAAAGCTCCCCCCATATCCTCCAAAACAACCATAAGCCCCCTAAAAAGCACGAAATACGTAAATTAGATCAGTTAACCATTTGTTAATTTTATTTCATGCAGTAATAGGAGAACGCAAAATCAAAAAACTGAGGCATACCGATAAGAGCCCGGCATCGACCGGCGTAAGGTTTTTATGAGATGATAAATAAGCACTTCTGACTTATTTGATTTTTTTGTCGGTGAGCCTTTACACTAAAGGTATCTATTATGGATAAATTCACCGCCCTGGGCCTCGAGCCCTGGATTACTCAATGTCTTGAAGCTAAAGGTTTCAAAGAGCCATCCCCTATTCAAGAGCAAGCGATTCCCGTTTTACTCTCTCAGGATCACGACATTATTGGCCAAGCCCAAACTGGTACAGGTAAAACTGCTGCATTTGGTCTTCCTATCGTACAAAAAATTGAACCCGGACTCAAAAAGCCACAAGCGCTTATCCTTTGCCCAACTCGCGAACTCGCGATTCAGGTTAACGAAGAAATTAAAAGTTTTTGTAAAGGTCGCGGTATTACAACTGTTACACTTTACGGTGGCGCTCCGATCATGGATCAAAAACGTGCCCTTAAGAAAGGTGTTGATTTAGTTGTCGCTACTCCTGGTCGCTGTATTCACTTTATTGAAGACGGTAAACTTGAGCTCGATAGTCTCGAGTACCTAGTACTTGACGAAGCTGACGAAATGCTCAACATGGGTTTTGTCGAAGACGTTGAAAAAGTTCTCAAAGCTTCACCAGATGACCGCACAGTTCTCATGTTCTCTGCGACTATGCCTCCAAGACTCAAAAAGATTGCTGAGTCCTACATGCACAACAGCATCACGATTAAAGCTAAATCCGAAACAATGACAATGGAAACTATTGATCAAGTTGTTTACGAAGCTTACCCAGAGAATAAATTCGCTGCACTTTGTCGTATCATGGATCTCGAAAAAGATTTCTACGGTATCATTTTCTGCCGTACTAAAGTTGAAGTAGAAAAAGTTTCTGCGGGTCTCGCAAACGAAGGTTACGCTGCTGACTACATCCACGGTGACGTAGCTCAGGAAAGCCGTGAACGCCTTCTTAAGCGTTTCCGTAACCGCAACATCTCTTTACTCATTGCAACTGACGTTGCAGCTCGTGGTATCGACGTAACTGATCTTTCTCACATTGTAAACTTCTCTCTTCCTGAGCAATTCGAATCTTACGTTCACAGAATTGGTCGTACAGGTCGTGCTGGTAAGACAGGTACCGCTATCACTTTGATCACGCCTAAAGAGCGTAGTAAAATGAGCTTCATCGAAAAGAAAACTGGTGCTAAAACTGAGCGTCGCAAACTTCCTTTCGGCGAAGAAATGATTAAACTCAGAATCCAAAAGCTCAGCAAAGAACTCGCTCACTTCCAAGAGAACAATGCGGAACTCGAAGAACTTGCACCCATTAAAGAAGTGGCGGCTCAACTCTTAGAAGATAACTCTCCTGTTGATATCATCACGGCTCTTCTCTCGAAGATCTTTGGTACTAAGCTCGACGCGAGTAACTACCCTGACATTAACTGTTCTGCTGCTAAGAAAAAGTCGCGTGACTCACGTAACTTTAAAGGCAACACTGCTTCAGGTGATAGTAAATCACTTTTCTTTGCCAAGGGCAAACGCGATGGCATGATGCCTAAGAAAGTTATCAGCTTTATTAGTGGTAAAAGTAAAGTAGCACCACGTGGAATCGACAATCTCAAAGTTTTTGATAAGTTCTCTTTATTCACGACTAATGCCAATGATGCCGAGCGCATTATTCGCTCTTGTAACCGTAAAGGCATGAGCCCGATCGTTCGTTACGACCGCGACTAATTCCCCGACCCCATCAAATCAAAAGGCTGAATGACTTGTTCATTCAGGTTTTTTTGTATTTAGTCGAATTCAGTAACTTCTATAATTATCTTGATCTTATCGAGCGACGAAGACTAAGAACACAAAGCAATGATATTATATGGCCATAAGGCACATCATAAAGGAGAGGCTCTTGCCCACTCTATTAAGGCTTCAAGCCTCCAATTAGCTGTGCGGCAACACTTAACTTATTTCTTTCTTGCGGAGCAAACTCGTGAGCAAGTGCACAAAGATATAAAGAGCCGATGAAATCAAAACAATGCACGGCCCTGTTGGAATATCCCAGGAAATACTACAAACAAAGCCGAGCGTCACCGATAACAAGCAAATCAGCGAAGCCCAGACCATACAATGCCATAAGCGCTTGCTTAAGAGCGCCGCCGTCACTGCAGGCAAAGTCATCAGTGCAATCACTAAAACAATGCCCACAATAATGGTCATCGCAATCACTGATAGAGAGATAATGGTGAGTAAAAGATAATAATAAAAAGCTGAATTCACACCACGTAGACGCGCGTATTCTTCATCAAAACAGACCATCTTGAGTTTATTGTAAAAAAGGACACCGCAGAACAGCACCACGGCATTTACCCACAAAATCACCGTCACATCCTCTTTACTCACAAACATTATATCACCAAAAAAAATCGCCGTGGTCGAGAGCGTTTTTACACTCTCTGCCATATGGATAAGAATTAAACCCAAGGCCATACTCACCACCATCGTCGATGAAATAACCGAATCGCCTTTCTCTTCATTGCGAAGCGTGCAAAAGCCTATAAACAAAGCCATTAAAACAGTGAAAAATGCCCCTCCAACAAAAGGGTGCATCAAGAGGCCAGTCTTTTCCTGTATGAAATAGGTCAAGCCAATGCCAGCTATTGCGCTATGGCCAATGGCTGTGGCAACGTAGGACAATTTACGAACGTAGACATATGAACCCACTACCCCAAAGGACAAACTCCCCACAAGTCCCGCTAAAAAGGGCCAGAAGAGAAAACCTCCAGGGAGCAATTCTTTAAAGAGTTCGATCATTTGCCACCTCTATAGTAGTTCATCAATTTATCGGCATGGATTTCTTGGGGTGATAAATCTTGTAAACTGCGGTTCACAACGAAAGCGCGGTCGATATCACCAGTAATAAAAGAGATATCGTGAGAAACTGTCAATACGGTGGCTTGCCCCTTGAGCTTGCTGATGAGTTCGCGAAAATCTTCTGCCGAGCCCGGGTCCACATTTGCCGTAGGTTCATCTAGGAGCAATAACGCGGGGTGTGAAGCAATCGCACGAGCAATGAGCACGCGCTGGCGTTGCCCACCAGACAAACTATTAAACTGCTGCTTACCTAAGTCTCCAATACGCATAAAATCCATAGCTTCCTGCGCCTGATCATGGCAGGCTTTTTTGTGACGGCTAAAGATTGAATGTAAGTGACACCCCATCAGCACCACCTCTTTCACAGTAATTGGAAAGTTGTTATTGAGTTTTACATGCTGAGGTACATAACCAATTTGATCACAAGTATGGTGCGCTGCCGTTCCAAAAATCTTTACACTACCAGAAGCCGGGCGTAAAAAGCCAAGTAGCAATTTGAGTAGAGTTGTTTTGCCTCCCCCATTGGGGCCAATAACACAAATATTCTCTCCGTGCTTAACTTCTAAACTAAGATCTTGAAGGATGTTTTTTTCACCATAAGAAAAAAACATATCTTTGATCTCAATGACCGGCCCCTCAAGGTCGTGACAATGATGCTGATGATTTTCGTGATTATGGTCGTGACATGAATGCATTCTATAAGGCTTCAACAGCCACCTTAAGCAAATCTACTATGTCTTCTTGTAAGGGATTAATTTTGACAATTTTTGCACCAGTTCGCGAGGAAATCATCTTGGCTGGACGGTCATTAAACTGCGCTTGCATAAAAATAACTTTCACTTTGTCTTTTTTTGCCTTATTGATAATCGTTAACAACTGTCTAGGAGTTGGTGCCTTTTCGTTTACTTGTATATAAACCTCATTCAAGTTATGCTCTTTTGCAAGATAGTAAAAGACTCCATGGTAAGAATAAAACATTGGCTGAGTAATTTCTGCTCTTTTCTCTTTAATAAACTTTTCACATGCCTCAACAGACTTGAGATAGGCCTCTAAGTTTTTTTCCACATCTGCTTTGGCTGCATTATTTTTTTTGATAATATTTTCGGCCACTGCTTTTGCCGCAACTTTCAAAAATTTTGTATGAAGCCACAAATGCTCATTTTCTTGTTCAAAACTTGCACCTAAATTCACCGTATCTGTTCTAAACTTGAGAAGTTTTTTCTCAAAGTCCATTGTCCCCACCACCATCAATAAGTCAGCTTTTTTAACTTGACTCATTTGACCTGGGCTCAAACTAAAAACATGAGGATCAACAAGTTCACCCATTACACTATTAACATTAACCCATTTTCCACCAATGCTTTTCACTAAGCCCTTTAATGGAGGGATAGATACTTGCACCTGAACTTCTTTGGCACTTAGGAGCCCCATACTTAGAACCATAAGCGTACATAAAAAATATTTCATCTTTTTCCTTACTGATAATTTATTATCAGTAAATTAAATGTCTCTGAATAAAAAGCAATAATTATAATTTATATTAAGCAAGAATAAGCTTGAGTTCAGAAATCAATTTTATAATTTATTGCATTTTTACCATATTTGGCGACAGTTTGTCAAATTTGGCTTCGTATCCACTATACACAAGGGTGTCAAATACTACAAAAGAGGAAAAAATGTTCGCTACCTTATTAACCATACAGATTTTAGCCTTTCTATTTATTATAGGCGATTTAGCTCGAGGTTTCAAATAGAAGATTCTAACTACAAATGGTAGACGCCCACAGAGTTCTGATGTTACATAATTGTAATTAATGTAAATTTTATATAATTTTCGTAATTTTGCTATTGCTTTTTATCAACTCTCCCCTCATCTTAATACATGGCCATTCCGGCCTTTTGAGCACCATGTTAAAAACAGGAGTTGTATCATGGAAATCATTGTAGCAAGCCGTCATTTCAAAGTGCAAAAAGATGTAAAAACACAGATCGTCGAAGAAATGAAAAAGTTCGATACTTGTGCGAGTAAACTCACTACCGCTGAAGTTATTTTAAATAACATTCATCACAATATTCACGTGGAGATTATCATCCGAGGCAAGCACCTCAATTGTAAATCCGAAGCTGAAACCGATGATCTACTCAAGTCCTTCTACCTAGCTTTTAAAAAAATGCGAAATCAACTCGATAAAAGGCGAACGAAAGTTAAGAATCACCGCGCCAAGCACATTGGGGATCTCGAACTTTGGCAAATCAATAAAAAACAACGCGCCTCGTAAAGACATAGACTCATAAACTAAATAGTGCTCGGCTATACGTCGAGCATTTTTTATTTCAAACGTGATACAAAAGTATCTTTCCAACTTGCGGAAAGCGCAGAATAATGAGCCAGTTTCTCTAAAGCTGCAAAATTGTTTTTATCGCGATAAAGAATTTCATTACAGTACGCCACTGAAAACTTTCCGCGCTCCACGAGCTCGAGTTCTTGACCAAATTGAATCTTTCCGCTCTTCAAGACACGAAAATAAAAACCCGTCTTTCCACTGACTTCCACTTGTTTGGTACGATCTTTGATTTTCCAACGACGCGCCAACTTCCAGCAAGGTTGACGAGGTTGCGAGACTTGCACCAAGACTTCCTCACCTATTTTATAGATATCTCCCACATTGACATCTGCTTCTGTACAGTCCGATAAGGTGAGGTTTTCTCCAAAAGCACCGCATTCAAAATCACCTAGCTGTGGTTTCCAAAAATCGCGATAATCCTCACTATAAACACAGACGGCTTTATCACTACCACCATGATTGCGTCGATCCGCTTGATCATCATTTAAAAAGCCCTCATAGGCTAAATGAACTGGCCCCTTCACTGGAACTTTAAAAAAGCCTGTCGCCCATTCTTTATCCCACCATTCACCACTACCCGTATCAGCAATGGTTCTAATTTCGCTTACTTGAAGACTTTTAATTTTGGTCATTTTTTCGTGCTTCTTCACTTAAATAAATATTGACTCGATTTCTGGCATTTAAAATAACACCTTTTTCATCACATGAAATTAATTGATCTTCTAAAGAATAATAAAACGACCCTCCATTAATAATATTTTGGGGGACCTCATTCATAAACTCAGGGACAAGCGAAGATAATTCTTTTGGGTATTCACCATATTTGAAAGAATACAGCTTCAAAGCTTTTTTTATTTTGAGCATTTCAAAACGCGCATGAGATAAATAAATCTTACTGTATGGATAATCTATATTTGATATAAATAATTGATGTAAGCTAGCTCCAATTTTATTTCGAAAGGTTTTTTCAGCCATTAATTCAAATGCTCTTTGATTCATCTTGCTAGTGGACTCCACAAACTCTTCATAGCTTGATTTATTTTCAAAGGTTGTAATGAACTCTTTAAAGTAAGTCGCCGTTTGATTAGTCGTACGATTTGGATGATAAAAGTATGGCTGGAGAATAGGATGAAACATGTAGTCTAATTCTTCAAAATCAGAGTACAGTTCTGACTTTTCTCCTTTATTTATATCCCTATAAGTTCGTGACAAAATAGAAAATTCTTGCCGGGCAAGATTTATCAAACTTTCTTGAGTATGCATAGATAATCCGACTAAATCCATACGAACTAAATCTTGATTCATGCACGTGTCTACTAATCTTGATATATAATCCATAACTATTTGTTCTTTCCCAATCACCGAAATAAGTTCTAAGGTGGATTTAGCCTCAACTTTCATAAAATGTAAGAATTTTAGAACTTCTATATAATATTCAAACTTTTTGATATCCGAATCTTGAGAACCAATCCAAAACAAATAAAAGTCCATTTGTTCTATAAAATTCACGATATTTATATTCATGTCAAAACAATGCCTTGAATGGCGCGATTTATACACTTTACCTTTAATGAGTTCTCGAAGTATATATAAACTATTTTCGTGTTTTCCAAAAACTGCATTTAGCTTATTATTATTTACGATTCAGTCATTTGTCCGGTAAGTATCGCTAGATACTAAAAAAGTGTAGTGTCCCCTTATAAATTGTTCTACCAAAAAGCAAAAAATAAGGAGCACTACACCATGAGTATACAAATAGCGAACTCTCAAGAAAATCAAAGTCGTCGCTTATCTTTAAAAACAATGAACCAGCAAATGAGTCACTTGGCGGTTCATGGAGCGGGCCTAAGTCCCTGGGAAGCCAAAGAACTGGTTCGCATGATAGATGAGGTCTATTTTTCCTATAGCCAAAAGGAACTTAAAGAAGGTCAACTCAAGTACAACTGCGTCTCGACCAAGGAAGGTGCAGGTAAGGCACTCAAAGACTGTGAAATGATAAGCGTCACTCTAAGTGTATTCAGTGATTTTGACGAAGAAGAGTTGCCCAATAGAAAAAATAAACAACGGCAAGTTGTTCGCCGTCAGCGTAGGTTAATACGTTTGAGCGAAGAGGCTCGCGATCAAGGAGGTCTATTAAGCCAGGAGGATTTGGCCAAGCTGTTGATGTGCGATACAAAAACGATCCGACGTGATATCAAACACTTACAAGAGGAAGGTATTGTCATTCCGACGCGTGGCCAACAAAAAGATATTGGTCCTGGAGTTACACACCGTGAATTGGTCATTCGTCATTGGGTGGAAGGCAAAGAAGAAGTTGAAGTTGCGAGTGCTACAAAACATTCGATGGGCGCCGTTGAGAGTTACCTTCAAAAGTTTAAAGTTGCGGTTTACTTACGGGTAGGGAAGAGCTTCACTGACCATGAAATCGCGGTAGTTGCAGGAATCTCACAACGCGGCGTGAAGACATTCCTTAAGATTTACGACGAGTTTAAGAATAAAGATATGTTCAAACATCGTCTGGATGAAATCCTGCTTACAGGAGATGAATACTATAAGGAAGTTGGCGAAAAAAAAGACTCACTACTGTCGAATCTATCAAATCCCGTATGGAGCAGAGCATGAAGACGCATATTTCAGCGAATGAAGCAACTTACGGACCACAACAATATAAAACTTTTGCTGGAGCTTTAACAGCTTTTTTCTCAGAGGAGTGTCCGCAACTGGGAGGAATGAGGACTCGGCAAGTTTTGAGCTCAACTATTATCTCTATGGTCAATAAATTCTATCCCGAAACTTCTCATTTAAAACAGGGTCAGACGCCATGGGTGACCACTGACAAAAATGCGACTAAATCATACGGAAAAAAGATCAATCAAACACCTTTAGTGAGTGTTATCCTAGATTTAGTACGAGCAGAAGATATTCAAGAGCGCAAAGACGGTAAGAAGCTCAGAGACATAAAAAAGGAAGCTGTTGCAAGGATGCTCAAACAAAGTTATAAGCAAGGTGGCTGTATGACCTCGGTTGAATTAGCCATTCTTTTAAAGATCTCTCCACCAACTGTGGGTAAGTATATTAAAGAATGGGAACTGGAACACAATGAGGTCTTACCTCGAAGAGGTTCAATACATGATATGGGGCCAACTCTCACGCACAAAAAAATTATAATTGAAAAACTTTTCATAAAGAAACTCAGCGTTCAACAAGTAAGTCGTGAGACTTATCATTCATTCCAGGCTATCCAGCGTTATATCAGCAAATTTAAACAGGTTCTTATCTGTTATAAGAAGGGCATGAATATCAATGAGATCGCCAAAGTTATTGGAAATACACCCCGGTTAATCAAAGAATATGAAGCTATCATCTTGGAGTACAAAGACCGAGGGTTTGTTTTAGAGCAAATCATCAATACGGACGCAAAGGTGGACTCACAATACGAAACCATCGTCAATGACTTGAACTCTCAGAAAAACTAAATATCTGTACGTAAGGGGACAAATACACCTCACGGACAAATGACCTTATTTACAGACTCCCCTTCATTAAATTTATCGACTAAGTCGTACTCTTCAGCACTAAATGTTATTTCTACACCAGTGAACACATTTACCATTTCAGAGGTATTAGGTTCTTCATACTCAACAAGTAAAACACTCAAATCTTCTAGTTCTACATCTCGAGAGCCGATGAAGTACTCTACTCCAACGCTTACAATAAGTAAGCACAGAAAGGCTGAAAATATCTTAAAACACTTTTTCATATTACTGTATGAACCCCTCTCATAATAGTTTTACCCTCTCGAAAAAATTGAATGCTAAAATATATTTAACTTAATGAATAAACAAGGGCCTTAGCGTGAAAGATAAAAAGAGAAAAATCATCCATGTGGATATGGATTGTTTTTTTGCCGCTGTTGAAGTGCGCGACCAGCCCGAACTCAAAGGCAAAGCCGTTGCGGTTGGTGGAGCAGCAAAACGACGCGGGGTTATTGCGGCTGCAAATTATGAAGCTCGTAACTTTGGTGTGCACTCGGCGCTCTCTACCGCCATTGCCTTACGACGTTGCCCTGAGCTTATCATTGTTCGTCCTAACATGAGTAAATATAAAGAAGTGAGTACTGAAGTTTTTAAAATCTTTCGCAAGTACACTCACTTGGTCGAAGCCATTTCCCTGGATGAAGCTTTTTTAGATGTGAGTGAATGCCCTCTGCATCACGGTAGTGGTACGCTGATTGCCGAGGCCATAAAAAAAGACATCTATGCTAAAACGGGACTCCGCGCATCTGCGGGAATTGCCCCCAATAAATATTTAGCTAAAATTGCTTCTGATTGGATGAAGCCTGATGGAATCTACACGATCCCACCGGAAAATATCGAAAAATTTGTACAACAATTACCCGTTAAAAAAATCTGGGGTGTAGGCAAGGAAACTCTTCGCGAACTGCGCAAATTTGGTCTAGAAACTTGTGCAGACTTACAAAAAATCTCTGTGAAAAATCTTGCCAAACTCATTGGAACGAATCGAGCCGAAGAACTCCTTGAACTGGCAAAAGGGATTGATAATCGCGAAGTCAAAGCCAATCGTGAACGCAAATCCTACACGAGGGAAAGAACCTTTGATAGCGACTTGAGTCATGGCGAATGTTCTGATGCACTGAAAGTTATTTTTGACGAATGCAAAAAGAAACTCAAGGCTTACCTCGAAGAAAAACCTCAGTATAAAATCAAAACCTCAGTACTCAAAGTGAAATTTGCCGATTTCACTTCTACCACAGTTGAATGCGGTGATTTGAATTTTGAATGGTCAGTTATCGAGAGCCTCTTAACGAAGGCCCTTGAGCGTAACCAATTACGCGTTCGCTTGATGGGCTGTGGCGTTAAATTTACCAAACACGACAGCGCCCAACCCGACTTATTTTAATTGTGTTTATCCACCACTACATCAGTCACTGGGAATGAACAACAAGCTAAGCGACGGCCCTCTGCCAATTCTTCATCAGTAAAAAAGTCTTCATTGACATGGCGAACTTCGCCTTCTTTCAACTGTACTTCACAGGAACCACAAATTCCCGATTTACAGGAGTGGCGTACACGAACTTTTTGACTATGCAAGAAATCGAGTAAACTCTGTTCTTTAGTATACTCATAATCTACACCCTTGTAATTAATATTGACTTTCCCAGAGAAACCGGAGTTCACTGGAGCTGCAACTAAAAAGAGTTCTTTGTGGAAATTGGATTTAGAGACCTTATTCGCCAGTGCGAGTTCTTCTAAATTCTTCATCATCGCATCGGGTCCACAAGTGTAAAATTCTGCTCGCTTAAAGATCACGCCTGTATCCTCGAGCAATTCTTTATTGACGCGACCGCGTTGACCTTGCCATTCTGGATCCTGATCACCACTGATAATGGGAACGTAAATCAAATTGGGGTGCGCAGCTGCTAAATCGAGTAGTTCCTGATGAAAAACTAAATCTTCTAAATGACGCGATGCGTAAAAGAAAAGGAGCTTGCGAGTATCTTTAATGGACAAGGCATATTTGAGCATAGATAAAACAGGAGTCACACCAATACCGCCTGCCACAAAAACACTCGTAAGCGCTGCTTGCTGTAAAGTAAACTTCCCTTCTGGTTCATCACAAAGGAGTTCATCACCGACTTTCACTTGCGTGTGCATCCAAGTTGAACCCAAACCACCCTCAATGAGTTTTACGGAAATTTCGTAAGAACCTGAATTAGTGGGGGAACTACTCAATGAATAAGGACGTAATACATCACCCTCTTCTCCTGTGTGTACAGTTAAATACTGACCCGCAAAATATTTTTTGTATTCTTCTAGTGGCTCTAGACAGAAAGTTTTAATTGTCGGGCAGTGTTCGATGATTTCACTCACTCTTAAACGCATGATGTTTCCTTAATTTTAAACTCTTAAATTTTCTTCTTCATAAATTCTTCCTTTTTGTGCTCTTTTCAACCTCCAAAAAAGCACTAAGTAGAAATCAATTTAAGCTCTACTTGAATTGACTTTATCCGAGCTCAATCTAAAATAAGCTTTCACTAAGTTAGGCATCCTCGGGGAACACAGAAGTTAATGGTCAATAAAGAAGATAAAGAAGCGGCGAAAAAAGTATTTCGCACCGTGAAAGGTTTGGTGAAAAACTTCTTTTCCAATGATGTCCGTTCGAATCAAGCCACTTCACCAAGTTCAAGCAAAGCACAAGAAGCCCTTGCGGAAGTCGCAAACTCAACTGAAGACACTGGCGAGAAACAAGAAAACAAGCCGTCTGAATCAGTTGCTCAAAAAAAACTGCCTTCTTATAGTGAACTCATTCAAAACTACAGAGACCGCCAAGAAAACTATGCACAGCACAGTGATCAAGCTCAAGTGGTCATCTCGCACTACCGTCAACTGATGCTCGAAAAACCTCAGCTTATGGCGCCTGACCCGACGATAAGCCTCGAGACTGTGACAAATGAAGTTATTGAAGAAACACCAGTCGACATTGAAGTCGCTACTGAAGAAAGCCTTGACGAAGAAGTTCTCGTTAATGAACACCTCAGCAAACGCGAGAGCGATAGCCTGAATTACAAAGTCCCCGACCTTTCGTGCTTCATTAATTCAGAAGATTATGTCCATACGCCCGAAGAGTGGAAGCAAGGAACAATGGAGACCATTCAGGACACTTTAGATAGCTTCCGTATTGACGCAGTGGTTCAACAACTCACTTGCGGACCTCGCATCGCGCGCATTGATGTTCGCCCAGCACCAGGCGTGAAAGTTTCTGATATCGCTCGCCTCAATAACAACTTCGCCATGGAACTTCATTCCCCCTCTATAAGAATTCTCGCGCCTGTTCCCGGCCAACCTTATGTGGGTCTCGAAATCCCTTCTCCCAATCCTAACCCTGTGGCGATTCGCGATTTATTTACTACTTCTACTTGGACACAATCAAACGCAGCTTTACCCCTCGTTTTAGGGAGAAATACTTC
This sequence comes from Lentisphaera araneosa HTCC2155, assembly GCF_000170755.1. NCBI lineage: Bacteria > Pseudomonadati > Lentisphaerota > Lentisphaeria > Lentisphaerales > Lentisphaeraceae > Lentisphaera > Lentisphaera araneosa. The sequence continues at coordinate 128,610 of NZ_ABCK01000005.1, forward strand.
TGGCGAAGCGATCATACTTGACCTTGCCCGTGCGCCACATTTGCTGATAGCTGGCTCCACAGGCAGTGGTAAATCGGTCTGCATCAATACCATACTCGCTTCTTTACTCAGTAAATTTTCTCCTGCTGAACTGGAGTTAATCTTAGTCGACCCCAAGGTCGTTGAACTCAGCGTCTACGGAACGGTGCCCCATCTACTCATGCCCGTCGTTAACGACCCTAAAAAAGTTCCCGCTATCTTGCAATGGGTAATTGACGAAATGAAACGTCGCTACGCTGTCCTCGCCAGTGTGGGGTCACGTAATATCGCAGCCTTCAATTCTCGCAAAATCAAAGAAGATGAAGACCCAAACACTCCCCAGCGTTACCCCTACATGGTTATTGTAATCGATGAACTCGCTGACATCATGATGAATGCTGGCAACGAAACCGAAACCTACTTAGCACAAATTGCCCAGCTCTCTCGTGCCGTTGGTATCCATACGATCATTGCCACGCAGCGTCCGAGTGTTGATGTCCTCACGGGTATTATCAAAGCGAACTATCCAACGAGAATCGCCTTCAAAGTAAGCTCTCAGATTGATTCACGAGTTATCCTCGATACGAAAGGTGCAGAATCCTTATTAGGCCAAGGCGACATGCTCTTCCGAGCTCCGGGTGGAGCTACAAGTGAACGCTTACAGGGTGCCTTAGTTCGAGACGAAGAAATTGAAGACTTAGTTAAGGAATGTTCCTCAGTCATCCAAGCCGACTTTGATAATGAACTTGCTCAGTTGCTCATGCGTCAAGCTCCAAAAGAAAAGGAGGGAACTCTTGAACCTCTTGAGATCGATGAAGATGATTCTCTGCTGCAACAAGCCATCGAAATCATTCGCCACGATCGCAAATCATCCATTTCCTACATTCAACGACGCTTACGCATTGGCTATAATCGGGCCGCAAGCATTGTCGAAGAACTTGAGTCTCGTGGCATCCTGGGTCCTCAAAAGCCTGGTGGCAAACGTGAAATCTTTTTGGATTAATTGACTTATGCCTATTGATATCACAGCAGAGAAACTGATTAAAGAAATTAAGGACGACCTTCAGGGCACACTTGATTCTCTTAAAGATGATTACATCCCAACGCGCATCCTACAGGATGCCTTTTACGACCACAATTGTCCTGAATTTGAATTCTTTTTAGCTTCCTTTGAAGATGCACCTTCGGCATTAATTGAAAAACTTTGTCAAAAAGAACTACAAGAAAACGCTGCCATTGCTCTCGCCTCTCATTCACGTTTGCCCGTTTCTGCCATGGTGAAAATTGCTCAAGAGAGTGAACTCAATAGTCAGAAAATTGCGCTCGCCGCAAACCCCGCAATTTCCCCTCAGGCAGCCAATGCTCTCGCTAAAGATACTTGCCCTAGTGTGCGGGCTACTTTAGCAGCCAACAAAGAAACTCCTTTACGGATTCGAGAATTTTTACACTACGACGAAACAGCTTTAGTAAGACTTGCAGGTCTACAACGTTTTACCGATGAAGATGCCCTCAAAAGAGCTTGCTTTGACTTAGATGTTCAAGTTAAAATAAAGGCTATCTTAACGGGTCGTTACGATGATGAATTCCTAGCTGTACTCGCACATTCTAATGATCATATCATACAAAGCACCTTACTTGAAAGAAAGAATTTAAGCCCACAAATTTTGCGCCCCATGCTTTTTAGTCCCTACCTTGACGTGGCCAAGTGCTGCCTTGAACTCATGGAATTAGATTCTGCCGATCAAGCGGGGATACTCAGTTTTCACCCTCTCTTAATTGAGCAAATGCTAAAAACTCAAAAACTCTGCCCTCAAGTACTCGACGAATTTATTCACGGTGCCGAAAACGAGTCTTTAGAACTTTTGCTAGAAACGCAAAACCTGGAATTAGAAACTCTGCTTAAACTTGCTGAAAATGCCAAAGCGAGTCTCGCCAAAAAACTCATTGAAATATCGGACAACAACGCCGACATCATCCGTACACTTTCACGTGGCAACAAAGAAATTTTATATACCCTAGCGCTCTACGCCGAACTAACGCCACAACAAGTAGCGAACCTCTTTTCGGATAGTGACCGCTTACTCATTTTTATTTTAGCAAAACGCGGCTTTCAATGCCCCGATTTACCCGGACTCATTGCTCAAGACTTGATCGATGACCCCATTCCGAGCATTCGCGATTTTGCCTCGAGTTCCAAAGAACTCAGCCCCCATTCAACAACAACACAGGAGAATAACCATGGCTAAAAAAGCCCTCAGTTTCATTGACCTCGTCACTGGCGCCGACACCGACACACTGCGCGCCGCCTTAGAAGCCCGTAGTAAAATAGATGAATTACTCGTCTTACGCCACGAAGCTTACAGAAAAATTGCCGAACTCGAAGAACAAGTCAACAATGTCGTTGGCGATGAAGGAACCTTCGAATTTGATGCCCCTGAGTCTGATGTGGCTTTCGGTGGAAAATCCCCCAAGAAAAAAGCCCCCGCTAAAGCCAAGGCTACAGACACTGCTGCTTCAAAAGAGGAAGAAGAAATTCCAACTGAAGAGCTCGAATACGTCTCCGAAGATAGTGAAGAGAATCCTGATACAGAAGATAAAGCTAAGTAAAAATAAGTCGTAACTATTTATGAATCCCACTAACCACATAAAAGTCCAAGAATTGCTGCTCCAAAGGCAGGAACTCTTTGCGTCTATTTATGCTGCAGAAAGTGAGATAGCTGCTTTGACGGAAGGTAAACTTAAGATCCCTCCTGTTCCTGTTGATTTACCTTCCTCTAAAAAAGCACCCCCGAAGAAAAAAGCCTCTGCTAAAAAAGCTAAGGCAAAAACCCCCGCACTCCCTCACCGACAAGCCTTCTACTTAATCAAGAGTGGAGAAACTCGCGAGGAAATCTACGAGAGTCGCACCCTGCTTCTCGCTCGGCTCAAGCTCCAAGAAATCCCCATCAGTAGTGCTCATACAGCACATTATGTGAAAGGCGAAATTGAAATCCTTGACGATTTCTCTCCTTCCTAGAATTTTTTTAGTATTGATTTCAATCACTCGAATGTGTAAACTAAGTCAAATCAATGAGTGCTTGTATGAATCAAATTAAATAGTGCGTGACCGAAAACCCAGTGTTTATGAGTTTGTTGATGATTTTAAGTTAATATAAAAATTCAAAATATGGTTATACGTGTCGTGCAGTCATAGTATTATCATTTTTTTAAGGCCTAGGCGTCAGAACAAAGGCTTTTTTTCTATTTATTCACTAAGTCAAGGCAGGAGAAAGTACGCCGTGAATGGCGTTTTTATTATTATGAAGAGCTTTAAGCGCTTTTTCTTTTTCTACGTAGGACTTTGATTTCTCTGGCCATGATGATAGCACCAAGATGATGGATATTACTGGCACTTATCGCCATAGCGGCATAACGTTCGAAATTAGGAGTACCCTTATCAGGGCATCGGTCAAAACCATGACTTTCAAGAGCGTTAATAGCTGATTCAACTGCGGGGTGTTGTTTGCGAGCGACGACAAAGGCCTCCTTACTTTCACGCTCTTGAGCAGCTTTATTTCGGCGACCTTTTACAGGGAGGTGAGCTCTTACCTCTAATGCTTCAATGCGGGAGTGATTATTTTGACCATCCTTATCTACCTTTGAATAAAAACCCTTATCAAAACTCATCGATGTCAGCCCAGGGTACAGCTCCTTACTTTTACGAACCATTTCAACCGCCACGTCTTTATCCTGCTCGCCCTTCATGATCCTATGGTCGAGAATAAAGCCAAACTGATCTTCAACTACACATACCTTCACGCCAAGTTCCTGACGAATCCCAGCTTTTCCTTTGCATATCCATTCTGTGTGAGGTTCAAAAATCGAATACACCTTTTCATCGGGTGAAATAGTCTCTCCATTAAGAACTCTACGACTTATTTGCTTAATGAATAAGTCCGTGTAATCCATGTTTAACTGAAGCTTGGGACACTCTTCATCTAAAGAATTCTGGAGAGTTCTTGCTTTGAGTAAATGAGCTCGAGCCACACTAAGGTAATCCTTAATTATCTCCTCTATTTCTAAGCGACGTTTTTCCTTTCGCTCTTCTTTCTTCGAGTTAGAGTGACGCATCTTGCTCAGTTTATTATAAAGGCTATGGAATTTCTTTTGCTGGCTTTTTACTTCACGCCAGCCAGTGATTTTCAAAGATGAAGCCAATTTGCCTCCGATGCTCAATACTTTGCGTACAGAATCTTTTAATAGATTCAAATCAGTGGGGAAATGAACATTCGTTTCAAAAACAAAAGAATCGCAACGACTATGTAATTCTCGTTCTTCTGGGAAAAGTAATTCATGGCTGAAAGCAACTACGAGTTTACTAATTTTATTGGCAATTTCTTTTGTAAAAAGGCTAACGTTATCGTGTATTGTTTGGCGTCCTGTAACTATGTCGACATCACAAAAAAGATCAACTCCACAGATCTCCCGAATTTTGTGATGATAATCATAGCAACTTTTGAGCTTGTCATAATCCCAATTACAGCTCAAACGCAAAGTGCCTAAAACAAAAATAACCCAGAGATCCATTCCTTTACGTCCATCATTCCAGGATGTTCCTTTAGGAACTAATTCAGACAAAACATCTTGGATTTCTTTGAGTAAAACTTTGTTTCGATAAATTTCTTGTAAACCACGAAGAGTTTTGGTTATTTCATCACGGCAGTATGTGTCGAGTCTCACTTGTTCAATTGGCGTGACTCCGAGAAGTGGGTTTTCTCCTAATTCTGCTTGTGTACTTGTAAAATTACGCATGCTATATGACACCTTGGATTCTTTTATTTTATCTGTATCCTATTGGATAAATAGTAGTTTATGATGAAGTACTATACATTTAAACAAAAGTTTTATAGGGTACTTTAATACTGTTTTCTAGAAAAACTCACAACTTATTTTCCTTATAAATTATTATACTTAAAAGACTTAGGTTCATTTAGGTCAGGCACTAAATATATCGAAGAAGAAGTTTTACTGCAATGTTTGCGAGACCCGCAAAACTATTCCTTCGAGACTTCTTTTGATCTGCAAAGTTTTCAGACTCTTTGTGAGTACCACCGCATTCGTCCTCAGCTTTACGAAATACTCAAAAACAATAAGACAACTCCTCTCGACCTCCTAGCTTACCTAAAGACTCAACGCGAACAATGGACTTTTCGCAACCTCGCCTTCATGGCTGAAGCCAAGAAACTCAAGGCCGCTTTTTCAAAAGCTGATATCGATATCATTTTTTATAAAGGTGGCTTATTATCTCAAGAAATTTACGGAGACTTTTCAATTCGTGAATCGAGTGATCTCGATATTATTGTGCCGCCGAATAGACTTATCGAAGTCGGTGATTTACTTAGTAAACTTGGCTATAAACTTTGCCGAGACCCCCAACTGTGGGGACATGAAACCTTTATCCTCTCCGACTCTGAAATCGAATGGCATCATGAAGAAAAACAAATCACTCTCGATCTTCACTGGCGGCCTAATAACCCTAGAACTGGGCTCAATTTTTCCTATGAAGACTGTAAAACCTATTCACGATTCCTAGAACTCCAGAACGATTGCTTTCGATTAACTGAGCTTGAATTCACTTTCCTGCTATTGGCTTGCCATCGCCTTAAGTCTCCCCAACGTCGACTCTGTCATTTACTTGACCTAATTACTTTGTTTGAGAAATCTCAATTAAACTGGGAGTCAATGACGAAACTCATTGAAGAATTTAAACTCCAAAAAGTCATCGCAAAAACTCTCGTATCAATACTTTCTATCCATCCAAACACTTCTCTTCCTGAAACGCTCCTTGATATCTTACCTAAAAATTGGCAACACAATGGAATTAGCAAAGAAGATCTAGGTTGTATTAAAATAGACTCGTCAAACAATAAAACTTGGTTGCAAAGCTCATGGAATTTCTTAGTATACTCAGCGTCTAATCACTATTCTTTGAAGAAAAAAATGACTTGTAATAGTTTTATTTTTCTCTATCCTAGTGTTCAAGTGACGCGTACGATTCTACTCAAACCAAAAGCCCGCTTCCTTTATCCACTCATCATTCCACTAGTTTATATAAAGCTTGCTTTTCAAAATAAATCCTAACAAAATCTTTCTATCGACAATCAAGCCTTTGAGCTTGACATAATTTAATTCTTTTCCATTATGTTTTAAATAATTTTGGTTACTTATGCGCATTACATTTTTATCGGTAAACAGCTCCTTTTCTCATACCTCAATGGCTTATCCTATTTTGAGAGGTTATTGCGACCCCGAAAAACTCCATGAATGGACTTTAGTGGAATGTGCGACGAAAGAGAAAACGGAACGCGTGCTTCACCGCCTCAGCCAAAGTGATCCAGAAATGATTTTGGCCTCGGCCTATATTTTTTCCTGTAAGGAACTTTATGAAATTCTCTCACGCTACGTTCTCATCAATCCGCAGGTTAAAGTCGTACTCGGCGGACCAGAGTTCTTAGGAGACAACGAAGCCATCTTGCGTAAATACCCGTGGGTTGACGTCATTGTTCGAGGTGAAGGTGAAATCCCCCTCAAAGAAATCTTTGAAGAGAAGGGCTATGGGTACATCAATGGACTTTGCTGGATAGATGAAGAAGGTCGCTACCGTGACAACGCTAAAGCCACTTTGGCCAAGATGGAAGATATTGTCCCTCACTATAGTGACCTCTTTGATGAAAGGCGCCCCTTTGTTCAGTATGAAACTTCACGAGGTTGCCCCAACCGCTGCTCCTTTTGCACATCGAGTCTCGACACAGTCTTACGCTTTATACCCTTAGATGATGTGCGTAAACATCTACAGAAAATCGCCAAAATTGGCACCACTGAAGTACGTATCTTAGATCGTACCTTCAATATCAAAAGCAGCCGTACATTGAAACTCATGCAAATGTTTCGCGAAGAGTTCCCACAACTACGTTTTCACTGTGAAGTGGACCCTGCACTTGTAACTGATGAATTCCTCCACGAACTCAAACAAATGCCTAAAGGCCAAATGCATATCGAAACTGGTCTGCAAACTTTTTCTCAAGATACTTACGACACGGTTCAACGCCGCAGCCCCATGGATCGGACCGTTAAAGGCTTACAAATCCTCTGTGATTTAGAAAACGTAGAAATTCATGGTGACCTCATTGGCGGTCTTCCGGGAGCCACTCGCGAGAGCCAACTTAATGACTTACTCGCACTTATTGCTCTTGAGCCTGCTGAGATACAATTGGAAAACCTCAAACTACTTCCTGGCACGCCCATGTGTGAATACAAAGAAATTGTGGCGGCTCCAACTCCTCCCTATGAAGTTCTCCGTACTGCTACTATGAATTATGATGAACTCACTCAAGTTGCCGAATGGTCTCGTCTCATTGACTGGTATTATAATTACCAAGCTTTGCAGCCCGTACTCATTAAGACGATAAAACGTCAATTAAGTTTTTTTGAGAACTTCCATGCTCACATGCGTTCCCAGGATGCTTTTGCGCAAGCCCTCAATCCAGAAAAGCGCTTCCGCCTAATCTACGATTATCTCGTAAAAATAGACGAGCAAGAAGCTCTTTTTGATTTGGCTCAAGCCTGGTTCTTAGCAGGGTTTTCACCTGAACGAGGACTCTTTCCCGCAAAAACTAATCCCGCAGGCATTGCTGAGGATGCCGAATTTATTTGTGGGCAAAAAGAAGATATTGAAGTAAAACGTCAGTTTGTTTTTTATCATCAAGATAAAGCCCTCTACATCAATTATGGAAAAGGTTGTATCAATAACAAAAAAACCTCCATTTCACTTTGGGAAAGCCAAGTTCTTGTCCCTCAGCACTAAAAATCCTGTCGAAAACTTTGGACTCCCCTCGCTTTTTCATCTTCCTCTAAGAATCACCACACAGGCAGGCTTGACCCATTCACAAGCTTACTTATATTAAGCCTCAATTTTTTAAAGGACATTTATGGAAATCGCCACTAACAGAAAAGCTCGCTTCAACTACGAAATCATTGAGAAATATGAGGCTGGTGTTGAATTGCAAGGAACGGAAGTCAAATCTTGCCGCAATAAGTCTATTTCTATTGCTGAAGCTTTTGTTGCCTTCGAAAGTGGTGAAGCTTGGATGCGCGAATCGCATATTTCACCATATGAACAAGGTAATCGCAATAATCATGAACCCAAACGCAAACGTCGCTTACTACTTCATAAACGCGAAATCCGCAAACTCATGCGTGAAGTGGAGCAAAAGGGACTCTCCGTAATACCCTTAAGTGTTCATCTGAAGCGCGGAAAAATAAAAATCTCTATTGGCCTTTGCCGTGGTAAAAACACTGTGGACAAACGCGATAGCATTAAGAAGCGCGATAATGATCGTGCACTTCAGCGCCTCAAAAACAAAACACTCTAAGTTTTGCTCTGGTAGCTCAGCTGGATAGAGCAGGAACCTCCTAAGTTCAAGGTCGGCAGTTCGAATCTGCCCCAGAGCACATCTTTTTTAATCTTTTTCTAAATCTCATGTCCAAAGTAAAACTTGTAGCCCACGAGACTATGGTTTATCATAAAGTCATCAAAAACTATTGAACCCACGCATTAGACCATGAACCAAACGACATCCCCTACTCCTGTTAAATTTAAGAGCCCTGAAAGCTCTTTTGATATTAAAAAAATCATTCAGTATTTTCTTATGGCAGTTGGTCTCTTTACATGTCTTTGCATGGCATTTTTTGTTTTCTTGATCATCCTCATTGCATCTTTAAGTGATGATCAAGCTAAAGCAAAACAGGAAGTTCCTGTTGGAGAACTTTTCCCTTTACAATAAGTTATTTACTTGGTTGCTCTTTAATTAGTGGAGCCTTTTGATCTTCTGTGGTCACACCTGGTTCGAGCTCCATGATTCGAATATTGCGAAAGTGAATTTCACTTCCCTCCGCTTCTAGGCACAAGTAACCCTTTTTTATTTCGCTACGACTCAAACCATTGACAAACTTGCCATTGATTGCCAGTTTCACTGTTCCGTCGACTGCTACTACTGTGTACTGATTCCATTCGCCCACTCCTTTGCAACGCATTTCAACTGATTTACTTCGAGTTCCACGAGGGTTGTCAGGACTTGTTTTGAGCCCCATACTTCCAAATAATTCCCCACTCACATAAGCCTCGATTCGTTTATGAATTTTTGACCATTGAAGTTCAAGCATTTGAACTTCAACCCCTTTTGGTAAAGGCTTGTTGTTGTAGCCAGTGCCCTCACTCCAAATAAAGACACCCGAGTTCCCACCTTCTTTCATATGGCGCCATTCAATCTGAAGAATAAAATTTTCGTACTGCTTCTCACTGCGCATCACCCCTATCGGCTTACCTGAACAAATCAACAAACCATCTTTGACTTTCCATGTGGCTTTTGATGTATTGACATCAACCCACCCAGAGAGGTCTTTGCCATTAAAGAGTTTTTTAAAAGAAAAATTTGCTTCTTCAGCAAATAAAACGGTGGTAAACATTAATAGAAACAAGTATCTCATAACAAACCTACACAAATATTTAAATATGAAAACCTATATTATTTTATTAAAAATACAATTTTTATATTTAAAAATCTAAACTCTCACGTAGGTATTTGATCTCTTCAATCAACTTGAGTTTAATTCGACTAATGTATTTATAAACAGAATCAGCACTAACTCCAACTTTTTCTGATATATCATTCGGGCTCATACCTTTACGAGCCAAAGAAAAGGCTTCAATCGCTTTATCACTGAAGTGGCTGCGAATATTCTCCATCGCTTTATTAGAAATAAAGAGTTCCCATTCCTTTTTTTCTCGCTCTTCGATTTCAGCTATGGGAATCTCTTGATCTACTTCATTAAAATCTTTAGCTTTATTGAGTTTGCTTTCGTATGACTTCTGCTTGCGAATAAAATTGATTGTTTGGTTTCGCGTCACTCTAGATAACCAGTAACGAAATTTGGTTCCTTCACGCTCTTTGTCAAAAGTAGGTAGGTATTTCCATAGTTGTACTAAAACTTGCTGCTGAACATCCTCGGCATCACTTTTTGCTATATTCATTGAGCGAATGATGACATAGATATATTGCTTATAAAAACTTATAAGCTCCTCCCAAGCTTTCGCATCATTATCTGCACAAGCTCGATTCAACAAAGTATAACTCGTGGAATAGTCGTCTTTCATTTTACAAAATAAAGTACTTAGCTTAATTTGAAACATATTTCTTTATTAATCTCACTTTTAATTTTATGAATGGTCACATGTGAATCCGAGCGAAGATCAGCAAGACGAAGAGTTTTTCACCCACATTGATGAAAGCCTCTGTGAGTTTTTTGACGCCGAATTAAACGAAGAGGAATTAGAGTCCGCCTACCCTATTCAAAACGAAATCAAAAAATTGAGTGATTTTTACGAAATCCTCGGCCCCGTTGATCAAGGTGGAATGAAGAAGATTTACCGCGCAAGAGATTTAAAAGCAGGTCGAATTGTCGCCTTAGCTAAACTTAAACGAGATGCAAAAGCAGAAACCATTGAGCAATTCCTACGTGAAGCACGCCTCACCGCCTCGCTGCAACACCCCAACATCATTACCATTTATGATGTTGGACTCGATGAAACTAAGTCGCCCTTTTTCACTATGGAATTACTCGAAGGTCAAACACTAAAAAAGTACCTCGACAGCTCCAGCAAGAAAAACTTTGATCTCAGTATCTTTTTAAAAATATGTGATGCGATTTCTTATGCACACAGCCATTCAGTCTTACATTTAGATTTAAAACCTGAGAACATCTACATTGGCTCATTTGGACAGGTAACTGTTTGCGATTGGGGCATTGCCCGAATCCTCAACCAAGATGAAGAGGCAGAAATCGATCCGCAACGAGACCCCAACATCATAAACCATATGACTCTTCAGGGACAAATCAAGGGAACTCCAGGCTACATGGCTCCCGAACAAGCTCACGCCTATGAAAACAAAGATCAAAGAACTGATATTTATGCGCTTGGTGGCATCCTCTATTTCATGCTGACGCAAGAAGCGCCGATCCAAGGCAAGGAATTCACTACTTTACTAGAAAAAACTAAATCTGCTGAAATCCAGCCTATTAACCCCAAAACCCCGACTCCCCGTGCGCTTAAGGCCATTCTTAAAAAATGTTTAAATCTAAACCCTCAAGAACGCTATAAAACTGTCAATGATTTAAAACTAGACATAGTTAAATTCCAAGAAGGCTTTGCGACCATAGCAGAAGATGCGGGGATCTGGGTGCATATACAGCTTCTTTGTCGTCGACAATACAAAGTTCTACTCATTATCATTTCGATCCTTTTACTTATTGGATTCATTGCAAGTCAATCACTTCAACGCATTAAACAAGAACGTAACCTCGCCCTCAACGCCGAACAAGTGGCACTCAAAGCTGAGCAAGAAGCATTAGAAGAACGCCAGAAAGCCGAGTTAAATTTAAAAGAATTAAAAGAAGCTCATCGTCAAAACCAAGTACTAACAGATGATATTTTAGAACTCACCCACGAAATCGCTAACAGTGATGATTTAAGTGGTGCCAAGAGAAAAATTGCTCTTCTTGAAGAGGCATTAAAAAAAGAAACAAAAGAGAAAAAGAGAAAAAAAATTCTCCGTAAGAAAGCTCTTCTACATTTTGTTTTACAAGAGTTCCATGCCGCTTCAGATATCTTCACACAAATTAATACAGAGAATAGCTTAAATAGATTTATCGAGGTGAGTAACTGGGCAAAAGAACTTAAGACTGATGACAAAGCCTTGAGCGATAGTCAACTTGCCGAAATTTTCTTACAGTTTAACCACAATCAATTTGAACTTACTAAAGCGATGTACTACAAGCATATTCAATTTAGATCTACCTCCAATAAAGATATCGCAGGATCTGTAGAACTCGCAAAAATCATGATTTACTACAACAATAAAGTTTGGGATAAAACAAAAATAAATGCACATAAAGATTTCCTTATCGATGGAACTCTATCCCTGCGCAAACTTCCTGTCAGCCGTTTTCTGATTGAACCCTACAGACTTAACATTTTAGAACAACTGGAGTTTGATACACTAGATATTTCCTACACTTCCTTTTTCGAATTTATCCAAATAAAAGATATCCCATTCAAGACACTGAATTTATCGGCGTGTCGTCTCAACGAAATTAATGATATGCGTATAGGCATACTCAAAAGCACGGGAGTTGAGAAGATCATCTATCAAGAAAAATATTTTAAAGACTTTGAAATCGACTTACTTTCAAAACACTTTCATTTGATCGAAGAAAAACAATTCTCATTTCAGTAGTAATTCAGTCTCTTTTTAAACATTTTTCTCAAGAAAAAATCACTAAAACATGTATCATTATCAGAATCAAATTTTATTAGGAGCTTCATATGTGCGGCATTATCGCATACGCTGGTGAGAAAAACCCTTTAAACGTACTTATAAATGGACTCGAACGCTTAGAATACCGTGGATATGACTCTGCAGGAATTAGCGTACTCAAAGATAGTGACATTTACACTGTGAAAGCTGCAGGTAAAGTATCTAGCCTCGCTGAACGCATTGAAGCTGACACTCAATTGGAAGATGTGAGTCAACTTCATTGTGGTATTGCACATACTCGCTGGGCAACTCACGGTGGTCCTACTGAAAGTAACGCTCATCCCCACCTTGGTCAAAACTCTCGAATTGCTTTAGTTCACAATGGCATTATCGAAAACTACCAAGAACTGAAAAATGACTTGCTTGCTAAAGGCCACACCTTTAAATCCGAAACGGATACTGAAATTCTAGCTCACCTTATAGAGTCACATTACGACGATGATCTCAAGAAAGCTGTTTCAGAAGCTCTTGCCAAAGTTGAAGGGGCCTACGGTATTGCCGTCATTTCTAAAGATGAGCCCGACACTATTATTACAGCGCGTTTTGGTAGCCCTATAGTCATTGGTCTCTGTAAAGATGAAGTGATTATTGCTTCTGATATCAATGCAATTGTTCAGCATACTGACCGTGTTGTCTACCTCAATGATGGTGACTTAGCGATTGTTAATAAAGAAGGCATTAGTTTCCACGACCTTACTTTAAAGTCCGTTCAACGTGATGAGGAAAAGATCACCCATTCAGCTGAAGAGGCTCAAAAAGGTGGATTCTCTACTTTTATGATGAAAGAAATCCATGACCAACCAAGAGCCGTTCGAAACTCTGTACGTGGTCATTTAGATTTTGATAACGCCACAACTTCTCTTGGAGGTTTACACATGAACCCCAAAGAGCTTGCTTCTATTGATCGGATTCAACTTTTTGCCTGTGGCACATCACTCAACGCAGCTCTTCTAGGGCAGTATTTCTTTGAAGATTTGGTTGGTATACCCTGCCAAGTTACTCAAGCCGCTGACTTTAGGTATAGAAACCCCATTATTGAGAAAAACACTTTGGCAATTGCTCTCAGCCAATCAGGTGAAACTGCCGATACTTTGGCTGCTGTTCACGAAGCTAAGCGTAAAGGGGCTGATCTTATCGCTATCTGTAACGCCGTTGGCTCTACAATTGCTCGTGAAGCTGGTCGTGGCGTCTACCTCCATGCGGGTCCCGAAATCTCTGTAGCGTCTACTAAAGCCTTCACAACACAAGTATCTGTTCTACTTCAATTAGCTATCTTACTCGGTCGAACCAAGCGCCTAGATCGCGGACAAGCTGCAGATATTTTAAAAGCTATTGATCAACTGCCAGAGCAAATTGAAGAAGTTTTAAAGCTTTCAGACTCTATCAGAACAATCACTGAAAAGTATACCGATGTTCACAGCATGTTTTTCATTGGTCGTGGCTATCAATACCCAGTCGCTCTTGAAGGTGCCTTAAAAGTGAAAGAAATTTCTTATATTCACGCTGAGGGTTATCATGCCGCTGAGCTCAAACATGGTCCTTTAGCACTACTTGATGAAAAAGTCCCCGTTGTTGCTATCTGCACAAATAAAGATTCTGCTCAAAAAATAGTCTCGAATATTAGAGAGTGCTCATCAAGAAAGTCACCAGTTATTGCCGTTGTAAGTGAAGGAATCGAGACTCCTGCTGATGATTCAATAACTATCCCTCAAGCACACCCAACAACTGCACCTATCTTAGCGGCAGTTGCTCTTCAGCTCTTCTCTTTCCACATTGCTGATTTAAGAGGTTGCTCCATTGACCAGCCTAAAAACTTAGCCAAGTCAGTAACTGTAGAGTAATTAAAAGTGCTCGATCTCACAACCTTCGGGCATCGCCCGAAGAAATTTTGCACCATAATTAGTATTGCTAACACGGCTATCCATTAATACGACGATGCCGCGATCTTTAGCGGAGCGTATGAGGCGGCCTATACCCTGCCTCAGTTTCAGTTGGGCTTCAGGTACAGAGAAATCAAAAAAGGCTCGTCCACCTGTTTTCTCCAAGTGCTCACAGCGCGCTGCAATGAGTGGATGATCAGGGACAGCAAATGGAATACGCATAATAATAACATTGCGCAATGACTCTCCTGGTACATCCACTCCCGTCCAAAAAGTATCCGTCCCAAATAAGACCGAGTTATTGTCTTCTTTAAAAGCCTGCAATAATAATGCGGAAGACGCAGCTTCTCCCTGAACGAGTAGCTTTAGGCCCATTTCATTCATAAAGGGTCGCACAGCATCGGCAATCCTTTTCATTTGGGAAAAGGATGTAAAAAGCACGAATGCTCCTCCTGTGGACATATGAATAAAGTAGCGCAGCCAGGTAAGGGCCTCTTTTTCATAATCATTTTCTTTCGGAGAAGGCAATGTTTGGGCCGCAAAAACTTTCATTTGATTCTTGAAATCAAAGGGGCTATCTAAAATCATATCGAGTGACTCACTCATTCCCACTCGACTGCGGTAGTAACTGAGTTTTTCACTCACGGCTAAGGTCGCACTCGTCGTGACTACGGGTGTTTTTGAGCGAAAAAGCAAATCATTTAAAATCGGCGCCACATCAATAGCGGCCGCATGCATGGATAAGTGTTTAGTACTTTTTTCAAACCAAAAGACATGCTCTTCGGAACTCGCTCTCAAGAAAAAAGATAGGCTATCCGTGAGCTTTAATAGCCGTCTTGATAAAGAGCGATATTCAGTTTCCTTCTCGGGATTGCCCTCTTCTTCATCTGCATAAAGTTCGAGTAAACCACAAAGCTGAGTTAGACCTTCTGCCAGTGGGTTCTCTGGAACAACAGGTTCATGAATTCTGTGTGTTTTATTTTCATCTGGTAACCAAGCATGAAGACTTTGAAAGAAGTCTCGCACTTCATCATGCATTTTAGCGGCTAAATGCCGTCCTCTATTATCACTTACCGTGCTTATTGCCCCACGCTTACTGCGCTTATTGTAAATCCTACGCAGTTGATATAGAAAAGTGCCTGCTGACAAACGGATCCCTAGATGAACGGCTGCGACGTCTTCCACTGTGTGACATTCATCAACAATAATTGCGGATGCAGATGGCAATATACCCGCCTGTTCATCACCCGTTTCTGCCTTGATTGCGAGGTCTGCAAAAAACAAGGCATGATTCACAATGATTACATCGGCGCCATAAAGTGATCGTCGAGATTTTTGAAAAAAACAG
Source organism: Lentisphaera araneosa HTCC2155 (assembly GCF_000170755.1). Lineage (NCBI taxonomy): Bacteria > Pseudomonadati > Lentisphaerota > Lentisphaeria > Lentisphaerales > Lentisphaeraceae > Lentisphaera > Lentisphaera araneosa. The sequence goes on from NZ_ABCK01000005.1 coordinate 144,269, forward strand.
GGTTTAAAATGAGGGCAGCGTTGATTCAAGCAATTGCCCTCTTCGGCATTAACTGTGCCCCAAGCACCATTATCTACTGCAAAAGGAAGTTCCGTTTTACAACCGTTTTCACTTGTTGCTGACCAGGATTTTATACGAAAAACTTCAGGAATCATGCTCTCGTCGGGCAAAAAATCCGGACTACCAGCCGCCGCAGCATTCATGCGCCGCATGCAAATATAATTACCTCTACCCATGCCAATGACTGCATTAAAATCCTCTCCGAGCATGAGTTGAACCGCGGGGACATCTTTTTTCAGTAACTGTTCCTGGAGGTGTTTTGTATGAGTTGTAATAATTATGGGCTTTGTTTGCTCTGTATTACGGTGCCATTTAACTGCTGGCAATAAGTACGCAATACTCTTGCCGACTCCCGTTGGCGCTTCTACACACAAGTTTAGGCCTTCAGATAAGGCGTAATAAACTTTACTTGCCATCGTTTCTTGTTGCGGACGTCGCTCAAAATCACGACCATCTAAGAAACTAAAGTGCTCTGGGAATATTGACAAATGATGACTCGTAGTTGATTTATTTATCGCAACATTAAACCCCTAAAAGCGCTATGCTAGTTTTAGATTTTTTTTTATCGCTTTTAATCTTAAATGAATATAATGAATTTAATTAAAACTGGACTATTTTTGAGTAATTAAAAATTTAACCTAGGACTTTTTACATGAGTTTTCAACGATTAAGCTTTGAAGAGGGTTTAGACCTCTTTAAAAACGCCGATCTTTTTGATCTACAAAAAATGGCAGTCGAGCAACGCAACAAAATCAACCCAGCTAACGAGGCGACTTACGTCATTGATTCAAACCCGAATTATACTAATGCCTGTACAGCTGATTGCCTATTCTGTGCTTTTTACCGCAAGCCGGGTGATGAAGAAGTCTACGTAAGAACCCTCGATGATGTTCGCCAAATGATGAAAGATGCCCAAGATCTTGAAGCGACTACCGTATTGCTCCAAGGCGGTCTTCACCCCGATCTCAAATTGGACTATTACTTAGATATCATCAAAATGACTGTGGCAGAATTCCCAGGAATCATCCCTCACTTCTGGTCAGCTCCTGAAATTGATAATATCGCTGAAGTTGAAAACATCGATGTCCGCGAAGTTTTACAAAAAATGTTTGATGTGGGCCAGCTTTCACTTCCTGGTGGTGGCGCAGAGATCCTCTCACAAAAAGTTCGCAATAGAATTTCTCCCAAGAAACACAAAGTGGATCGTTGGTTACACATACATGAAGTGGCTCATGAAATCGGTATGAAATCAACCGCAACCATGATGTATGGTCACAGAGAAGAAGCTGAAGATATCCTTATTCATTTACAGGTAATTCGTGACATCCAAGACCGCACAGGCGGTTTCACGGCCTTCGTACCGTGGACATACAAAAAAGATAATACTCTTTTAGGTAAAAAAGTTACGCGTGAAAGTACTCCAGAAGATTACTACCGTATTTTAGCTTTCTCACGCCTCTTCTTAGATAACTTTGATCACATCCAAGCCTCTTGGTTTAGTGAAGGCAAGGACACTGGTATTAAGTCCTTATCCTATGGTGCTGATGACTTTGGTGGAACTCTCTTTGAAGAAAACGTTCACGCTGAAACTGGATTCATCAACAAAACGAGTGCCGAAGGCTTGCGTAGCATGATTATCGAAGCGGGCTTCACTCCTGTACAACGAGACACACTTTACAATAAAGTTTTAGCAGTAAAAAGTTGAATTTCCTTCAAAGATACTCTTGAAGTCTTTTTAACTCGGAGTATTACTTAAAGCCTCATTATTTGCGAGTGGTCACCGCCACAGCAAACACCACACTTTTTAAGGTCGCGGGGTGGAGCAGTCAGGTAGCTTGTCAGGCTCATAACCTGAAGGTCGTAGGTTCGAATCCTGCCCCCGCAACCATTTTTATATTTTAAGGTCGCGGGGTGGAGCAGTCAGGTAGCTTGTCAGGCTCATAACCTGAAGGTCGTAGGTTCGAATCCTGCCCCCGCAACCATTTTATATATTATCTTTTAAGGTCGCGGGGTGGAGCAGTCAGGTAGCTTGTCAGGCTCATAACCTGAAGGTCGTAGGTTCGAATCCTGCCCCCGCAACCATTTTCTTTTGGTACTTTATGGATCCCCGAATTCAGCTATTAAAAAGCTTTGCTAAGCCCTCTTCAGAGATCTGCAACAGCTACTTCAGTAAGAATGCAAAAACATGGCAAAAGGCCGATAAATCCTTTGTCTCTGAAGCTGATATTAAAGTCAATGATTTTCTACTCTCACAAATCCAATCTCATTTCGCGGAAGACGCCATACTAAGTGAAGAGAGTCCCGACAACCCCAAGCGTTTCACCGCTGAATACACTTGGATCATTGACCCCATTGATGGCACAAGTGAGTTTATTGCTGGAAGTCCAGAATTTTGCGTCATGGTTTGCCTCGTTCACAAGAACAAACTCGTCTATGCGATGGTGGCCATTCCCCAAGAAAATAAGGCATACTTTGGCGGCCCAGCTAAGAGCTTGATTGAACTCGACCTGCTCTCTAACAAAGAAACTCGACTTGTTCCTAAAGAAATCAACTCCAACACCCTCGTTATTTCAAAATCTCGTGCAGCTAAAGAAATCAGTATTTTTGCAGAAGAATGTAATTTAACGACCTTCTCTTGTGGGTCTGCGGGAGTAAAAGTCTGCCGCATCCTTCAAGGCAAAGCTGACTATTACATTCACATCAACAAGATTGCCGAATGGGACACAGCGGCCCCAGACTGCCTATTAAAATCTTGGGGAAGAGGCTTAACTGATCTCGATGGTGAAGAACTTAAGTATAACAAAAGCAGCTTTTACCACCAACATTTTTTTTATCTAAATCAGTCAGAACTATTGCAATCAGCGCAAAAAATTTTTCAACTCAATTAAAGGCTGTACATTTCATGGTTTAGCTTTTACTTTTATAAAAAACAGAATTACTTAATAAAATGCTACCATTATCTCTCAGTCTTTTAGCCCTCTCTCCTAATCCCTCTTTGGATTACTTGGCTGCAAAGCAGTTGAAGCTAAATATACCTTCAAAATTCTACAGCGAAGTTTCTGAGCAAAAAGATTGGCTAAACAACCTCTATACTTTGGAGCTCAATCGCGAAAAAACCTATTACGAACGTTCAATTGAAGATCAGAACATATATAATTCTTATTTAACTGATTATTATACAGAAGATGACATCCAATTCCTTCATGGCCTCGTGGGGCGAGACTCCTACAGACTCACTCTACATACGCGCTTTTGGGGAGGGGACAGATCTGGTTACGCACAAGGCTTTTCCTATAGTGAAAGAGCCTCTCCCAATCTGACATGGGGAATGGGTATTGAAAGAGCTGAAATGAAGAGCGACAAACGCTATAACTGGGACAATAACTCCTATTACAATGTTGATTCTTGGCTGAACTGGCAACCGACACCCCACACTAGCCTTTATTTAGGGGTGACTGGCTCCGTTGCGGAGTAATCTACTTTTAAGTCATTTTCTTTTTCGGACATAGGACGAGTTTTCCAACGCTTATGCATCCAAATCCAATAAGCTGGATGATCATACAAAGCTTGACTCAATACATCCATCACCTTTTGAGTATTTCTCTGAATTGACTCTTCATCAGCATCCTCTCTAGCAAATGACATTGGTTCATGAAAATAAACCGTTTGCGATAATACGTCATCTTCCCTATATGCAGTTGTGGGAACTACTGTTGCGCCTGTTTTTGCCGCTATCATTAAGGGTGAGACATAAGTAGAACACTGCTCTCCCATAAAATCAACAAAACACCCTTCTGTACGCTTAGAGTTTTGATCCATCACCAAACATACCGTCTCGCCTCTCTTCAAAGCCTTAAAGATTGCTAACACAGATTTTGCACTCTTCTCAAGACAATTCACTTTATGAGGTTCTCTAAATGTTTTTGAAAAGTATCCATCTTCAAAACCTTTAACATCTTTAATGATCACACTTACTGGGTTACCAAACTCAACGACCTTTAGAATACACTTTTCCCAGTTAGCATAGTGCCCCGTTAAAATCAAAACTCCCTTGCCTTTATTGATAGCGTCCCTGTAAAATTGATCATTTTCAGAATTTACTTTTTCTAATAACTTAGATGAACTAAGCACAGGCTGTTGCAAAATTTCGATTGCGGTAAGTCCAAAGTGAAAATAAATCTCTCGTAACAAGGACTTATCCCAGCCCTTAACTCCATAAACCAAATTTAGGTTATAAACAACAATTTTTTTTCGAAAGCGTACGACATACAAAAGCACATAGCCAAGAACTCTAGCCAAGACATAGAGCAAAAAATCAGGAAATAGTGAAAAAATATAATAAATTATTCTTAAAAAAAACTGCATCTAGTCACTTGCCAATTGTACTTACCAAATTTTAATATAAAATGAGCTCAAGTTCTTATTGAAGGTTGAGAACACTAAGGGAGAATACTATAACTATGGAATCGTACAACTGTTATTCGTGTGGATTTAATAATCCTATTGCACACACTCACTGCGCAAAATGTAAAAAATCTGGTGCTGCGGCCGCTTTGACTTCTACTGGAACGGGCTCGTTTCCCGAAGGCTTTATTTGGCCTCTTTTTCCAAAAAACCTTAGCTTAGGCGCTGCACCTGCAGACGATGTATTGATTCCGACTAATAAAATCCAAGATCATCATTGTCGACTTGACTTTGTCAAAGGCCTTTTCTATTTGACTCTCCCGAAGACAGCTCCTCCTGCATTCATCGGTGGCCAACAAGTCCGCCCTAACATGAAGCAGGCTTTGAACGACGGGTCAAGTTTGAAAATTGGTGATGAAGAGCTCAAAATTACTTACTTTAATGGGCATGAAGGCTTTTCTGAAAAAGAAACTTTTGAACTAAAACAGCTCGCTGAAAAATCAGTTAATCCCACTGTCTCAAGACTACTTCATATCATCGCTTTCAAACGAGAAGTCATCAACCTCACTTCTTCTGCTGACATTTTTTCTTTTGCTATTGACACTGTCCTTAGAATTACTGAACTCGATAGAGCTTACGCCTTTCAAGTCACCTCAGAAGATGATCAATTAAAAGTAAAAGAAGTTATTGCCAAAAACTCTGACTTCACAATCATAGAAGAAGAAGATTTCAGCATTTCCCGATCGATAATGACTAAAGTCCTCGAAAACCAAGGCTCTGTCTTTATTCAAGATGCAGACAAGGATGTCAATTCAACTGTCTCAATGGCGAATTTCAATATTAAAACCGTTATATGCCTACCCCTAACAGTCAAAAATGAACAAGGTGAGCGCGAACTCATTGGCATTATCTATGCTGATAAGACTTTAAGTACCACCCCCCTCCCCTCAGGCATTAACTCTTCCCTGCAGTCCATGAGAAAAATCACCTCTCACCACCTCGTGCGCACTATGATGATCGATGACGCTCAATCAGATGTGGATGGTTTCAAAAGTTACTTTAGTAATCTTAATGGAGAGATTCAGAAAATTCGCGATTATTTAGCAGACACATCCAATCATATTGAAGCAGGCACTAGTTCCGATTCAAATGTATTTCAAGAACGCGTCTCTGAATGTAGCGAAGCCTTGAAAATGCTCTCTGAAAGCGTTAAACAAAACTTTTAATTTTTCCTAAAAACTAAATTTAGCTGCTTCTTCGGGGCCAATAAATACTTTTCTTTGTACAGTTCTAAAAACTCGAGCTGCTGCTCTACACCCTTCAGTTCAAGTCTCGTTGTCATTATTAATTCACGTAGATTTGACTCATTATCATTTCCCGTCATAGCCTCGGCATATATACGTCCTGCTTCAGACTCCACTTCCCCCATATATTTCAAGCGACTTTCCAGTGTCAGCTTCTTTAAATGATAGAGTGAACGACACAAGTCATAATCAAACTGAAAGCTCTCTAAATATTTACTTTTGATTTGCGAAGGTGGCAAAAACTGAGTTTTGTCTAATTTATTTTTAAACTGAGCTATATAAAGCTTATTCTCCATAGATAGGAGCTTTTCGCTGTATTCGATTTCACCAAATAAAGGACTCATAAAAAAGAATATTAGTAAGGTCAACTTCATTCGACCAACTCACACTCTGTCAAAACCAACATATCTAAGCCCCTTATCCCTAAAGACCACGCCCGGACACTAAGGCGTTTACCATAATAAGAAAGGTCTTCATTTTGACCTTTAAAATAGCATTCTACTACATCATCCAAACGCAGTGTGTGCCAATTCTCATTTGAACTCAAAGCGGTAACCGTACCTTGAACTTCGAGATACTTATTTCCATATTTTTCGAAAAAACTTAATAAATCCATTTTACTTTTATCTTCTAATATCTCCTTTACAGCAAACTTCTCTATATTCTTTTCCCGTTCAGGTCCTCGATATTTTCTTGGCTCCCAAATATTCTCATTTAAAGGTAATATTTTTTTCTTTATCACTTCAATTCCCTTACTAATCCCCAAGCTCTCGGCTTTAGATGAAGCCTCCCAAGATAAAATATCTTTAAGGAGAATTCTTTTTTTCTCACCTTGTTCTAAGGCAAACACTAAGTCCCGATCACCCTTTTCTTGTAGCATTCCATAAAACTCTTCGCCAGATTTTAATTTCACAAAATGACTTATTGTAAAAATTTGACTGCGAATGATTTTATCTTCTCCAGCTTTTATCCTTAGATCGAACTCTTCTTTTACTGTTTTACCTCTTGCCTGGATTGAAAGGAAATACTCCCCTGCATTCAATTTCTCGAGCTTTATAGGGTTTTCACTCGAGTCAAGTACTTTCCCATTGAGGTTCACTTCACAGTCAATGGCTGGCAAAGTAATTTCTAGTGAGCAATGATTGGGGTGTAATTCATAAAGCTTAATTAAATCATTTAAAACAACACTCACTGATGAGTATGAATCCAAGCTTATAGTCAAATTCTTTCCTTCTAACTTATCTTTTCTAATATAAGCTGGACTAAGAGCTAAATGCTCACCCTCATGAAGTAAATTCACGGAATTTGGTGTAGTTTGAAAGTCTAAGTACCTCTCATCCCTCTCTAAATCCACTACTACTTTTTGGTCAGATTGTAAATCCAACAAAAACTCCTTTTTATGATAGGCACGCTTAAAAACGGAAATGTAATGAAAGCCTTTCTCTAGGGATTTTAATTCAATCGGCAACTCCCCCTTATAATCTCCATTAACTTCTACGCTCACCGACTCAATTGGAGAACTTATGTTTAACACGCACTCAGGCTCTAATTCTTGATCTACAGCCCCATCCACATTTCCTGTTTCATTATCACTAAAACCCGCTTGCTCAAGCCGTATTTCATCACCCTGTTCAACGCTTAAATCAATTAAAACTGGCTCATTCAATTTTGGAGTGATTTTTCTTTGATCGACCTCATAAAACAAGTAGGCAAAAGCAACAAAAAATAAACCAAGTAACAAAGGCGTTTTATTAAAACTCAGCTCAGTTTGCTGTTCAGGTAGATCGGGATCACTTTCCGCAAGACCCGAATCCACAGTCGCAGTAGCTATATTATTAAGTTCTTTTCCACCTGTCTCAACTAAGGAAAAAACCTCTTCCCCAATTTTAAGTTGATCACCAACTTTCACCCGGCTAGCTTTTGCTATTTTTTGCCCGTTTATATAGACGCCATTATGGCTCTCTAAATCTTCCGACCACACTTCACCATCATGCTGAGTTAATTCGACGTGCTTCCCACTTAATTTGGGGTCATTAATCACAAGTGTGCATGAATGACTACGACCAATGATAATTGAAGCTTCTTCAAAGCTCAATAATTTCCCTTTTAAGTTCCCCTCACTAAAGTAAAGTTTCACCTAATACACTCGGAATTCAGGTGAATTTATAATTGTCCAAGTCATTTCAAATACACCAGAGTTTACATAAGATGCGTCAAGATCTAATTTATTTTCAAAGAACAAGCGCTCGCGTTCATTCGGCAACCTTGTGTAATAATGAACGAAAAACTCATTCAGAAATAGTTCAAAATCCTTTTTCTGAGATAAAGCATACCAAGCTTTGGCTTTGTTATCTATGAACTCTAAGGCGGCCTTGTTACTCGCTAAAAAAAGCGCCTGGGATAGACTTCCTCGATAAAAAGCCTCTGAATCCGACAAGGAACTGGGGAACATGTCATCAATATATTTCTCTTTATCTTTTTCCAACTTGTAGAGTGACTGCCAACTTTCCTCTTTTTCAAAACTCTTCATGGCATCAGTCATGAGTACATTTAATATTTGCTCACCATCTAAATGACGAATTTTTCTACTTTTAAAATAAATAAAACCCTCTTCGTCAGATTTTTCTGCGGAAGACATTCGATAAATATCAGACATCAACACTGTCTTTACTAAGGCATAAAGATCGAATCCATTATCCTCAAATATTTTAGCATAAGTATCCAAACGCTCACCATTATCATGATTGGCACCATAAACGTCATTAGCGGGCATAACTATCCCTCTTCCAATCAACCAGTGAGCTACCCAATTAGACGTAGACCTCGAAAAATACAAAGGCTTCTTATACGCCATCCAATCGGCTAAGTAATCTCTCGCACTTCTAGTTATATGAAGCGCTCGATCGGGCCCAAACAACAAGCGTGGACGAGCCGTGTGCTTCTTTTCCTCAACCACATACTCTAATTTCAAATGAGTTAATCGTCGTTCTTTCTCAAAGATATAAAGCTGGGGTGCCAATAACGCTTTATCAGAACTCATTTCCCCCATATCAAATTTCATACTAAGATTTTGTCCACGACTCTCCTCATAAGAAATCTCGTCATAGATACTCTGCCCCTTTTCTTCCATTGCAATCCAATCTAAAACATCTTTAAGTTCTGCCCCCAAAGCTTCTTGGTTTCTATAACTTTTAGCGACCCTTTTTTTAAGTGCTTTAAGTTCTTTTTCTGTCTTCACATAACGCTTTTCCATGCCTTCGAAAAAAGTCGCCATCGACCAAAAGTTCTCATGCTTGAGCTCCGGGTAATATTTATGATCGTGACACTCTGAACACGCCAAAGTTATTCCCCAAACATTTTCCGTAAATCGACCTGCCATCATTTTGGAATCTTCTGCACCTGTGTAAAACAGCACCATTTTATTTCGAGCTGAAATACCATCGGCACTTAACATATCACGAATAAACTTGCGAAAATCGCCACCAACTTTGACGTATTCTTTTTTGACATGTTTCTCTAAGCCCCTATAAACTAAGGGGTGTTGATCTCTGTCTTGACGCTTAGGAGCGTAGTGATCAACTATTTTTGTAGCAAGATTACCCCGAAACTCTTCACTCTTCAATAAATCATTAACTAGTTTTTCATAACGACCAGTTTTTATCAACTCCGTCCCCGAGTAGTATTCACTTACACTAGGTAAACGATTTTGAGTATCTAAATACAAACGCCTAAGTAAGCGATCAGCTTTTTCTTGAGAAGCAGATAGCAAAAATGTACTTAAAAGGAGAAATGTAAAAAAAGTCTTCATGACATCAACTCATCAATCCCTGACTTTGATGGGCACAGATCCAAAGGACGACCACTTTTATGCATGTAGGGTTCATTGGGATTAAAGCCTAAATGACGATATAAAGAGTAGCTAAAGGCTCCCATCGTCACAGCATTTTCAAGACTTAAACCATCTTTTGAACTTTGACCTATATGCTGCCCAGAAAGGTTTCCTCCTATTAGGAGAATTGGGGTATTCATTGGGTAATGATCTCGACCTGCATTAGCATTAATCCGAGGCGTTCTCCCAAAATCTCCTGCAATCATGACCATTGTATTTTTTAACAAACCCATAACCTTTAATTCTTTTAACAATTGACATAAGCCCTTATTAAGAGGTTCTGATAAATTTCTACAGCGTTCCACATTATTTTGATGTGTATCCCACCCTCCATAGGGAATTTCTATCGAAGGGACTCCTGCTTGAATTAAACGTCTGGCTTGTAAAAAACTCTGTCCAATACCTTTGCCATAAGCTTCGATAGTTTGTGGGCTTTCACCACTCAACTCAAAGACTCGATTAGAGATACCTAAGCTCAACTGCGTCGCTTTGCGCCCATGGCGGAGCTCTTCTTTAATTTGATCTAAATGAGCATTAGCAGAATGTTTCATGTATTCGTCGCGCAAAGATTCCGAACGGATGAGACGCGTACGCCAATCTTCGTCAACTTTTAATTTATTTTGCCCCGGCTTCATACTATAGGGACTGAATTCATTCCCAAGGAAACCCGCAGATAATGAACCACCTAAAGAAACGACTTTAGGTAAATCTGACTCTTTTTCTTCAGCTAAAGCCCAGCCCGCAATCGAACATAAACCTGGCTGTACCTGAGCTGGATTAGGTAAAAAACCTCCCGTTCCGACATAATACCTTCCCAGTTCATGGGCTCCTATTCGCGAACTCGTATGAACTAACGCCATGTGCTCTGAAAAACCTGCTAAACCTTCATAAGACTCGGCAAAATAGACATTTTTCATTGCCGTCTTTATACCTTTGATCCCACCTCCGTTGCTATGATCTGGCTTGGCGTCAAAAGTATCCATTTGCGAGGGTCCACCACGCAAATTGACGTATATAAAGTGTCTGATTTTTTCTTTTCTCTTGGGCTTAGCATTCGCGGAATTCGCAAATAACATGCTCGACAAGGCGACACTACTACCACTTAAAAATGTTCTTCTATCTAAACTCACAGACATTAAATTCCTTAATTATTATCTATAATAATTAACGACATCAATAAAGTTTTTATTGTGTGAATAAAAAGATTAAGCTTCTACTTCTACTTCTTCTTGCTCAGCTTCGACTGCTGAATCATACAAAAAGCATATATCATTATAAAGCTCATCATAAGTCTGATAGCGATCTTCCATTTCATGGGCGATGAGATTATCTATCAAAATACAGAGACCTTCCGGAAGATAGTCATTAAGCTCCTGAATCGGGTAACGATAGGGGTGCATGTGACCTTCTACGATTTCCTCATTAGGTCCATCAAAATAATTCTGTCCGTTGACAACATAATAAAAGACCATACCCAAGGCGTACATATCAGACCTTTCATCTTCAACTATGCCTTTGATTCGCTCTGGTGGGATATAGGATGGTGAACCAATTAAATTGTCATCATCTATCTCCTGCTCATCCTTGTGGATCGCGAGACCAAAATCAACCAAAGTCAGCTTCTCACCTCTTACAATCACATTTTGAGGTTTCAAATCGCGGTAGATAAAGCCAGTAGTCGCCATGTAACGCAAGGCGTCAACTAATTGTTTCATCCAGGAATACAACTCAACTTCGGAAAACTCAAAACCCTTAGCTATCTGCTCCAAGGTGTAGCCCGGTACATAATCCATTAATAAGAAGGCCTTACCACTCTTATAGCCAAAGCGATAAGCTGTTGCAATATGAGGATGTTCAAAACTCATCACTACGTCACCTTCATAAAGCAAACTTTGGAAACGGAAGTCACATTCATCAGTATAATCTGAAAGTTTAATCGCATACAGTTTGGGGTCATCATACTTCTGAGCCATATATACACGCCCCATACCACCTTCACCTGTAACATCGTACAGCCAAAACTCAGTGATTCTCATGGGCATAAAAACATTTTCGCCACAACTTTGACACTCATATTCTCTTAATGGTTCATAACCTTCCATATCACACCACTCATGGCATGTCATGCATTTAGCTAGGCCATCTTCAAAGCGTTTAAGCTCATCCTCTGTCAGAGCAGTAGTTCTGTAACCTTCCATAAAAAATCTTCATATATAGTTATTGTAATCTAAGGCCTTTAATCTAAATCCATATCCCCATATTTCTAGACTCAGAACTTTAAAGCCCTTGGTCTAATCTGCTAAATAAGTCTAATTTTAACAAAAAACGATACTTAACTAAACTTTTACACACAAATAAGCTTCCATAAATTAAGACCTAAGAGATATAGTACAGGAAAGTATATAAAACTTCTGTGACTTTTAACCAATTTTTCAAAGACTTTACCCCTTCACAGCACTTACTTTTATTGTGATTTCATTTTTAACAGTCTAAATTGAGCTATAATTAAACAAGAAACTTTAGGTACTCAAAGTGAAATTCCATCTCCCCTTAACTGCATGTCTTCTTTTCTCCCTTATTAGCTGTGACTCAGAACAAGTTCAAAAAATCAAAGATAAAGTCAAACAAAGCACTGAATCAAGCGCCGACGCTAAAGGCGAAGAGACTCCTGAGGTCGTTCTTTTCGATAAAGAAGGCGCCATTCAATATATCAATTCACAACTTCCAAAAGTTGTGCTCCCTGGTGAATATGAGTTCACAGCAGAAAAAGCCAACAACGAAAAATTCGGTGATTATGTAAAAATCCAATACCTAAATGAACTGAGCTATAAAGAAGACTATTATAATGTAGATAAATCCGTATCTTTCATGAAAGTTTTACAGGATAAAGGATGGACTAACGAATTTGCCCAACTGAAAAAAGCTCCCTATACCTTTTATTCTAAAGTAGCCGTAAAGGGTGATAAGACGGCTATTCAAGGTTCACTAATCTATAGAAAAAGTGGTGAGAAAATGGTTTTCAAAGATCACAAATTGGAACGTGGTCACATTGTTGAAGGTTTCCCTCAAGCAAAGTTTGGAAAGTCATACCTTCTCGTAGGATCTATGGAAGCCGATACAGCAATTGACGGTTTCATGCAGGATTATGCTGTAGCTAAAAGACACAATGACAACGTCCTTAACACGGTGACTCCAGAAAAAGTGTATAAAGGAAGTTTAAAAATCACTCCGGAACTTAAGAAAGACGTTACTTGGACAATGGGTAAACAACACAAGTTACTCAAAACGACTGAAGCTCTTATCACCTTCGATGAAAACCCTGAACTTAAAATCATCTTAAAAGGAACGTACTTAACAGAAATTCGTCCTAGTAATAGAAGCAACCTTAACTACAAGGTAGAATCCGTCACAGTCTACGACTCACCTAGGGATCCATTTTTCCAAAAGATCCATCCTTATATTAAATCGGAATACTTCACTTTATTCCTCTCACCTAGTGGCAACTTATCTGGCATGTCAAAAAACTTAAAAATTGATCTCACTCCATATGATGGGAAAGTAAAAGAATAAGCCAAGCGACTTTATAAGCCGGCTCTGAGTTACATATCGTTCTTATCACAAGCCCTAAGCATTAGAGTAACTTTAAGAAAAACTTTCAAAAAACCTGTAAGATCCTTACAGGTTTTTTCGTAAACTCTCAAAACGGAGCTTTTTATGAAACTTTACTTAATTTTACTTTTCCTCTTACCTTCATTAATTTTTTCAGCCACTCACCCAAATGATGCGATTGCAAAAATTAATAGCTTGGTAAACTCAAAGCTCGAGGGGAACCTAAATAAAAAATCTGATGACTCAACATTTGTTCGTAGAATTTATCTAGATATCATCGGGCGTATTCCTTCTATTGAGGAAAGCTCTTCATTCATCTCCAATAAAAACTCCAACAAACGACAAGAACTGATTAAAAACCTTATCATGTCGGAGGCTTATGTTTCCAATAACTTTAATTACTGGGCAGATATCCTTCGCATCACTAATGATGGTGGCAATAATATCCGTGTGATGACCGCTGCATATAGTCAATGGTTAAAAAAATCCCTCCGCGACAACAAACGCTACGATGACATGGTCTTTGAACTATTGTCGAGTGAAGGTTCTGTATGGGATAACCCCGCAGCCTCATACTACTTGCGTGATAATGGCATGCCTTTAGATAATACCGCTAATACAATACGTGTTTTCCTTGGAACTCGACTCGAATGTGCTCAATGTCACGATCACCCTTTCGACGATTGGACACAAATGGAGTTTTACCAAGCAGCTGCTTTTACCTATGGATATAAAGGAGGAACTTTCCCAAGTGATAAAAACTCTAACTTATCAGGTTTAAAAAAGCACATTGGTGCTCTCAATAGAGAAAAGTTTGCGCAAGCCGCAGGCAGTAAAAAAGTCCGTGTCGTTTTTAATGAAAAACAACTCCAAGACCTTCTCAAAAACAAAAACTTCCAAAAATATTTGAAGAAATCAAATATGAGCCAAGAAGAATATGTACGACGCGCACGAAAAGGCATGCAAGCCACTACAGATATGAAACTCATTCAATATTCAACTAAGGAAACGATTGAATCTCTCTTCGGAAAAATGCGTTCTACCACACTCGACACCAAAGAAAAAGACCTCAAACTTCCTCATGATTATCAATATGATGACGCCAAGCCCGAATCTCTTGTAAAACCCGCCACCATGTTTGGGGATAAATTCACCATGAGAGAAGGCGAAAGTCGCCGTGAAGCTTTTGCTCGTTGGTTAACTTCTACCGATAACCCTACTTTCACCCGAGTCATTGCTAACCGCATGTGGAAAAAAGCTTTTGGCGTAGCGGTCTTCTCTCCTGTTGATGAAATAAATGATTTCACCAATGTTCGTAACGAAGAACTCATGAATTACTTAGAGCAACTCATGAAAGACCTCGATTACAACCTAAAAGCTTTTCAATACATCATCTTCAACACCGATGCTTATCAAGCTAAGGTCAGCGCTACTCAAATTGGCACCAAAGAAGCTTATGACTTCCGTGGCCCTGTACTGCGCCGCATGAGTGCTGAACAACTCTGGGACTCACTCATAACTTTGAGTATTGAAAATCCAGATATCTACCTCAGCAGCTCAAAAAGTGATGAGGCCCTTGTAAGTAGTATTCGTGCTAAATACCAAGCCATAGAAAACATGGATACCAATGAATTTGTTGATAAAATCATGAACATTGCCGAATACACGGCTTCTCGAGATAAAGAAATTAAAGACCTACGCCTCAAAACGCTTGAAGCAAGAAAAGAAAAAGATTTTCAGAATATCAAAAAACACCAACAAGCCACAAAAAAGATTTATAAAAGCATTGAAGAGAAAACAAAAAATACCTTAGCCATGAGCACTTCAGGCTCAATGGATATGCAAATGATGGATAGCATGAACTACAAAGCCAAAGGTAACAAAAATAAGTTTCAGCTCATTAAACAAGAGCCCAGTGCCAACTTATCAAAGAACCAATTAAAGGTAAGAAACTCCCAATTTAAGCAATTCGAAAAAATGCTCACTCATTTCTACCGTGCCTCTGAGCTCTCTTCCCCTTCCCCTCGAGGTCATTTCCTCCGCGACTTTGGCCAATCAGATCGCTTAAGTATTCAAAATGCCAATAAATCACCTACGATTACCCAAGCATTGAACCTCATGAATGGTCATGTATACCGTGTCCTCAATAATCCTCATTCCTTACTTGGTCGCAAACTACATGCAAGTAAAAGTACTCCAGAGAGTTTCGAACTGCTCTACCAAGCTTTCTTCAGTCGCAAGCCCACAACTCGTGAATGGGAGATCCTCGGCAAAGAGACAAAAATCAGCAAAAGCGAAGCGACCAAAAATGTCCTTTGGGCTTTACTCAACTCAAAACAATTCACTTTTATTCAGTAGGAGCTTATTATGGACCGTCGACAATTCATCAAAACTGCCGGAGCTAGTGCACTAAGCTTCAACCTTCCTTTCAACGCCATGGCGTCTTCTCTAGACTTTAAACAAACACCTGGATCTGCCAAAAACCTCATCTACCTTTACATGGGTGGTGGCATGTCACACATGGATACATTTGACCACAAAGGTAGCCATAAGAATCAAGGCCCCGTTAAAGCGATCAAAACTCGAGCGCAAGAAGTCGAGATCTCTGAATTCCTTCCTTTGACAGCTGAGCACACAGATAAAATGGCTATTGTCAACTCAATGACTTCTACGGCTGGTGCCCATGCTCAGGGTAATTACTTCATGCATACCAGTTATGAGATGCGCTCCACTATTCAACACCCAGGAATCGGTGCTTGGTTTCAAAAATTCCACGGCAAACTTAACAAAACTTTGCCCGGCTCAGTTTTCGTCGGTGGCAATAGCCGCACCTTTGGTAATCGCGGTTTCTTTGAACCAGAATACGCTCCCCTTTCTATCAGCAGCCCCGAAGCTGGCTTAAAAAATGCAAAAAACCCCTATTTCGAAGATAAAGAATTTCATCGCCTCACTTCTTTGACTAATGAACTCGACGAAAAATTCATGAAAGATTTTGAACTCGATAGTACTCAGTCGGCAGTTTCAACTTACCGTGAAGCTATGGACCTCATGTCGAGCCCTGACCTCGCAGCTTTTAAACTTGATAATGTCACTGAAAAAGACAAAACGATGTATGGCGATAATAATTTTGGCATGGGTTGCCTCCTTGCTAAACGACTCGTTCAAAAGGGTATCCGTACAGTCGAGGTTTCTCTCGGAGGCTGGGATACTCACAGTAATAATTTTGATCGCGTTTCACTCAATACAAACACTCTCGACAAAGCCTACAGTGCTTTATTAAGCGATCTCGAAGAAAGTGGCATGCTTAAAGACACCCTTGTTGTACTCGCAACTGAATTTGGTCGAACTCCAAAAATCAATGTTAATGACGGCCGTGACCACTACCCTAAAGCCTTCTCTTGTGTTTTAGCAGGTGGTCCAGTGCGCGGCGGCCAGAAATATGGTATGACCAGTGAAGATGGCACTACTGCTGTTAAAGATGCAGTTAAAATTCCAGATTTTAATGCGACCATCGCAAAAGCTCTAGGGATGCCTTGGCAACAACAGCTCTTCAGCCCCTCTAAACGCCCTTTCAAAGTGGCCCACAGAGGCAAACCAGTCGATGCCCTCTTAACAATTTAAAGAGTCTTAAAGAAAATTATTTTACTTTCTGCCGAATTTCTTTTGCGGACATGCCGTAAAATTTCTTGAGATATTTATTGAGTTGATTCGTGGATGAAAAACCTAGTTTATACGCCGCTTCGGTAATCCTAAGCGATGCATCTAATTCTAAAAGTTCTTTAGCTTTCTCTGCTCGTACTGAACTAATAAATTCTAAAGGCGTCTGCTGCAATTCCTCTTTAAAATGATACTCCAACCAACGCCTAGAACGTCCTATATGGCTTGCTGCACTCTCCACATTAATTTGTTGCAGAACATTGAGTCGAATGAATTCTACGACCTTGGCAATCTCCGGATTATAAATTGATAAGACAGCTGTAGAATCCCGTTCAAAGATCTCACCACAGGGAATCACATGGTCACCAGCGACTGATTCGCCATTCATAAAACTATGAAGTAATTCAGCTACCTTATGCCCTAGTTTCCTACCTTGCCTGGCCACACTACTCAAAGTCGGTGTTGCCAACTCACAATTCACTTTGTCATTATTCTCCCCCATCACAGAGATTTGTTCAGGGACTTTGATTCCTATTCTTGCACAAGTTTGCAAAACTTCGACGGCACGGGGGTCGTGAGCTGCCAACAAGGCCGTCTTGGGCGCGAGAGTCCGTAAAAAGCTTTCTAAGCCATCGTTTGACTGCTGCCATTCGGTCGACACTCCGGAATGCGCCTCGTATAAGTCAACCTCATAACCGTGATCCGCAACTAGATTGCGAAATCCACGATAGACTTCTGCTGAATACCAAACTTTTTTAATCCCATAATAGGCGAAATTGCGAAAACCTTTTTTAAGAAAGAACTCAGCTGCTTTTTTTCCTATCTCTTCGTAATCGGCGCAGACTCTAGGAACGGGACTTTTTTTGAGCACACCAGAAATATTGATGCAGGGGATACCTAAACTTTGAATGAGTTCCGCTTCCTCCTGACTATTGATTTGGGCGATAATCCCATCGCCATCCCAATTTTTTAAATCCCGAATTTCCAGCCTATGTCGTTCTGGATTGGTTAAAAATTGCCAATTTGCCGCACAAGGATGATTACGAATCCCATAAAGAACTTCAGTTAAATGATCCACTCCAATCGGAAAGGCTAGAGCTACTCTTTTCATACTTACGCCCTTATTTTTTTGCGCTTTCATGTAATTATAATACATTTTTGCGTATTTTAAACTTTTTTTTCGTTAAATGAATCATGATTTTTTACTTTTCATCCCCCATAGTTGATACAATCAAACAAGGACAAGTATGAACAAAACAATTCTAAGTTTATTGGGCCTGACCCTTTCTGTCGGCCTCTCTGCCGATGTAAAACGCGGTCAGCAAGTATTCAATCAATTTTGCGCCAATTGCCATGGCGATAAAGGTCAGGGGCTAGTTGGTCCTAACCTCACTGACAAGGAAATCCTGCACGGTAGCAGTAAAGAAGAGATAGTGAAAGTCATTAAAAATGGCGTCTTAGAAAAAGCTATGCCCGCATGGGGAACTATCCTCAACGATTCACAAATCTCGGATGTCAGCGATTATGTTAAATCCATCATCGGCAAGAATCTCAAAAATGGCTTCGTCGCAGTAAAAACAACAGTGAGTTCCTTCCCAACAGGAACTCTAGAAAAACCTTACCTCATTCGTACTTACATGCCTGCATTGGATCTTGATAAAAGTATTTTCGTCAACCACGGCAAAGGAGGCAACGTCAACAAATACAGTCCCGGCTCCGGCAAAGAGGACCCCAAGAAAGTTCAAAAGCCCATCAATGGCTTGCCTTCGACAATCACCGTTAATTTTGGCCAAGAACTTTCCTATACTTTCGACACCCTAGAATGTCGCCTGCTCTACACCTGGTCAGGGCAATTCCTCGACATGACCAAATACTGGGGCAAAGGAACCGGCGGCGGCCGCAGAGGTTTTGGCTACATCCCCGATATTATGGGTGATGTTCATTTCAAAACTTCCGGAGCTCACCCATTCAAAGGCAAGGTACAATTTAAAGGCTACCGCAAAGAAAAGGGAATTCCCGTATTTCTCTATCAGGCTGGAGGTCTTTCTATCAGTCTTAAAATCACTCTCGGGCCTAAAAAGGGCGAAGCCATTTGCGAATACCGCACAAATTCAAAGGAACCTCTCAAGATCAAGCTCCCTCCCGGAATTCAAAGCTCATCCGGTCAGAGCGGAAGCTTAATCCTAAATGCCCAACAAGCTCAAAACTTTAAACTCATCGTCAAAGGAGCAAAATAATGAAGAAATTTCTACTCACAGTTTTTGCCCTTTCCGCAAATCTTTTAGCTGAAAGCTATAAAGTCGACACCATTAAGACGCCACTGGAGATTGCTCCTGAAATTGGTGGCCTCGCTTTTAATCCATCCGGTGAACTCGTGGTCGTCACCCGCCGTTCAGGCATTCAAATTGCCAAGACCGCAAAAGATCCAAATGGCTTTCAGTGGCGCAGTTTTAGCGATGATTCACTGCACAACCCCTGTGGTGTGCAGGTTATATCTGATTCAGAAATGTTTATTTCCCAAATGGCTGAGCTCACCAAGGTCTCCGACACCGATAAAGATGGTATTGCCGATTCTTACGAACTCATTTCAAATGAATTTGGCTTAAGTGGCAACTATCACGAAACTAATTATATCCTGCCCGATAAAAAAGGTGGCTGGTATATCGCTGTGGGTACGGCATCACATAACGGTCCAACCTTTTATCACACTCAAGGTGAATACAAACATAACGGTCGCCGCGGCCGCAATTTCGCTGCTGTAAAATGGAAGGGTTGGGTCATGCACATTGATGCTAAAGGAAAAATAACGCCATTCGCCAAAGGCTTCCGCATGCACAATGGTATGGGCATGAGCCCTGACGGCAAAATTTTTGCCGGTGACAATCAAGGTGACTGGCGGGGTACATCGCCCATCTATCACGTCCAAAAAGACAAGTTCTACGGTCACCCATCAGCGCTGGTTTGGGACGAAAAGTTCGTTAAAGAAGTATCAGACAACCCCCTCTTCTACTACATCAATAACATGAAACAGTACGAAAAAGACCGTACACCCGCGGCTATTGAACTTCCCCAGGGAATGATCTGTAACTCACCTGGAGAAATAATCTTTGATACCAAGGGTAATTTCGGCCCATTTAAAGGCCAAGCTTTTGTGGGCGATATCGCAGGACCGCGCATCGTGCGCCTCATGTTTGAAGAAGTCGATGGCGTGATGCAGGGGGCTTGTATTAAGTTCGTTGAAAAGAAAGTCCGCACTGGCAATAACCGCTTGGTATTCAGTCCCAAGGGCGATGAACTCTACGTAGGCCAAACGGTTCGTGGCTGGGGCAAGCCCTCAGAAGGTATTCAGCGTATTTCATTTAATGGTGAAATGCCTGATTCCATTCAAAAAGTCGAACTAACTCAAGAAGGCTTCCACATCACTTTCACCAAGGAAAAAAGCCCACAGGATTTAGCGAATATCGCAAATTATGCCGTGCAATCCTACCACTACCCTTCTACTCACAAATACGGTTCAAAACCTATGGATCGTAAAAATATTCAAATAACAAAAGTTGATGTCGGAAGTGATAAGAAAAGCGTACTCATTCATGTCAATAGCCTTCAAACTAAGCGCCTCTACCAAATTGATGTAAAAAACACCTTAGCTAGTTGCTTAGATCAAGCTCGCGCCATTTATAAAATAAACCGCCTACAGCCGGGAACTGTCGTTAAAGAAGTCAAAATTGAAAAAGCTGAGCCTGCAACTGTTAAGCTCAGTAAAGGTAAAGACAAAGTGACTGTAACTGTCGATGGCAAACTCTTTACCGAGTTCATCCAGGGACCAAACAAGCCCTGCCTTTATCCCGTCAATGGACCAAATCAGGAAAACCTCACTCGCCATTACCCTTTCAAAAAAGGAGTGAAAAATGAGAAGCCAGATCATCCCTGGCATACGGGGATTTATTTCACCTTTGGCAAAATCAATGATATTGATTTTTGGAATACCAGAACCGGCAAAGATAAGTACATAAAAAATGTCGATCTTCAGACTGATGGTAGTAAAATCCTCGCTCATAACCAGTGGATCCATAATGACAAAAAAGTTCTCAGCGACATAACAGAAATCACTTTCTCTGCCGACTCAAAAAAGCGCTTCATTGATTATAAAGTCACCCTTAATGCTGACACAAAAGACCTCGTTTTTGGTGATACAAAAGAAGGCATGATGGCCATACGCATGGACCCTAGTTTCAAAGTGAGTGGCCAAGGCGCTACCGTTCTCAATAGTTCCGGCACTTCAGGAAAAGGTGTTTGGGGAAAAGAAGCCAAATGGGTGAGTTACAATAACATTCAAGGTTCCGTTATAAGTATCATGGACCATCCAAAAAACCTCCGTCATCCCAGTCGCTGGCACGCTCGTGACTACGGCCTTTGCGCTACAAACCCCTTTGGTCAAAACTCTTACACTAAGAAAAAACTAGCCAAAGATCCCTTCACACTCAAGAAAGGACAGCAAATCACTTTCCAATACCGTTTTGCTTTTCACAAAGAAACCAACGACAAAGATTCAATCAACAAGCTTTACAATTCCTGGACACAAAAATGAAATACGCCATTTGTAACGAAACATATCAAAACTGGAGCTTTGAAGATACCTGTAGAGACATAGCCTCACACGGATACCAAGGTGTGGAAATCGCTCCTTTTACACTCAAAAAGAACCCTGAAGAACTCACTATTTCAGAGGCTAAAACTTTTGCGAAGATCGCAAAAGCTCACGATTTAGAAGTTGCCGGTCTACACTGGCTCCTAACAAAACCTGTGGGGCTTCATATCTCCACTCCCGATTGCGAAGTCCGCAAACGCACCACAAACTTCCTTCAGCACCTCGTGCGCCTCAATGCCGCCATGGGAGGCGACGTGCTCGTTTTCGGTTCCCCCATGAGTCGTAATGTTCCAGAAGGTGAAGATTATAATGAGTACTGGGATCGCGCCCGTGATTCTATTGCGATCATGGCAAATGAAGCTGAGAACGAAGGTGGGATCATTGCCATAGAACCACTTGGTCATGTGGAGACCAACTTCTTCACTTCTGCAGAGGAGACCATCAAAATGATCAAAGAAATCAATTCTCCCAACTGCCGACTTCACCTGGACGTCAAAGCCATGTCCTACGAAGACAAAGCGATAGCTGATATCATTGCGGACTCCGCAGAATACCTCGAGCATTTCCACGCCAACGACCCTAACCTTCGCGGCCCAGGTACCGGCGACATTGACTACGCACCCATCTATAAAGCGCTCAACAAAATCAATTATTCCAAATGGCTTTCCATCGAAGTCTTCAACTACGATGAAGGTCCGGAAAACATCGCCCGCAATAGCATCGAATTCCTTAAAAACTGTGAAAAGAAGTATGAATCAAGTCAAACTATCTCATGATGAAAATTCGAGTGCTGAAAGCACGGCATAACTGAGCCTAGTTCGTCAGAGACTGTGTGAAAAAGATTTGCCTTTGTATCAAACTAAAATAATTAGCGAGTTTACCTGATTCTTTTGTCTGATGAGCATTTTTATTGCCTTTGTGTTGATGTAAGAGCTCATTAATAGGTGGTTTTGAACATGTTTTTGCCAAAAGCTCTTCCTACCTTTGAGAAATGACATGATCTCAGAGAAATTCACAATATTAAGAACCCTATTCAAATTATAAGTGAGTTGTGCCAAGAAAGTTTCTGCCTGTGCCGACTCTATTCCAATCATATTGTATCCACCAGTAAGAATGTGTCTTTTAATCGTTCCAAAAGGATGTTCTACAATGGCAGACCTTCGCTTCATGATATTTGGTTTGGCTTTCATTCTTTCCCGAACATTCTCCAAAACGTGTTCGTGTTCCCAGCGTTGAATACTTCTGCTTTTAGAGTTTGTGCATTTGTCTTTCCGAGAGCAATTTACACAAGCTTCTGGACTTTTATATATCCAATAAGTTTTACAATCTTTTTTCTTGTTTTGATATTTTTGGAGGATTTGTCCCGCAGGACATGTGTAGGTGTTATTATATTCGTTGTAAATAAACTCAGGTTTCCCATAGAAACCTTTACCTTCCATGGGACATCCTTTTTCAGGTATATAGCTTTGGTAACCATCATCTTCACAAGCTTTTATATCTTCATTACTAAAATAACCTTTATCTGCGAGAAGATTGGCACCTTTTACTTCCTTAATAACATCAGCGAGCCTAGATCGCAAGATTCTGATGTAACTTCAGCTGCAATAATCAAATAATTTTTATCATCTACTGCGTGTTGAACATTATAGCCTACCGTACTTTTTCTCCCTTTTTTAAGAGGGCGGCTTTCTGGATCGTTGTAACAAATACTGTTTTTATCAGTAGTGTCCAACTTTTGTTTTAGTTTCTTTAATTCTTGTGATTTTTCTTGATTTTTCACTAGTGAGCTTTTTAGCTTGTTTTGTTTTTCTTCTCTATTTGGAGAAGGAGCTTCATCTAGTTCCTCTAATTGTCCTAGGTACTTTTCTACCTCTTTTTCATACTTCTTAAGTGCTGAGTTTAATTTATTTTTAGTCCAGCTTTTACTAATATTGTTAACGGCTTTAATACTCGTGCCATCAACAGCTATAAAATCCCCCGAAATCAACTTAAGCTTGTTACACAACAGGGTGAATTGAGCGCTAGCCTTTTTAAACGCATTGCGGTTTATTCTCCTAAAGTCACAGATAGTTTTAAAATCTGGTTTTAATTTACCCATGAGCCAAATCACTTCGAGATTCACTTTACAAGCTCTTTCTAGTTTGCGGCCACTACGAATTCCATAAGAATAACCATAGATGAACAACTTCAATAAATCGGCCGGATCATAAGCAGGTCGACCCCGCCCATCTAACCTTTCTTTGGGGTAAGTAAAACCGCATTCGCTCAAGTCTAAACCATTAACAAATTCATCTATAAAGCGCACTTTATTATTTTCATCGACATAATCATCAAGACAATCTGGCAGTAATAAAACCTGATCACGTGATACTCTTTTTATAAAGCTCATAAACTTCCCACATGAATTATCAACAATATCTTATATACTATAATATATAAGCTTATTTAAATATGTATATTTGGATATTGTTTTTCACACAGCCTCGTCAGAACTAGATCTACGGTACAAAATTCCATTGCGAGTTCTGTAGGTACGGCATAAATAACTCTGCCATACATTCGGTATTCCTATATCTTACCACCCGAGTGCCCCAAGGCTCACGCCTTGGGCTTTATTTTGTCATGCCTTCAGCATTCGACTAAAGATCTAAAAACACAAATCAATACAGCTAAAATTTAAGCGGTAAGTATGACCACATTAATTAAGTTTTTTAAAGTTTGAATAAATTTTGTAGTGCCTTGCCATCTAAACAGTTTTAGTTAAATATGCTCATAGGTTCCAAAACCTTAAATCAAGCGCCTCAGATTAGCTTGTATTAACTTATTAATTTGGCTGACTTCTTTTTCATCAATTTGATATTCTTTGGCAAGTACCTTGAATTGGTTAACCGCCTAAACAGTTTTAGTTAAATATGCTCATAGGTTCCAAAACCTTAAATCAAGCGCCTCAGATTAGCTTGTATTAACTTATTAATTTGGCTGACTTCTTTTTCATCAATTTGATATTCTTTGGCAAGTACCTTGAATTGGTTAACCGCTTCAGCGACTTCTTCTATTATTGTCTTTGCTTTGCCCAATTTTATTCCAGATATCTTGGCTAAATCTAGAAGCTGTTCTTTGCTAGGGTTTTTACCTTCTCCGCAAAAACTCATACTATGTTCAGCTCCGGGGCCCCTATTAAAGGTTAAATCATATGCTGGTGTTGCTGACCAGTCCTGATTTGTATAAATAAATGAAAAGTTTTTCACGTGATCATCACGATTATTACTGCACAAATTAAAGACTGCTTGTCGAAAAAGCTGTTCTACATCATTTTGCTTTTTTGTCAAGATTCGCGTCAGCTTTAATAGATCTAGATAATCATTCGATGGAATGCGAAAATTTGAATGAATTAGGTTACCAAATGTATGAATGTGAAAGCGTTCACCTGCTTCTCTATCAAAACGTTTGATGCCAAAATAATAGTGATTATCCTCACTCTGAAAAAGTCTTGTTTTAGGCATTATCAAACCAGCTTGTTGCGCCATAGTAGAGTAAACATACTCTATTTTTCCTGAGTCAAGATGCTCATTTGGCGCCACAAACTTAAGTATCCATGCTTGAAAGTCTGATGGTAGAGTGTCCGCCGTAATGATTTCATCCTTTTTTATTCCGGCCAAAACCTTTGGTCGAGCTCCCCCTGGACTACCTCCGTAATGTAATAACTGAGGTAAAACTTCATGAATTGATCCCTGCCAAACTTTTTCCACTTCACTTGCCATGGATTTTAAACTGAGGCTTTCTTGCAAAAACTGCTCTTGATTAGTACAAGGCTCATAAGTTAATGCGCCCATACTTCGTGAACCCAAATAAGCCAAACGATCGAGCACGGAAAGCTTATGTGGATCTAGCCCTTGCTTACGGAAAAAGCGATCCATTAATAGCAAGCCCCAACCATCGGGTAATGAATCATCAAAAAGACCAAAAACAGTAGAAAATTCATGATCTTTAAATTCGTGTAAGCCCGGCTTCGGTGCTAATTTAAATGGTGAAAGCCAAAGGGGGTCCAGGAGAAAGTCACTATCATATTCAAAGTAAATTTTTCTATTGTTCTCTGCCAAAATACCCACGAGTCGCTTATTGCTTAAACTGCTTTGATAATACACCTTAAGCTTTTTCATAAACGCCCTCGTTTTGCTGTCGACTCACGAACTTCCAAATCCTTTAAACTACTCGCTATTGGGGCTTGAAATAGCTGTTCAAAATCTTCTAAATGATCTAATGCAAAAGCAAGCTTGAGTAAAGATTGTAGTGAAATGAGTCCGGTTTTTTCAAAACGGCGTAAAGAAGCTAGGCTTACCCCGGAACGATCGGATAAGGTTTGTTGCTTCCAGCCTAAAGCCAAGCGCTTCTCACGTAGCCTTTCTGCCAAGAGGATGGAAATCTCTTCTGGAGTATTTAAATAATACATAATATATTATTGTTTATTGGTTAAAAAAACATTAATCAATAATATATTAGCACTTATTAGCAGACATGCAAATATTAGAACCAACCCCTATTTCACTCGCATCCAGTCAATTTCAATTTTTGTCCCCGCGGGAGCTTTAAACTCAAGTTTGAGATCTTTAATCGTACCTGCCCAATTTGCGCCCAGGGCAAAATTTAAATCGTTAAATTCATCCGTCCCTGAGACTTTACTTGAGGCGATATTTTCACCATTTGCTGAAAACTGAATTTCTGCTGGTGTATTGGAGCGTATTCTCAAGACTAAATCACCTTGATTGCGACTTGAATCAAGTTTGAGGCCACTGCGCTTGAGTGAAGCTTTTTCCGCGATTAAGTCAAAGTTTAAAAAACCCTGTCGACCAGAAATATTTGTGGTTTTACCATCTGATATCCAGCCCTCATTTTGCCAGCCTCCACAGTCGAATTCAAACATTAATTGCCCATCTTTGGGGTCGCGATTATTATACTGCTCCCAGAGGTCAGAGAGACCATCGCCATCTGAGTCCGTACGCACGCGTTCGTATTCAGCATTGACGCCCTTGAAGCGGCCATTGCCGTTAATCTCTAGTTCAATATCGGGTTCTTGACCTGCACCTAAATCGCCTTTAGCTACCCATGAATTTAGAATCTGACGATGCTCTTTGAGAACTGCTTGGTACTTCGGAAGTTTTGCTAGGTTATTAACTTGGGCTGGATCTAAAGTGATATCATAGAGTTCTTCTGCAGGACGTTCCCCAAAATAGATTTCTGCTAACTTGGGGTCTAGTGTTCCCTTGGCGTATTCACTGCGCATAAATTTGAGATAATCTTTATTGTCGCGGTACTGAGGCTGTAAGAAAACTCGATCCAATTTGTAGTTGCGCGTGTAACGGTATTTGTCTGTACGAATAGTTCTCACTCGATCAATAGTATGATCACAGCGGTCGCGACCTGAGCCAACATAACTTCGAGCCTTAAAATCATCCGCAAAAAGATTTTGTCCCTCAATCCACTCGGGGTAATCAATCCCCGCCCAAGTTAAGCTTGTGGCCGAAACGTCGAGGATTGTTACCAAATCATTGCGTACTGCCTGCTTGGGAACCCATTTTTCTGGTCCAATGATAACGAGTGGTACGTGAAGTCCTGCCTCAGTAGGCATCTGCTTGTGACGAATGAGGTTATTGGCTCCATGATCGGAAAAGTACACCACAATCGTTTTTCCCATGAGTCCATCTTTTTTGAGTTCATCGAGAATACGGCCAATGCGATCATCATCTGAACGAATCGTATCGCAGTGCTGAGCTACGATCTCGCGATACATTTGATTCTGGGGATAATCGGCAGGAACAGTCACTGCTCCGGGATTTGTTTTGCGTTCCCTAGGAAATTTACCGGTGTTAGTTTTGCCACCTTTGAGCTGAATTTGACCAAAAAAAGGTTTTCCTTTTGGCATTTCTCTCCAGGACATTGAAGTCTGTTTACCATTTACTTTTATATATGTACTCGGAGGATAAGTGAAGTTATAATCATCTTTACCCTGATTAAAAGTGGCGTAACCCGCCTCCTTAAAAAGCTGAGGTAGAGTTTTCATTCCTTGAGGAAGAGGTAAAGCCCCCTTCCCTCGACGGGAACGATGTTCATGAGCACCAAAGCGAAATTGATTAGCTCCGACAATCACAGCTGATCGACAAGCAGAACAAACGGGCGCAGGCACATAAGCTCGCTTAAAGATCACTCCTTCACTCGCCATTTTATCTATGACTGGAGTTTCCCCTTTTTGTACTTCATAATCGTAAGCCCCCATCCATGGCGAAGTATCTTCTTGAAACAACCACAGAATATTGGGTTTATCCTCTGCAAAGGCATTTTGATTTAGGAACAAAGTAAAGAGTAAAGTCAATAAAAGTTTATTCATAGCATCTCATCATTTCTTGTCATTGTTATCACTTAAAGACTATTCTCAAGAATCCTTAAGATCTTTCAGGCTTATACAAAAAAACACTCTCAATATAAAAAACTGACATCAGAAGCTCAAAAAAGTCGCTTTAAGCTGATTTTATGCATGAGGAGATTGAGTGATTTTTATTTTCAATTGATTTAATTATGGGGCTCTGCCCCATAAGCGCTAACCAAAATTGACATTTACAAATCTTAAATTATATTGAAATGATATTATTTTCATTAAATAAAGGTTAGTACTTAATATGGATATAGATGGCTTAGTTCGGTCTGATTGGGATTATTTTAAAACATTCCTTCCTGATGGTTGGGATGGTATGATGGCGGAAACTGGAATGCTAAAGTTCGGACGAAAATTTTCAGGCTAAGATGGCCCTTCGAAGCTTCTAAGAACATTACTAATTCATTTGGGTGGGAACCTCTCTTTACGCTCAACATGCGCCTTGGCAAAAGAGGGCAATATTATTGACGTTAGTGATGTAGCATTACTCAAAAGGTTACAAAAATCAAGTGAGTGGTTCAACTGGTGCACTACGCAACTATTGGATAAAATGAAGCCAAGAAACTCACAGGGACTTCCTGAGCAAGAAGAATATAATTTTAGATATGTTGACGGCTCTATTGTCAGAGAACCAGGAGCAACAGGATCCACATGGAGGCTTCACTACTCTATGAATGCAAAAACCTTAGCGCCAGACGAGATTACTATAACGGATCAAAAAAAAGGAGAGTTACTTAAGAATTATTCCGTTAAACCAAATGACGTTTTCATTGGAGACCGTATTTATCCACGCAGAAATGGCATTATTCATGTCCATTCCAATGGAGGCTATATTCTTTGTCGCTTCCCTCCTAGCCTTACCCCTTTACATAACGACAATGGTACGCCTTTTAAACTCTTGTCGAAATTACGGAAATTGAAACTCGGAGATATCGGTGAATACAACGTTGTTATAAAACACAATGAAGGTCAAATAAACGCTCGAGTTTGTACTATGAAAAAAGATCATGAAAGTACTTTAAAAGCTCAAAAAGCGATTCATCGGAAAGCCAGTAAAAACAGTCGCAAAGGAAGCACAAGACCGGAAACTTTAGAGTATGCAGGATATATTTTAATCTTAACTACATTGGCTGAGTCTGTATCACCCGAAAAAATCCTTAATATTTATCGTAGCCGATGGCAAATAGAGCTTCTATTCAAGCGCTTAAAATCAATTATAGGTGCGGCACCCTTATACAAAAAAAAATGATATAGGAATGAGGAGTTGGCTCGCAGGAAAGATTTTAGTAGCAACATTGATTGAGTATATAATTCGCTGCGGCGAAGATTTTTTCCCCTGGGGATACCCCATCAAAAAAACTATCCAAAACTAACAGTGCTAGATCATTATGGCGAGAAAGAGAGTTTTTATATTCCATAGTTTTACAGACTATACTTCCAGCGATATCACTAAGAAAGGTTGTGGTGAATTGGATGAGAATTCGCGAAACACTCAAAGAACCTCCACGTACACGTAAACTGCAAATAGACACAGTACAGAATGATTTAAAAGCTTCTGGTTAGCGCTTATGGGGCTCTGCCCCAAACCCTGCAAGGACTTGCCAGTCCTTGACCAGGCGGATCATTATAAAATCATCTATAAACTCAAGGAAAAGCGCTGACGCGTAGCGACTAGCGTCGGGATTCTTAAGGGTGCTTAGCACCCTTGAGTTGGGCTTGGGACAAAGTCCCAAATAATAAAACTATAATTTAATCCTCCCCCCTGCAAAATCGTGTTTTGATGATAAAATTCATATTTTGCGTAAATTGAATGATTTTTTCGTGATTTGATTCATGCATTTCATCTTTTCAGACCCTAATATTTTCTATATCAAAAAATTAGGCCTCCAATGAAATACCTTATTGTACTATTTTCTTTTATTTGCATTCTTGGCGCAAATGAAAAACCCAACATCATTTTTGTCCTTGTGGATGACATGGGCTACTCTGATCTAGGCTGCTATGGCAGTGAGATCAACACTCCAAACATTGATTCATTGGCAGACAATGGTTTGCGCTATACGCAAATGTATAATACGGCAAAATGCTTTCCTTCGCGGGCTTGCCTCTTGACGGGAATTTATGCTCAACAAAGCGGCATGGATAAAAGGCATGCGAAAATGTTGAATTCCGCAACTCTAGGCGAAGTACTTAAAACAACTGGTTACAGAACTTTTGCATCGGGTAAGCACCATGGCACTGAAAATCTTTTCGATCGTGGCTTTGACCATTACTATGGTTTACGCGATGGTGCTTCGAATATGTGGAACCCCGGAAAACAACGCTCTGGCGAAGCCGCTCCAGGTAACAAGGGGCGTACGCGCTACTGGTGTGATGACGAAAAAACTATTGCTAGCTACACTCCAGAAGATCGTAATTTTCATGTAACTGACGCATTTACCAATAAAGCTCTGGAGTGGATGGATGAAAAAGAGCTCGAAACCCAGCCCTTCTTTCTCTACCTATCCTACACAGCGCCTCACTACCCCCTCCATGCCTGGCCGGAAGATATAGCCAAATACAAAGGCAAATACGATCAAGGCTACGAAGCCATACGCGAGGCTCGCTATAAGCGCATGGTTAAAATGGGAATCATTGACCCGAACAAAAGCTCTCTAGCAAAATGGACTGAGCGTAATTGGTCTAGTTTAAAAGGAATTGAATTAGAAAAAGAAAAACTCCGTATGGAAATCTATGCGGCTATGATCGAACATGTAGACCGCAGTGTTGGTAAAATCATCTCCAAGCTAAAATCGCAAGGCAAATATGAGAACACCCTTATTATGTTTGCTTCAGATAATGGCGCTTGCGCTGAGGGAAGCGGAGCCAAAACTAAATCCACTAAGATTGAAGATTTTGGCAATGTCGCTAGTTTTGAAACTGTTGGTAAATCTTGGGCTACCGTTCAAAACACTCCTCTTCATAACTGGAAAAACTACTCGCACGAAGGTGGAATTCGCACTCCTTTCATCGTTCATTGGCCTGGCAAAATCAGTACACCCGGAAGCTTCAATTCTGAGCCCATACATTTTATCGATATTATGAGTACTCTAGTCGTTATCACCAAGGCAAAATATCCTTCAGATGTTACTCCCATGCAAGGAACGAGTATTGCTCCCACTTTTTCAGGTCAAGAACTCAACAGGTCCCAGCCACTTTTCTGGCAATGGTCTAAAGGTGGTGGTATCCGCGACAATAATTGGAAAGCCGTATTCTGGGGAAAGAAATGGGAACTCTTCGATATGTCTAAAGATCAAAATGAATCTCATGACCTCTCCAGTCAATACCCCGAAAAACTCGAAGCACTCAAAAAACCTTACCATGCATGGTATAAAAAAGCCAAAAGCCAGTAATTTCATGCGAATATTTTATACCTTCACAATTTTATTTTTCTCTTATTCCATCTTAGCTAAAAATAATTGGCCCGATTACTCTAAAGAGATTAAATATAAAACTTCCATAGATTCTACTTACCAAGCCATGATGAGCTTTGTGAGTCCTTCTGATAAAAAACGCCCTCTTTTAATTGCATTACACAGTTGGTCGGGAACATATACACAAACAGGTTGGCAAAATGATGCACTGCAATGGTGCTTAGAAAATAATTGGCACTTTATTCATCCTCATTTTCGCGGCCCAAATTGGACTAAAGATGCCTGTGGATCTGACAAGGCCGTTCAGGACATAATCGATGCGATAAACTATATGAAGCAGAACCACAAGATTGATACGCAACGTATTTATCTAATGGGGAGTTCTGGCGGTGGTCACATGGCACTACTTATGGCGGGTCGCCACCCTGAAATTTGGGCGGGAGTCTCCGCTTGGGTTCCCATCTCCGATATCTACTCTTGGTGGCAAGAAAATGATAAACATAAAAAGTATAAAAAATACGCCCGTCACATCGAAAAAGTAGTGGGAGGACGACTCGACCAAAATAAATTTGCCCGAGAACAAGCTCAATTACGTTCACCTAATAAATTCTTATCTGCAGCTCAAAAAGTAAATATCGATATTAGTGCAGGGATTTATGATGGCCACAAAGGGGGCAGTGTTGCTTTTACTCATTCTTTAAAAGCCTTTAATACCATAGTTTCTGAAAAAGACAGAATCCCAAAGAAACTCATAAATACTTTTTATAAAAAGCAATCTTTACCTTCCGAACTCCCCCAAGCAAGTAAAGACCCGCTTTATCAAAAAAAAGAACTCATTTTCAGAAAACAAACTCAACACACAAGAGTCAATATCTTTAAAGGCGGCCACGAAATCATTTCCCATGCAGCACTGAATTGGCTTAAAGAACAAAAAAAAGGCAAACCAGCCATATGGATTCCCTCAAGCATTTATACTTTATCTCAATCTATTAACAAACACAAGTCAGGTCTTTAAAACAGGAAAATAATATGAAAAAATTCGCAATAGCTCTACTCGCACTCAGCACTTCACTTCTTGCTTTGGAAAGTGGTGGTCTTGAATGGAAAGAACACAAAAATAACTGGACTACTGAGGATAATCTTATTATTGGTGAAAATGTCGACAAGAAAAATTCTGTGCTTTGGACTGAGAAAAAATTCAAAGATTATGAGCTTGTCGTAAAGTTTAAAACTGACTCCAAAGATTACGACTCTGGCGTTTTTCTCAGAGGTAATAGTCACCAAGTTCAAATTGGTGTTTCTCGTTCACTGAAAAAAGATCTCACGGCCTGCATTTATGCTCCCAGCGACAAAAAAGGAAAGTACCCTGCTAGCAGTGACAAAGTAGCTGAACTCCATAAACTGGGTCAATGGAACGAAATGAAAATGATCGTTCAAGGCAAGAATATGAAAGTCTACCTCAACGGAACTCAAACAGTCGATTACGACGGCGTAAAAATCAAAGAAAGTGGCCCCATCGGCCTTCAACTTCACGCTGGAGTTCACCAAAAAATGGAGTTCGAAATCGTCTCCTTCAAAGAGCTTTAAACCTGGGAGCGCCGGCGCCTCGCCGGCATGTTTACTCAATCGGACCGCGCAGCCCCAGCTGCGCATAAAGTTTTCTCCAACACGCTGAAGCGTGGACTATGTACAAATCCGAACTGCCGAGCTCCTGCTCGGCAAACCTAAGCCGAAGGCGCAACCCAATAAAACACATGATAAAACACCTCCTCACCCTACTCATCTGCCTATCTACTATTGCTGTCGATAAAAAGCCCAACATCCTTTATATTTTTACCGATGATCAAACTCACCGGTCGGTATCGGCTTACGACGAGGCGCATGATTGGGTACAAACTCCTAACATCGATAAATTAGCTGAGTCGGGAATGAGATTCACCTCCTGCTACACAGGTACCTGGTGTCAGCCATCTCGCGCCAGCAAACTTACGGGCTTGCTTCAGCATTCATTAGATTCACTTAAAATCACCAATTATCCCATGGCGGAATATGATCCTAAAACTCTGCCCTTTTTCCCTGCTGTATTTCGTCAGCAGGGTTATGAAACGGCCTGTATTGGCAAATGGCATTTGGGTGAAGATGTGGGACATGGCCGCGATTGGGATTACTCTGTTATCTGGGATCGCGGTGGCCCGAAGAGCAATAAGTACGCCTACTTTAACAATAGTCTTGTCCGAACTAATGGCGGTGAACGCAAGCCCTTGGGGGGATACACCACCGATAAGTTTACTGAGCTCGCAGTGGATTATATACACAAACAAAATGACAAGGAGAAACCTTGGTACCTATGGCTTTGCTACCCAGGTGTCCATGGCCCCTACACACCCGCCAAACGTCACAAAGATTTTTATAAAGATGTTGAAGTAAAGGTCCCCTCAGATATTTTTGGTCCGCGACACAGTAAACCTGCACACCTAAAAAACATGACGCGTTGGAAAAAAGATAAAAATGGTACGCCTGTAGGCTTCGCTAGTCAAGTCAAAAAATACCACAACGCAGTCAAATCACTAGACGAAGCAGTGGGTACTCTCATGAAAGCCTTAGAGGATAGTGGCCAATTAGAAAACACCATCGTCATCTTCACTTCAGACCAAGGCTTTGCTTGGGGGCAGCATGGTTCAAAAGAAAAATGGCTTCCCTATGATGCCAATATTATTGCCCCGCTCATTATCAAAGCACCTGGTATTACTCAGCCTGGCACGGTGAATGGCGAAGCCGTCTGCGGTGTCGATATCACTGTTACTATTCACGAACTTGCCGGCATTGAACCCCAATGGAAAATGCATGGCCGCAGTCTAATGCCTTTGCTAAAAGATCCCCACAAAAAGCTCGCTTCGCCCATGCTGATGATCAACACAACCCATCGCTATGGTTCAAAAATCAACGAAGAACTTAAAGCAAAAAACTACGACGCCTTTAAACGCCGGGGGCTCTACGCCTGGATGATGATGCGTGATGGCAAGTACAAATATATTCGTCACTTTAAAGACAATGTTATTGAAGAGCTCTACGACCTAGAGAAAGACCCCAAGGAACTCAACAACCTTGCCATCAACCCCGAGTACAAAACAAAACTCAAACAACTTCGAGAAAAAACCGAATTAGAATTCAAGAAGCAGGATGGCGATTTCATCGACCTGCTACCCCATCCAAAAACACTATAATTCAATTTGGGTGAATTTATAACAACTAAAAAGATTTAATTATACTCAAAGCACCCCATAAAGGATTGATCAACTGGATCTTTGAAGACAAAAATCCTACCTTTTACATCTATTGACTCCAACGTTAATGGTTCAAGTTGAGACTGAAACTTTATAGAACTAATAAATTCTTCTTGGGAATTCAAATCTTTAATATGTTCTTTTATATCACCTGATCGCCAAATACCTACAAATGGCAGAATACCTTCACTTTCTAAATACCATCTACCTTCACCTTCATAAGGAGGAGTTCGATTCATTTTATCAAGTATCTCTTCACTTAAACAATCTTCATAATAACCAAACTCATCATCAATTTCATGCTGTACCTTAAGTATCCCTTTCTCAATAGCATTTATATGCACATAAAAAAACTTATCACCAGGGTGGTTTCTATCTACTAATAATTTTAACTCATCAACACTAAGGTCTACTTTGTATGATTCGTCATAATGACTTAACCATGGGCGTAGACAAAGTCCTTTTTGTCCAGTTAAATCACATACTTTGTCTAGCGCTGGATTCCAACCTAGATAATCAAAGTCCGCTTGAAAATAATTTATTTCCCTAGATTTTTGCACATTATTCTCAAACAGTTCATTTATTGCTTTTTGTCTTTTTTCTAACTGATTTTTTTCCTTCGCTGCTTCTGCAATTTTGTTAGCCTCTACTACTTCTTGATTAAACTCTTTTTTTCGCGCTTCTATGGTTTCTATTGCTCTTCTGTAAGTTAATTCTATGTCATTGTCAAAACGATCATGTTTAATCAAAAAATTCTTTAAACTTGAACCAGACTTACCTGCCAAATAATCTATTCCCCACGGACTAACACGATTCAAATCAATCAACAAATTATTAGATTCTAATAAACGAAAAAACTTTTGACTAAACAAAATTTCATTAGCTGATTTTACATAAAAAACATCTAAATTTTCAATCATTTTTTCAAACTCAAGCTTAATATATTTAGGAACAGGTTGATTATATTTGTCGCTAAAATGGTTTCTGAAAAAATCCTTTTCATCCAGAATATCCTCAAATTGAGCCCAATATACAGATTTGCTAGGTTGTAACTTAGCTGTCAAACTTTTGATCAACACTGGTTTAAATCTCAAACCATTTAACCCGTTACTTTTATACATTTCTATAAATCTACTTTTTACTAAGAGAGACAAGTCTCCATTAGCCAATAAATTTATCTGCCAATTTTTAAAATTGCCAAGATTTTTAACATCCATAATTAAATCTTCATTAATAATTTCATTGAAATTATTATCTGAGTCATACCAAGAATTACCTGATAGACTTAAAAAGGGAAATTCATATTTGTCATCATCACAATATTCTAAACTAATAGAAGTGTAATAATATTTATTAGACTGACTTCCATCTTTATCGAAACCCAAATCATCAAAGATATTGCATACTTCATAAAACAAATCCAAATCACAGAAATTTTTATAAAACCGCCCCTTATGCGGCAAATCCAATACACATAATTCTGAATGTAATATCTGGAGCTTACTGTTCACTGTGGATTTTAAGTCTTTATCAAAGTGAGCGTTTACACAAAATTTATACTTCATCTTTTCTCCACCTAATTTTAAGTACATTTCCAATGTAAACCTAATCTAAAGTTCTCAGAGATTTCTTAAAGTTAGGGTTTTAAACTTCTTTCATAAAAATATTGCTTTTATTCAACTTTTAGACACTTTGTAATTTTGTAATCCGGAGAAATTAAATTGAAAACTACACTGATAATTGGTGCTACACCTCGCCCTTCCAGCTATGCTAATAAAGCCATGCTGGAATTGGAAGAACATGGACACAAAACTTTGCTCTATAATCCCCTTGGGCGAGCCATTGATGATAGAAAAATTCATACGGAAATAGCGCAGATCAGCGAGCCCGTCGATACTATTACCCTCTACGTCCGACCGGCCCGCCTGCAGCCCATTGTCGAGGAGCTCATAGCCCTCAAGCCCAAGCGCATCATCTTTAATCCCGGAACTGAAGATGCTGATATCATGCAAAGCTTTAAAGATTCAGAAATCGAAGCTCTAGAGGCCTGCACCTTAGTCATGTTACGTACAGGACAATATTAAAGCAACTAGCGAACTGATAAATTTAAGGACTACTTAAAGAACTCAAAAACATCTAAAAGCATTTATTAAACGAGAATATCCTCAATCATGCCCGTGCTATCTCCAAAGGACTCTTGTCGAATGCCATTGGCGTTCAGCAGTGTGAGCCAAAGGTTATTCAATGGCGTTCCTTTGGGCATTATTTTATGCTCCCCTAGTTTGAGGATGTGCTTATTACCCGCCACTAGAACGGGACAATTTGTCAGGGTATGCGAAGTCGAAATATTTGAACCATAAACAAGTGTTGTCGTATCAAAAAGACTCTGTCCATTCACATCCTTTGTCTGTTTTAAACGATCCATCAAGTAGGCGAGAAGCTCACTTTGTTTTTCATCGCGAAGTTTAGAAACGGTCAAACGATCGCCTTTCCCATAATGACTCATATTGTGAGAAGTTATGCTCACATCTAAGCTTTGAAGCAGGCTCTCTACCGGCTGACGATAGGTGATCACCCGTGTCGAATCTGTTTGTAGGGCAGCTACGAGCAAGTCATACATCAGCTTAATTTCATCGTAGCCCTTGAGACCTTTTTGCGGTTCCTGCAAAGGTGCTTGGGGTTTAGGTTTTCCCAACCAAGACTTTTCCTTGGCTAACTGCAATTCTATTTCTCGAACTGATTCCAAGTATTCATTTAACTTATCTTTGTCTTCTGACGTGAGCTTTTGACTGAGTTTATTAGCATCAGCTAAAACGGCATCTAGGGAACTGCCTCGTTTGGAAATGAGTTGCTGTTTTTCCTCTATAGACATGCCCGCATTACCAAAGAGTTTATTGTAGACCAAAACGGGGTTTTGCATTCCTGCCATCGGTTTACCGCTCTGATTCCAAGACATCGAGAGTCCAGGACCATGCCCCGAAACGGAGGGCTTGGCGCAATCAAATTGCAAAGAAGAGAAACGATTGTTTTCTCCCCAAGCTTGAGCCGCGAGCTGATCACAAGAAATCGTATTACTAAAGCTCCTACCTGGAACGGCATAACGATTCGCACCCGTTAAAAACATTGTGCTACCCCAATGGCCCTGCTTATTATATTGGTGCTCGGTCCCAAGGATTAAACTGAAATCCTTTTTATGACGAGCTAAGGGTTTGAGTCCTTCGGAGAGCTCATACTCACTTCCCTGTTGACTTTTGTTAGGATACCAGCTCTGTTTTGTCACGCCCCAACCAAAAGAGAGGAAGAGCATCTTATGATTAATCTGAGTCTCTTTCACATCACCTTGAAGTGAGTTCATATAGGGCAGCGCCAAAGTTGTGCCTAAGCCCTTAAGAAAAAATCTTCTGTCCATCATATCACCTCTTCGTTTTAAATTCTTTCGATTGCACAATAGCGTGAATTAAGTTGCGCATACTAAACTGATCTTTTTTCATTTCTAAGTGTAAGTCATCCATTAAAGCTCGATCAGAAAAAGCTACTGGACGGCCTAGGCTATAGGATAATAAATTCCTAATAAGACCATAATTAAAGTCATCGGCACGATCGTAAATGATATCACGTAGTTCAGCATAAGACTCAAATGAGGGGCCTTTGTATAAAGATCCCGCAGGGTTGATCGCAATTTTAATTTTATTGAAATTGTCTTGATCACGCCAGCGCCCTGTGGCATCAAAATTTTCTAAGCCCAAGCCAATGGGATCAATTTTCTTATGGCAATGAGAACATTGAGGCTCTTCTTGGTGCACCTTCAAAACTTCTCGCACGGTTAATTTCTGACCTTCTAAACGACTGAGTTGAGGTACATTGGCTGGTGCGGGAGGCGGTGGATTATTTAAGAGTTTTCTCAGAACCCAAGTCCCTCGTTCAACGGGAGAAGTATGCTGACCATCGGAACCCATAGCGGCTATAGCCGTCATACTCATGAGACCACCCCTGAAGAAATTGTCTGCTACGTCAACTTTTCTAAACTCATCTCCTTCGACTCCCTCTATCCCATAATGCGTCGCTAACATGGCGTTTAAAATAAGGAAATCAGATTTGAGTAAATTCTTTGTGCTCAAGTTATTGTCCACGATATATTTCACCGTTTCATAAACTTCCTCAGCTGCGGTATCTCTCAATGTTTCATCGTAATTCGGGTATTTATGAGGATCAAACTGAAACAAGTATAGCCTCTCCATATCCAGCCATTGATAGACAAAGGATTGATAAAAGTTTTTTATCCGATGATTTGCCAGCATACGATCCACTTGTGCCTTCAAAACATCACCTTTCAATTCACCTTTCTGTGCGAGCTTTATCAACTCTTTATCGGCGGGTGAACTCCATAAAAAGTAGGCTAAGCGATTGGCTAACTCAACTTGATTCAATGATTTTTTCTCATTTTCTACCCCTGCTTCAGCAAGATATAAAAAACTGGGGGAGGACAAAATAATTGCTAAGGGTTCTATAAGAGCTGCACGGGCTTTCTTCCCAGCTCTTTTCTCATTCTCATAAATGACCACGAGTTTATCGATGAATTCTGTTGCAGGAGCATCCCCGCGAAAAGCTTCTCGACTAAAGCCTTCTAATAAGGATCTTACTTTTTCCTGATTCATGAAAACTTTCGTGGAAGTTAAAAGCTCTTGAACCTGATCTGTTCTCTTAAATTCTAAGGGACCTTCCCATTCAAGCCAATCAATCCAAAGGGCATGACCAGCTCCTGCATGAGTTTTCGTTTTTTTATCTCGACTTTTACTAAATTTGGCACGAGCCGTCCCCTCATTAGATTTTTCCGATAAAACTATACGGCGACTCCCGTCATTAACTTCTACAAGCGTTTCAATTATTTGAGGCTCCCTTGCATCGGCAGTGATATGGAAGCTATTCAGACGTTTGATTGCACCTTTATCCATTATATTGAGGTTCAAAAAAGTCCGTTCAGGATCGGCATCAGCTGTTTTGGCGACGCGGATTCTGATTTTATAAACCCCTTCCGCTACCCAGCTATGATGCATTTTTTTAGGATTCTTTTTGAGAGCCTTACTGACCCTTAAATCAACTGCGAGCTGAGGAATGGGTCGAAACAAAGAAAGTAAATAGCCCTCTTCACTCAGAGGATGATTAAAATACGTTTCAAAGGCAGGAAAAAAACGTTTGTAATCATTGGAAATAATCTCTGTCGCTCGTAAGTCCTTGATGCCAAAATCACTGGGCTTTAAACTTTTATCTTTTCGCGCTCGATAAGCTTCCACGCTCTTATATTCATTCAGTAATTTACCGCGCTGCTTTTTGATGAATTTATTTTTATTCTCGACTTCCACACGATGTTTAACGAGGCTTTGAGGCTGACTTCTAATAAATGCTTTCTCAATTGCGTCACGAGCAATAGTTAAATACTGATCCAATTGATCTGGCGACATAAATAGACCGCCGCCATCAGTATCAAAACTTTCTCCGGAGCGATCATCAGGAAGGTCTCCTACATCGACTGTGACTCCGAGAATAGCTTCGAGTGTATTGGCATATTCATTGCGGTTCAGGCGACGCATAATCACTTGCCCGCCTGAATCACTTAGAGTGCTGCGCGCTTCGACGAGTTTTGCAGAGAGCAAAGCCAAAAACTCTAACTTCTCTTTTGCAGGGGGCACGGGCTCTTCTTCGGGAGGCATTTCTCCTGATTGCACGGCATCGAGAATTTGTTGCCAATGATCGGCTTGCTGAACGGTGTTAATTTCTAGTGATAAATTATCTAAACGAACTTTGCCCTTTTGCTTTTTTTCATTGTGGCAATCGTTACAATGAGCTTCAAAGAAATTCCTGTAAACTTTCTCTTGAGCTCCCAGTAAGTTAAGGAAAATCAATATTATAGCAATAACTCTTTTACTCATTCGTATAATTCTCTATTTAGTACTTCTTCCATTAGTCCCATCATTAAAATAATAAAACCAAATAGGAAAAGTGACAATTAACAGATTTCCCACTTTTATTGACTTAGCTGCCTATAGAACTTTGAGCTTCTTTAGTGAACAAGGAGTGAATAAAGCCGGTTTTTGTCCGAAATAAGACGAATATTGGATATATTGAACGATTTCCGAGC
Source organism: Lentisphaera araneosa HTCC2155 (assembly GCF_000170755.1). Classification (NCBI taxonomy): domain Bacteria; kingdom Pseudomonadati; phylum Lentisphaerota; class Lentisphaeria; order Lentisphaerales; family Lentisphaeraceae; genus Lentisphaera; species Lentisphaera araneosa. The sequence goes on from NZ_ABCK01000005.1 coordinate 185,100, forward strand.
AGGAACTCCTTAAAAACTCAGCTGTTTTGCAGTCTAAGGGAGAGAAGTCCGACAGGCTGCAGCTTAAGTCAACAAAGTATACTACAAAATATTATACGATATAAATACTTAAAAAATTACAGTGTAATTACAATTTCCAATGAAATTTTACAACATGCATACTACACAAATATAGATTAGTCTAAATACTAATGAACAAATTCTTAAAGAGAATTAATTTTCACTTCGAAGCTACTAAACTCACATTTGTTGGTAAATCAATTCCTGTATCTTTATTACGACGAAGCTTCCATACTAGCTTTTTATCACGACTTACTTCAAACATCGGGAAAGTGCTATTGTAAGCAGAAACAACAATATTACCATTGTCTCGTATCACAAAACCTCCTACATACTTTAAGCCTAATACAGGTAGATCAATCGACTGTAAGGACCACACAACTTTATCATTTTTATCAATTTCTATTAAACTGGCTCCATAGCCAGTTCCAACAAGTACATTACCGTTATCTAAAAGCTCTACACCATGAATGCGGTTAACTTTTGCTGGGAGATCAAGCTTATTAAGCTTAATAGTGCGAGTTAACATTCCCTGTTTATTTAAAATATAAACTTTATTTTGTCCACAAGCTGAAATGATATAGCCACCATCTTTTAATTTCCTTACAGTCTTCATCTGTAATCTATTTTCATATTTTAAAAAAGGAATTTTAATCATTCGGCGAATTTTTCCTTTCGGATTAAGCTCCAGTAGCACTTTGTTGACTCCTATAAGCATTCCACCATCATCTAGGGGTTGGCAAGAGTGAATTTCTAAGGGACGTTTCTTAGGCTCAAAATAAATAGTTCGAGTATTCTCATTGTCATATTTCCAAACTCCAAATGTACCACATACGATGGTAAATTTATCTGTTTTCCACACCTCTTGACACTTGCCATAGGAAGCCCATCGTTTCGTAACTTCTCCCTTTTGTATGTATTTACCCTGCTCTTTCAAATATTCTGTGACCAATAATTCTGGTACAAATTCTCTATTATACTCTAAGCCATCACTAGAAATAAATTCTAATTTTTCAGCGAAAGCAACATTTAATAATAGGATGAAAATTAAACACAATTTGGTACTTTTCATAATTCACTCACTTTTTATTTAAAACAAACTATATCTATACTAGAATTATTTATCAACTGGATTTATAATTAATTTTCTCGTAATATCTATTCAAGTAATAAATAGACAGATAAGACCATGTCTTGTTACAATTATATAACATGACAATTTAATCATTCGTAACAGCTTACCTAATAATAAATTACTATTAGTTGAATCCTTAAGCGATATTCATTTGGGTTTTACACCATCATGGAAACATATAATTCAAAAGTATTTTTGTGAAAAATCACTCGATTAGGTAGGGCTTACTGAATAATTGCGTTTTTTAGGAAGAATCTTTATACCAAGGCGAAGTCGTATTTAAATACCTCGAGCTACAGGCGCAATTATACTTACAAAAAACGGTTTATAGGGTTATTCATGCAAAGGCAAATTAAAAATAAGGTCTTTAGGCTTGCAGGGAAACAAGTGCTCCCCCAAAAAATCATTGATTAACAAAAATAAACAGCCCGTTCAGTAAACCCTAGGTAGGATAGAAGCCATGATACTTGGTATTCGAGAAGGAAGCCGTCCCTCTCGAGCTCTCCCTGTAAGAGTTTGCCAATCCTTGATGAAGCGACTAGGAGCTTTACCCCGCTTTATGAGTAAAAAAAAAGTAATATCGCTTACTTAAAATGAATTTTTCACTAAAAATCAGATCCAGTATTCTCGACTTAAATTGAGTACTCATAAAAAAATAGTCGCAATTGGACAAGTATATGACTTTCTGAGACATTTTTTAGGCAAGGTCATACTAGTATCTTTACTTATAAATAATTAAGAGCGACTATATGACTCAAAATCCCCCTGCAGAATTTATCATTGAAGAAAACGAAGGTCACATCACATCTCTCAAGCGCAAAAATGATCCTTTCGAAACCGAATTCATACGCCCAGGAAATAATTTAGGTTGCGTCAACCTTTCCTACAGGCATAAAGCTGACTGGATTCATTGCGATCAAACAGGTAGCGATGAGCTAACAGTCTCCAGTTCCTTTTCATCCAGTGGCCCACTCTTGGAATGGACTATTAAATTGAGTAATACGAGTCATTCGCCTCTAGAAATTGGCACACTCGAACTTCCCTTTCAGTTCAATGAAGAATACACCCGCAATCCGAAGGAATCTTTTGAAGGACGGGTTTTTAAACACAGTCATATTGCGGGGCATAATTCATTTATTTTCTGGCTACCCGTAGGCGGTATTGGGGCTCATTTACTCATGACTCCCACAGAAAACACCCATCTCGAATTTTTCGAAGCTAAAAATGGTATCTATGCAAGTGGCGGAGCGCTCTATAGCGCCTTCATTCATTCTAAAGCCCATGTGGAGAACTTGACCGGAACTTGGCGACAGGAGAATAGCAGTAAAATATTGCAGGCAGGGGAAAGTATTTCTTATAGCTTTCGCTTTCATTGGTGCGATAATTATAGCGACATCCGCAAAAAAATATACCAAAGTGGTGGCATAGACATTCGCATTGCTCCAGGCATGGTGATTCCCCGCGACCTCAAAAGCAAAATAGCTATGCGTTCTCAGCAAAAGATCACTCGCATTCAAGCCGAATTCCCCGAGGAGACTGAGATTTCTAAACTTCCAAAGCATGGTGAAAATGAAATTTATGAAATCAACTTTCAGAAGCTCGGCGAAAACAAACTCACTCTACATTACGGTGATCAACAAGAAACGATCTTAGAGTTTTTTGTTAGCGAAGATTTGGAAACCTTGATCAAAAAACGCGCCTCATTCATCAAAGATTTTCAACAACACAAAGACCCCACGAAATGGTATGATGGACTTTATAGTCTATGGGATGCAGGTGCAGAGGAAGGTCAACAAAAACTTGGTCCCGATAATCCCGGCAGCCAACATCCCTACTGTGTCAGTGGTTCAGATGATCCTTCCAATAGTAAATGCATGTACCTTTCCGAAAAAAACGTCGCATATCCAGATGCCGAAGAAATTGCATCTCTGGAATACTTTATCGAGAATTTTGTCTGGGGAAAACATCAACGCACTGACCAAGAAGACCCCTACCCCTACGGTATCTATGGATCGGACTCATGGCTCACAAATCGCAATTCAAGTAATGATCTCATTAAAGAATCCACTAGTCGTCCTCAAGAAGGTGGCAGTCAGTGCCGCATGTGGAGAACTTTTGACTACACAACTTATTTTGCCCTCTATTACAATATGTATCTCATCGGTAAGCAAAACCCTGATCTCATAAACTACATAACAACCGATCAGTATTTGGAGCGGGCTTACGGAACTGCTAAAGCCTATTTTGAAGTTCCTTACAATATCATGATGACAGGTGGTTGGGCTCATGAAGGTTGGACTGATTGGGCCTACACCTTGGGCAACTTCCACGAGAAATACTTACTGCCACTCATCGAAACTTTAAGAGCTGAAGGCCTTGACGACAAAGCAGACTATTTGGAAGGTGAATGGGACAAGAAAGTTAAATTTTTCCTCTATGACGATGATTACCCCTTTGTTTCGGAAATGCCCGTGGATTCCACTGCCTATGAGTCGAGTTATGCCATTGGCAAATATGCTCTCACTCGAAAATTAAAACCCGACCATCACCTTTGGCAGCACAAAAACACCGGTCAATGGTACTCTCATCCCGTCATTGATGAAGCTAAACACAAAGACTACTTGCATCGTCAGCTTATGGCCAACCTTGCCTGTCGTGGAGTCTTAGAGAATTCCTATTACCACTACGGCAGTGATTTTCGCGCCGTTGGCACTTCCAATTACACCATGAGTTACATGTCTCAAATGGGGGGCTGGGCGATTATGGATCAGGGACTTTATTTCGAAGAAAACAAATTTGATCTCATTCAACTCGGTTATGCATCGCTGCTTTGCTCGTGGGGGCTGATCAATAGCGGCACCAAGGAAAGTAATTACGGCTACTGGTACCCAGGTAAAAACAATGATGGCTCAGTCGCATGGGGCTTCATGCCCCAGATGCAGGGTTCAGAGTGGAACTCAGCCTGCAAAGATATGAGTCGTGGTGCTTGGGCAGTATGCGGAGAAATTGATCATGGCTTAACGGCGGGAGTTGAAGCGGCGGCTACCATTGTCGTCGACGACCCCAATTTTGGCTTTATTGCTTATGGTGGAGAGCTTGATGAAACAGCGCAAAAATTGCGCGTCATTCCGCGAGATGGGGTTCGCCGCCAGCTTCATTACATCAGCAAAAACCTTTCCTTTCATCTCACTCTAAAATCTGACGGTTTTAAAAAGGATGAGCCTATAGTTTTTTCAACAGAGCTCAATTCTTTGGAATTCACCTTAGAAAACCGTTCAAAGACAAGCCATGCAATCGACATCGAAGTCAAGGGCCTCAAGCCAGGTGATTATGAACTCTATAGTGATGATCAAGTTATTACATCCTTTATCGTTAAAGGTGAGGAAGCTCAAGGGCTCTCATGTCAGATTGAAGAAAACTTTGTCAATGTGAAGATCAGAAATATTTAGGTTCTTTCTCATTTTTTGTGGATAGATGCTCCAAGGAGTATTGTTAAGCTTATCAAAATAGGAGCTAATGATGACCGAACAACTTTTTGCAGAAATGTTAAATCTCGGGGATAAATGGGAAGTTAGTAAACTAGAAGTTTTGGCAGAGCAATCATGTATTGAAGTGACAATTAAAGATACAGCTAAACTTTTAGAAGGTATGGAATGCCCTTGTTGTAAGAGAACCGATTTAATTATAAAAGATCATGCAAATGAAAGGCTATGGGATCATCTACAAATGTGGACTTATAAAACTGTATTAAAATGCCGATTGCCTCGTGCCCTTTGTAAATCCTGTAAAAAAACGTGGACAATTCGAGCTCCTTGGGAAGGTGTCAATAAACATTCCAGTAAAGACTTTGAGGCATTAGCCTTGACCCTCATGCGTCATATGCCCGTGTCAAAAGTAGGTAAATTAATGAAAGTTGATGATCAAAAATTATGGAGGATTCTAAGAGTATATATTGATAAAGAACGGGCCAAACTTGACTGGAGTGAACTCACGAGAATTGGAGTAGATGAGTTGAGTATCGCAAAAGGTCATCGTTATGTAAGTGTTTTTGTGGATATGGAAAACCATAGTGTTCTATTCGCTGCAGACGGCAAAGATGCACAAGTTTTTGAACAATTCACCGAGGAACTTTACCTGAAAGACGGTCACCCTCATGCAATTACTGAAGTTAGCATGGATATGAGTCCCTCTTATAAAAGTGGCGTTGATTCAAATATGCGCAATGCTCGTAAAGTATTTGACTACTTCCATATTGCACAAAACTTAAACAAAGCAATTGGCAAAGTTTGTTCCAGAGAGCGCCGTACAAAAGGTGATATTCGAAACCTCCTAAAAAAGCCTCGTTTATTTCAAAAGAACAGAGACAAACTCAAGGAAAAAGATCAGCAAACTATAGAAAAATTAAAAGAGCTGAACACTGCAACAGCCATGGCATACCAAATGCGCTTAAGTCTCCAAGATATTTTTAAAACGAAGTCCGAAATCAAAGCTTTGTTAGGGTTAAAAGCATGGATATCTTGGGTTCATAATGAAGTTGAAAAAGAAATGTGGAAATACTTTTTAAACCCTCTAAAGAAATTTGCCGAATCTCTTACAAAACATTTTGATGGAATTATTGCTCGATGGAGGCACGGAACAAGTAATGCTGTATTGGAAGGAATTAATTCCGTTTTCTCAGCAGTTAAAAGACGGGCCAGAGGGTTTAGATCTAAAGAATATCTAAAAATGATGCTCTATTTCACTAAAGGAAATTTAACTGGGATACCAAACCTCATCCCCTCAAAGTGAGAAAGAACCAATATTTAATACACAACAATCTTAGGCTTAATAAATTAAAGCTTAATTTATCATAAATATTGACAAGTCTGTTACAAGCTTTTCATGAAAGTGTTACTTATAGTGTACTTCACTCACTTTAGCCATTTTTATAATTCCAGTTACAAGGTTCAATCATGATCAATCACGGTGTAGTATTTACTTTAAAAAGCGACTCTGTATTGAGCCTGGAAGCATTTTTAACTGAAGCGCTTAAACTCAAAAAAATTGATGGCCTTATGGATTTCCAAATTGTACGGGAAACTAGTCCTAAAAATAAGTTTGAGTTTGGTTTGTTTATGAAATTTAAAAACCCTAAAACCTACCAATACTACAATAACCATCCCGATCATGTGAGCTTTGTCCAGAACATTTGGATACCAAATGTAGAAGACTTCATGGAAATTGATTACGAGAAAATTCTATAATTTTTCTTTTTGCTGTAAGCTTAGTTATTTGACAGTGTATTTTAAATAACACGAATTTTAACCAAGGCTTATCATGAAGATTTTCCTCCTCCTTCTTTTTTTAATTACTGGCTCGCTCTACGCGTCTCAAAAACCCAATATCGTTTTTATCCTCGCCGATGACATGAATCGCGATAGCTGGGGTGTTTACGGCAACAAAGATTGCAAGACTCCCAATATTGATCGCATTGCATCAGAAGGCTTAGTCTTTCAAAATCTTTATGCCTCAGTGGCTATGTGTGCTCCTTTTCGTCAGGAACTCTACAGCGGTCGATCGCCTTGGCGAACAGGAACCTTGGCCAACCATTCGAAATCTACTGCAGATACCAAGAGCTTACCTCATTACCTCAAGCCCCTGGGTTACCGAGTTGCCTTACTGGGAAAAAGTCATGTGGGTCCGCAACAGGCCTACCCTTTCGAGAAACTCAAAGGGAATTCTAAAGACAATGATGCTAATGACCAGTTTCTTGCGAGTTCCGCAAAATTTATTGATTCTGCCACAAGTGAACAAAAACCTTTCTGCCTTTTTATTGCTTCTAGTGATTCTCACGCGCCTTTCACCACGGGTGATCCCTCACAATACTCCGCTGAAGCACTAACTGTCCCTACCTACTGGATTGATACTCCCGTCATGCGCGAAGCCATGGTTCAATACTATGCCGAGGTCAGTAATTTTGATTCCTTAGTAGGTCGCATCGAAAAGCTTTTAAAAGAAAAAAGCTTATGGGAAAACACTATTTTTATGGTGTGTAGTGAGCAAGGTTCACAGTTCCCCTTCAGTAAATGGACTTGCTATAATACGGGTCTTCACTCAGGCATGGTGGCGCACTGGCCGGGAGCCAAAACTAAGCAAGTTGATCAACTCATTGCTCTTGCAGATATTGCCCCGACGCTTGCGGAAGCCGCAAATTATACTGCACAAGAAAATGATTTTGATGGCTTAAGTTTCCTTAAAGCCATTCAAGGTGACAAAAAAGAAACCCGTCCATTTGTCTACGGAGCCTTCACCAACTGCAATATTATTGATAACCGCGAGCGTATCTTCCCTATTCGCGTCATTCGCAATAAAGAATTCACACTTATCTACAATCCCAATCATCAAGGGATCACTTCGAACGTCACCTTAACGTCTGCTCTTGAAGGTAAAGAACTTAAAAAGAAACAGAATCAAATAGATATCGCCTCTTCTTGGGTCGCCTTGGCGAATAAAAATAAAAAATATCAAAGCCGTGTCCATCAGCTCAACAAACGCCCTTTGTATGAATTATATAATCGCAAGCTCGACCCCTATGAACTCAACAATCAAATTGATAATCCCGAATACAAAGCACAAACCGAGGCACTAAAAAGTGCTCTCCAAAAACAACTTCAAACCTTGGGTGATGGTGATCCCATCGACACAGAAAAATCATTAGTGAAAAATAAAAAACGGAAATAAACATGAAGCTCTTTAGTCTACTCACTTTAATAAGTCTGCAGTTTTTAATGGCAGCCGACACCAGCAAACCCAATGTCATCATTATTTTAACCGATGACCAAGGTTATAATGACCTTTCCTGCTATGGCTCAAAAACTATTAAGAGTCCTCGTATTGATCAACTTGCCGAGGAAGGTTTAAAACTCACCAGTTATTATGTGGCCTCTCCCGTTTGTTCGGCCTCACGTGCAGCACTTTTAACTGGGCGATACCCAAAACTTGTGGGAGTCCCGGGCGTCTTTTTCCCAAATCGTGGGCATAAAGGCCTTGACCCCAAGCATCAAACGATTGCCAAACTTCTCAAATCGGTAGGCTACGCAACTAAAGCCGTTGGTAAATGGCATTTGGGTGATGAGCTCGAATTCCTTCCCACAAATCAAGGTTTCGACTCCTATTATGGCATTCCTTATAGCAATGACATGACTCCCGCTTTCAGCATGAAGTATTCAGAAAACTGCCTCTACCGCGAAGGCGTGGATCAAGAAGCTCTCAAAAAAGCTTTCGAAGCCAATAAAATCAAACCTGTTGGCATGAAAGACAAAGTGCCCCTCATGCGCAATGATGAATGCATAGAGATGCCCGCAGATCAAAGTACCATTACCAAGCGTTTTACCGACGAGAGTATTAAATTCATCGATGAAAGCACTGCATCTAACAAGCCCTTTTTCCTCTACCTCGCGCACAGCATGCCACATACACCTCTTTATGTTTCCAAAGATTTTGAAGGCAAAAGCGCTGGTGGAATCTACGGCGATGTGATCGAAGAAATCGATTATAATGTGGGCCGTATCATTGATCACCTCAATGAAAAAAATATCGCCGAAAATACTCTCTTTATCTACACTTCCGATAATGGACCTTGGTTGATCAAAAAATCTCATGGTGGATCGGCCCTTCCCCTTTTCGAAGGTAAAATGACGAGTTTCGAGGGTGGTCAACGCGTTCCAGCCATCATACGATGGCCCGCTAAAATACCTAAGGACTCTGTATCCAACGAAATGACTCTCTCTATGGATATTTTTCCCACTCTTGCTAAAATCACTGGAGCTAAAGCTCAAGATGCGGATTTAATCAATGGCAAGAATGCACTCGAACTTTATGAGGATCCTGCAAACTTTAAAACTAAGCACGACTACTTTTTCTACAGCCCACGTGCCGTGCGCCACAAAAACTGGAAGTATCACCAGCAGGAAACTTTCAAACTCAAAAGTACAGCTCGCAAAACTAAAGGCCCTAGCCTCTATGATCTTAGTAAGGATATTGGCGAAAGTAAAAACCTCATCAATGATTATCCCGAAATAGCCGCACAGCTTAAAAATGCCCTCTTAGAGCACAATAAAAAGAAACAATAGTATGAATTCATGAGAGAGTTAAAAGAGAAAACATTTTTAATGTCTCTCAAAAATATTGATATTCTGACCTAAGTTCATGAACTCGAGTGTATGATGACCATAAATGGGTTTAAGATTTAATGGAATCACATTGCTGAGGGCTTTCTTTCTTTAAAATAAGAGGAATCATAGAAAGCCTAAAGCTTTTATAGTCACAGAGAGTTTCATTTTGAATCTCCGGAGACTAAATTCTTAGATTCCAATAAGCTTCCTGATTCGGGTTTCTTGATAAAGCTAAATGATTAGAGGTTCATAATGAGTTCAGATAATAATACCAGTGCTTTCAAAACCATTAAAAACGAATCTGAACTTAATCTATGGAAAAAAAATAATTTAAATTCAGCTCAAGAAGATGCTCGTTATAGCGACTTATCTCTTCTTTCCTCCAATGAAAGTAGAAATACTTATTCAGCCTATGATAAGAAATTTAATCGTAGCGTCACACTCATTGAAGCTCTACCGGATACTCAGAATGAGATCGATTTCATCAATGAAATTTTATTTAGCTCATCTTTTGATCACCCTAGTATAATCAAGCTACTCGATTTTGGCGTTTGGAAAGAAAACACACCCTACTACACCATTCAACAGGGTGATTTTCAGCCTTTAAATGAATACATCGATAAGACTGATGATTCCGAAATCAAAAAGCTAACTCTTTTCTCAAAAGTCTGTGATGCCCTAAGCTATGCTCACTCCAGACAAATCACTCATCAAAAACTCGATTTAGAAAACATCCTACTGGGGCCTAATGACGAGCTACTCCTTGAGGGCTGGAAAATGGGCGAAAACATTGACACTAAGTCATGCGATGACTTAGCAAATGATGATGAGAATATTGATCAAGAAGCAAATGAGAAGACAAGCCAAGACGAAGAAAGCAATAAAGATGAATCTAGTAAGGACGAAGAAAGTAAAGCAGATGAGCCAAGCTCAACAGATTCTTCCCTAGATATAAAGCCAGACCTTGCGGCTCTCGGACTCATCCTCAAAAAACTCTATACCAAAACTCCCGAAGACGATCTCCCTGAAACTATCAGTGATGTGATTAGCCAATCAGCATCGACTGAAGCTGATCAAGCCTACCAAAGTGTTGATGAGCTCAAAAGTGACATGGACAATTTTATTCAGACTCGTATGGCACCCAAGAAAAGACTTGGCCTCTTTAGAGCTGCCATATCATTTTATTATGAATATGAAAATTTCTGTTTCCCCTTCATGCTCTTAGTTGTAGGACTTGTGGGCTATTCTAGCTATTCTTACAAAAAACTCTATGAAGCAAAAATAGTGCTAGATAAATCGTCAGCAGAAACAAAAGCAGAAAATAAGCACTTAAATAAAGTTCTAAAATATCAGATCAAGGCTAATGACAAGTACCTTCTCAAAGAACTTAAAACGGCGAAAGCCCTCATGGCTTTCCCTCATTATAGCAAATCTCCAAAGGCCGCCACACAGCAAGCTTTAGAGATTTATTTAAGTCAAAAAGACCTCAAAAAGTATCATAAAGAAATGTTCATGATACTCCTAATTCAACAAGATTTTAAAGCTATCTTTAAACATAAAATAAAAGTCCCTGGAGGACTCATGAGGCTTGCAAAAATGTCCTCCAATAAAGCAAAAGACGAAAACGGGATTCTGAAAAATGAAAAAGATTTCGTCAACATTCTTCATACAGCCAACAATTTACCTTTTGAACGACAAGAGTTTAAAGAGCAGTATATCGAAAGAGCCATCTTGTATAAAAACGAAATTGAACAAGAAACTGAAATATCTCCAATGGTTCTTAAGCAGTTAATTAGAGTGTGGAATCCAGACTGGTTGCTCAAAGATTTTTATTTTAATGCGAAACATAAAAGTCTGCGCCTCAAAGGCGCTTCGCTCACAAACCTTGTCGTTGACTCTCCAAACTCTATGGGCCAACCCTTCTTAAATTTCCTCAAATTCAATAATCTCGACATGAGACAAGCCGGCATAGAATCTTTAGATCAATTGGATGGTCAAATCATCAAAAGATTAGATATAAGAGAGACAGCAATTAAAGACTTCCCCATTCATGAAAACGCCCTCAAAGTCGAAACTCTTGTGATTACTCCAGGGCAATTTACTCAAGGGGCTTTAAAGCAAGTGCCTTCCACAGTAAATGTCATTCAAAAAAAACAATAAAGCCAGCTGTTAATCTCGAGTCATTTGAATATTAAGGATATTATTTTTAATCTCCTCCTCTTAGCTTATACTTAAGGGAAAATTTGGAGATTAACATGAAGCCCACCCTCATCATTGGCGCCAGTCCCCGTAGCTCGAGCTATGCCAACATGGCCATGCATGCTTTGAAAGAAGCAGGCCACAAAACCCTACTCTATAATCCCACTGGTCGCAAAGTTGATGATCGCGAGGTCTACACGACGATCAATGAAATTGATCAAGAAATTCATACTATCACGCTCTATGTTCGCCCCAGTCGCTTAGCTCCCATTGTCGAAGAACTCATTGCCCTCAATGCCGAACGCATCATTTTCAATCCTGGAACCGAAGATCCCGCAATCATTCAGGCTTTTCAAGATGCGGGCCTACAAGCCCTCGAAGCCTGTACACTCGTCATGCTACGAACTCAGCAATACTAAGAGTGTATGATAGCATTTTAAAATGCAGGCCGTAGGCCGACCTGCAGTGAGCGAAGCGAACGATCTGACAACTTTCTTCTCCCACACGCTGAAGAGGCTGTGTGAAAAACAAGCGCCGTACTCTATTCCAGCTAAATTTTGTAGAGCACATTAATTGTGCTCTACATTTATCAAAAATGATCTCCAAATCGTAGCTAATGTATTTATTATGCTTTGATAAGGCCATTAATTTGCAATATGTACTCACCTTTTCGTCAAGGATTTTCATCAAGCCATCAAATTTCATAATGTTTAAAACTCGTTTCAAATTATAAGCCAAATGTGCAAGCGAGCATTCAGCCTGGACCATTTCCTTACCGCGAACTAAAAAACCATTGGTAAGAAACTGAGTTTTAATTGTCCCATATGGGTCTCAACGGTTCCTTTACGTGTTGCCATCATCTCTTTGTTTTCGAGAATCCTTTGTGTTGCTCGTTCTTGATATTGCTCATACTCCCAACGTGATAAAATGCGTTTTTTGCTTTCGTACAACGGTGCTTTATCGAACAGGTTTCACATGCATTTTTGTTAGCATATTGATTAAATAATCGGCCTCTTTGGGATGTAGTTCTAATTTTCTTTAAAGTACTTTTATTGGCGCACAGATAAGTATCTTTTTGCGGATCATAAATAAAGGCTTCTTTCCCATACATTCCTTGTTGTACATTTGATGACTTATTAACCGTCGGTAAGTAGGGGATCATCCCCATATCTTCGCAATCCTTCAAGTCATCTAATACATAGTAACCAGAATCCGCAGGAAGATTACATGGTTCTTTTAGGTTCAGTAATTTTTTTGTTTTTTTAGCCATTGGAGCAAGAAGTCCTAAATCATTGACTTTGTCCGTAACTTCACAGCATACTATGAGCTTATGAAGACTATCAACAGACGTTTGAACATTATATCCTACAGAGGACCTGCCTCTTTTATGGATGGATTTACTATCTTTGTCAGTTAAAGAAAGATGATTATTAGGGGATTCATCCAAAGACTTTTTAAGTTCACTGAGTTTTTCTTTTTCCCGCTGTCTATATTCCAACTTGTGCTCTATATCTTCCTTGCGGTGGTTTTTATCTGGTGCGGGATCATCATCCAACTTCTCAAGCTCTTTAAGGTAGCGTTCGACCAGATCTTCATTTTCCTTCAAATTCTTCTCAAGCTTATTTGAGCTCCAGCTTTTAGAAATATTATTTGAGGCTTTTATTATTGTCCCATCGACAGCAATTGTTTCCCCTGCAATGAGCTTTAATTCACGGCATAATAATGTGAATTGAGCTGTTGCTTGTTTAAAAGCTTTTCGATTGTTTTTGCGAAAGTCGCAAATAGTTTTAAAATCAGGTTTCAAGCGCTTTAACAGCCATATCAACTCTAGATTAATGTGACAGTTTTTTTCCAGTTTGCGCCCTGAACGAATGCCATTGAAATAGCCGTAAATAAAAAGCTTCAGTAAATCCGCGGGATTATAAGCCGCACGACCACGTCCCTGCGGATCTTCTTTGGGAAATTTAAAACCACACTCCCTTAAATTGAGAGAGTCAACAAAATGATCAATTATTCGTACTTCACTATCCGAGTCAATGTAATCATCTAAGCATTGAGGAAAGAAAATACTTTCTCGGCGATCATCTCCTGCTATTAAATTCATTTGTATCTCCTAATAATATCTAGTATAAAATAACGTCTAAATACTAGTATTAAAGATGTACTGTGTTTTTCACACAGTCTCTGAAGCGTGGACTACATACCTAAGCACGAAGTGCGATACCTAAGCACGAAGTGCGATACCTAAGCACGAAGTGCGCTTCCCTAGCACGAAGTGCGCTTCCCTAGCACGAAGTGCGCTTCCCTAGCACGAAGTGCGCTTCCCTAGCACGAAGTGCGCTTCCTATGCACGAAGTGCGCTTCCTAAGCACGAAGTGCGCTTTCTTGAGCGGAGCTAACTGACCTACTTCTTTTCTTTGAGTGGCCAGAGTTCAGAGTCTGTGCGTTCAGTATCTAAGATATTTGTGATGTGTTTTGCGGTGGCTGGATACTTTGCTGAAACATCGTTCTGCTCGGATTCGTCGGAGATTAAATCATAGAGCTTAATGGGGCTATTGACGCCATGGCGAATTGCTTTCCAATTGCCCATACGCAGGGCTTGTTCTGTATAACCACGCTCATGAAATTCCCAGTAGAGGTGCTTATGGACTTGCTGTTTTTCTCCTTTCAAAGCAGGAAGAAAAGAAAGACCATCGATATCCTCTGGTGAGTCCGTATTTGCGATCTCCGCAATTGTGGGCATCACATCCCAAAAGGCTGAAGCATGACTAGATTTAGAGCGTGCTTTCACAACATTTGGCCAGCGCACCATGAATGGGACGCGAATGCCACCTTCAGTTAAGTCACGCTTATAGCCCGTGAGCTCAGCATTGGAATCAAAAAAGTCAGGATCCGCGCCACCTTCCTTGTGGGGACCGTTATCTGAGGAAAACATAATGATGGTATTATCATCAATACCGAGTTCCTCGAGCTTATCAAAGAGGTCTCCAACGCGTTTATCCAAACGAGTGATCATGCCGGAAAAAGCTGCCCGGGGATGATCTTGACTCGCATAGACACCAAAGGGGTTATCAGTGCCATCACCACCCTGCTTTCCCATTACGAAAGGAGTCTCGGGCCACTTTCCTTTGAATTCATTGAGTGAATCATCCGGAACTAAAAGCTCCGCGTGAGGTGTCACAAAAGCCCAAAAAAGAAAGAAGGGTTTATCTTTATTTTCTTCCACAAACTCAATTCCCTTTTCAGCAAAAGTATCGGAAATATAGAGGCCGCGAGCGTCATCCTTATTTTCAGGAATCATAAGCTTTTCGCCATTTTCGTAAATGTATTCTGGGTAATAATGATGCGCGTGTGCCTGATTTAAAAAACCGTAGGAATAATCAAAGCCCTTTTTGCGAGGTTCGCCCGTGGTTCCATCCATGCCCATGCCCCATTTACCGATTAAGCCCGTTGCGTAACCCGCAGATTTCATGACTTCGGCTAAACTCACATCCTCAGGTCTGAGGGGAAGCTCACCGCCAAAACCATGGGGACCCACTTCGTAATTCCCTCTGACTAGGCCATGACCTGAGTGTTTACCCGTCATCAAAGCCGCTCGCGAGGGTGCACATACGGTTGATCCCGAATAATGATCTGTGAAAACCATGCCTTCTTTACCTATACGATCTATATTGGGAGTCGAAAATTTCTTTTGCCCATAGAGGCTTAAGTCACCATAGCCCAAGTCATCCACCAAGAGATAGATAATGTTTGGTTTTTCATTGGCTATTGCACTGCCGGCTACCATTAAAAAAGCGAGTAATTTTTTTAGCATTTTTTACCTTCCTAAAATTTTTGTTTATAATCATTACACGGGGGCTATGAGAAGATCTTGACACAAAGTCGAAAAAAGATGAGAGAAAAATCTAAAACGAGTTCACATAAATCGTCTTAAACTTAGCCCATAAGTTGTGACTATTTTACTTTTTCATTTTCAAATAGGCTTCTGCAAAACGTTCTCCTAAAACCCAAATCCCCTCAGTCGTAAAGTGTACTCCCTCATAAGTAGCTAAATCTTCACTCTCGACTAAGGCCGTAAAAGCCACATTCTCATTAACCTTGCGCAAACTTTTCTTGAGCTCATCGCGCCCTAACTTATTCTTTCCTTTTATTACTACTTTGGGGCGTTTAGAATCATATTGCTCAGATTCAAACGCGGCGTGATCATAAAATATATAACCCCAGATTACCCCCGCCATCAATAGATGGTAGACAGGGTACATTTCGATTTTGTGATGAAGTGGTGGTCTGATTCGACTAAAAAAGCCACAAAAATCATCTGATTTAAACAGCAGGAAGCCTTCCTCTATCTTGATAGAAGAATTTTTGTAAGATTGAGACCGCTTGAATTTTAATTATTAATGTGGAATAGCATCCCGACTGGCATGATCTATACTTTTTTGCCGTTTTATATGCCTTACCTCCATTTGAACACAGAATTCTTCCAAGTTCGTTACTTTCTTGGGCATAAGAAACTCCATAGCTCTTCTAATGTCGGCACAAGATAAAAGAGGCAAGGTGTCTTTACAATCCATACGCTCTTCCATTAAAAATAAGGTAGCGAGCATGCAAAGGCTCATATGGTGATAAAAACCACGATATTTCCTGACTTGGTATTCATCCATAGCCACTTCATTTTTATTGTCCTGGAATGAACGCTCGATCCAGTAGCGTTGCCGATCCATTTGAATCATCTCCTGAAGCGTTTTTGAGCTTGCTGTGTTGCTTATTGTATAAGTGTAATCCTTCAATGAAGTAGTTTGATTATCTCTACAAATTATTAAATCCCACTGTTTTACTTCGCCCGATTCGTCATCATGCAGCCACACTTTTTTTTGGAATGCCTGAACCTTTAATATGCCTTTGGTTGTACTTCTAATGTCAATATCTTCCCAAAGATTTTCTTTAATGGATTCGGCGATACTTTTTACTGTCACACTCAAAGTTTGTGCCCGTAGTTTTGTGGGCTTACGTCCCTTATTAGACTCTCGCTCAGGGAGTTGAAACAAAGGCTCCTCAAGATAAACGTGAATACTATTACGCATTCGCCCCATGACAACTTCCCCTAATTGATCGAGTCTATTGATGAATTTAAAGCTACTCCCATAAAGTGCATCAACTGCAATGAAATCATATACAATACCTTGCGTTCGGGCTTCCATAACGCTTTCTATTGCGAGTTCAATTTTCGTTTTGAATTCTTGTTCATCTTCGGGAATCCCAGCACGATTACAGCGTTCTTTATCTTCGGTCCAGCACTCAGGGAGGAATAACCGGCAGTCAATCAAACTGTTATATGCTCCGCACCCCAAGGATGAAAAAACCGCAACTTGTCCATTGTCTACTTTACCCCGACACCCGAGCCATTGACGTGATACGCCAACAGAGTGCATACCTTTTTTGACGAATGAACTTTCGTCGATATAAAAACCTATTGGCAGTTCGCTTTTGTTGGAGTAGTCCTTCAGTTTACGATTAGCCCTCAAAGCTATTTCAGTCATGAGCTGATTGTGACACCACGGTGATTTAGAGATGAATTGACGAAGTTGTTCATAATTTACGGCGGGGACGCTTTCTTCGATACGCTCTATATTACCTTTCTCGGAGGTAAATAAACCTCCTGTATACATAGACGCAAGTTCATTTGAATCATGAGTTTGTGTCTTAAATACAGCTTTGAAATTATCTAGAAAACCCAATAATCTATTGGGGATTTGACTTAATAATGCTATATTGTCTTTATGCTCATTAGCAGGTGGGGCTTGGGGTCATTTTCGATCCTTTTTTTTGTTGTAAGTGTTTCTTTTTCATGATTTTACTATACTTCACAACCTTGAAATTTCGACCTCTTTTGAGTGCCTTTTTAAACTCCCCAAAGTAGTATTATATGCTGATCAAAAAAAAGGAAGGGTAAGCGAGGTGTATTGAAGTCCTGACGCAAATTATTAATAAAGTTAGTCAAGTTCTTTTCATACGCCTTGGAGAATTCAACAAAGCTACTATCGCGCTCAGTTTGACACCACCACATACCAGAGATGATCACTTCTTTAACGTCCTTTCGTTTTTTTAGATTTTCGATACCTTTATTGACCCCATCAATAATTTCTTGGTAAAGCATTCTTTGGCTCGCTTCTTCGATCCCCAGAGCTTTTAATTCTTCTTTCCATCCAGGCCGGGTGCGATCTTTTCCCCATGCCACAATTGATGTGCCACCTCGTATGCCCACTTTGCAGATGGCAATAATATCATTTGGGTAAGCTTGCTTAAGTTTTTTAGAAAAACTTAACTCCGTTCCAAAAATTGAATTTTGGATTTTAAATTTGACTTTCTTTTTTTTAATCGGCGCCATCGTCATAAATTGCCCCGAATTAAAGGCTAATAAGACTTCTGGATCCAACTCTTTTTGAGATTGCTTCAATTCATCACCATTGCCATTCCCACCCGCATTAGATTGACCTGAGAGAATAAACAAACGCACCGTTTTTGACGCTTCGGCCTGGAGAGTCAGAAAACTCAAAAAAATTAATACTAGAGGCAAAATTGATTTCATCATTATCCTTTTCTTTTAATAAACGTGCTCTGAGCTGAGAACTATACAACGCCCAAAAATTTTATTCCCTCATGAAGGGATTTAAGGTCTGCAATACAAAAATTTAAATAAATTAAAAAATCTGTATAGGTCTTTTATTCACTTGCGTTTAACCATGCAAACTTATTGGAGATAGTTGATTATGCATAGAAGAGATTTATTAAAGTATTCAGCTTTGAGCGCTATATGTCCTACACTTTTGAATGCTAAGAGCAATGAAGCGCGCATTAAACTGAAAAAAAATGTCGTCCTCGTAGAATTAGACTTGGGCTTATTTGAAGATAATTACCGCAATGGTGGCGCTAAGTCTAAGTATATATCAACTATTTTCAAAGACTTTAAAGATGACATGACTTATTTTGAGGGGATTTCTGAACCCGGCATGGGTGGCGGAGGGCATGAACATCAGGCCGCGACATTTACCGGCATGAAATATGAGGATCGTCACATCTATCCTGGACGGACGATGACGAGCCTAGACCAGCATTTAGCCGAAGGCTCCATCCAAACGACTCGACACAAACTTCTGTATCACCAGGTTACGAGAGGTGACCACATGTCATGGAATAAATTTTCACAGCCTATGCCAGCTTCTCTGGGTTCAAATCAATTATACCGTCAGCTCTTCGAAAAAGCAGATCTTCAGGCAGCCAAAGCCTCGATCAAACGCGAACGCGATATTCTCTCTAGCCTAGCTCGAAATTCCAGACGCCGTTGGAAAGGCACTCCCCAAGAACTTGACCTCAAGGCCTCCATCGAATATAAACTAGATATACTCACTGAACAAGAAAAGTGGCTCAAAGTTAAGCAGCCTTATATGAAGAAAGCTTTTAATCAAGATAATGAAAAAGCCCCTCTAAAAAACTGTGCGACAAATTTTCGCTTAATCTACGAGGCACTTGAAAAAGATCAGTCCAAGATTGCTCTTATCCAATTTGGAGGGAATAGAATTACACATGGTTTGCAAGGTGTAAATAGCGGACATCATAGCCTAAGCCACCACGGCTATACCTCAGAGCGAACAAGCGAGCTCGAAATTATTGATACCACTGTATTACGTGGCCTTAAAAAGTTCATGGTAGATTTAAAAGATGGAGGCTTATTTGATGACACCATCGTTTTATTTCATTGCGGCATGGCGGATGCTAATACTCATAGCAATAAATCCGCACCTGCCTTTTTATTTGGCGGAGGCTTTAAGCACAAAACCTCAATCCAATGCTTAGACAACAACAAAAAAATTGTTTACTCCACATCAAATTTGTTCTCCAGTATCCTCAAACAAAGCGGTTTCAGTAATGTCTCCTTTAATAGCAGCAAAACTGTAATCCCCCAACTTTTCCGAGCTTAAAATGAGTCAAGATAACACAAGTCATATGGATCAGCCAAAGCTAAAGATTAGCTCATCTGATAAAGAATTACTCAGGATAAAACTCGCTGAATTAGAAATCCTGGAAGACAAAGTCAGTAAAAATGAACTCAGCGGGGAGCATGCACAAAACCTAATCGCCAGTGTCCTGCAAGAACTCAATGAAATTGAAGAACGAATTTTACAGGACGATAACTTGGCTAAAACACCCAATGATCAGCCCCCTGTGGATGAAACGTATCAACAAGAAATTCCTAGTGATGTAAGTGAACTTAAAGTCATCAAATCCACACAAAATTTAAAGCCCTGGGGAAACGATACTCAAGAGGATGACAGCGATTTAAAAATCACTTTAAAGGAAGATGAAACTGTCCCCTCCCCTCGAAAAAGCTCCATTAAGAAAAAACCTGAGATGACTCCGACGAGTTCGCTGAAAAGAAAGAAAAGTCGCCCCAATAATAAATCAAAATTCAAAAACCCCACAAAAAAGCCCCGTGTCCAAAAGAAAAAGCCTTTTCCAATAAGCGCTCTTATATTTTTAAGCCTCATTGTTTTATGCGGTTATTTTTATAATGATGCTGTGGATTACATCAAGAAACAACGAGCTGAACTCGCCGAAAAAAACAAGCCAAAAGTAAAAAAGTCAGAAGCACCGAAAAAAGTAATACAAAAAAAGGCTCCGGTAAAAAAAGCTCCTAAAGAAGTCGTGCAAACTGAAGAAGCTGTCGAGGTAGATGAAGAAGAGGTAGATAATTCACAATTCTATAATGGCGAAATCAAACACTACAGCTTCAACCAAGTGCTGAGGGACAATTGTATTCAATGCCACGGCAAAGAAGGTGAAAAAGTCGAGGGCAAACTGAATATCGTAAAACTCATGGCTTCCCCCAATGCAAACATAAAAACATGGACCAAGATTTATCATAGCGTCAACAAAGGGGAAATGCCTCCGGAAGATGATGCTCCCGCGTTGGATTTCGAATCAAAAGAACTCGTTCTAAGTTCCATTAAGCATATGCATGACAATTTAAAGTTAACGGCGACAACTCGAGTCCTCACCCCCATTGAAATCCAAAATACCATGGTCGATTTATTCAATATTGACTTAGGTACATACAACCCCTTCAAAACACTTGCCAATTCTTATTCAGAAAAAGAATTCCACACGGGTCAAAGAAAGGTGCTCAGCCCCTATTACATCACTGAATACTACAAAATATTATATGATGTTCTGCAAAGCTTTATTGGCTTGCGTCCTCAAGTCGATAAACTTGATTTAAAGGTCGCAATACCGCAGCATGTACTCATGAATAAAAAATTAAAAAATCATGTTGAATTGCGCTGGCATCAAGCAAAGGATAAGTGCCGTATTGAGTTTGATAATAAAGAAAAAATTAAAGAGCCTAAGAAAAATAAAATCGATGACAATCAAAATGAGAGAGTCAACGAACAACTTGAACGACTGAGCTTACCTGCGGGAACCTATACACTGCGCTTTAAAGCCGCCACTAAGAACATGAATTTAAATAAGCTCAATGTAAAAAAACATGGTCAAGCTACCATTGATGCTTATAAAAATGCTCTTAAAGACTTAGATGATACACTGAGTATTCCCATCAATTTTTATCGGACTCCGCCAGATGTAAGTGACTTTCATGGAACTACAGAATTATTGGAGATCGTGCATATCTCTTCTGAAGGTGAGTACGCTATTGAATTCACTCTCGATCGTCGAGCAGCTGTTGCTTACTCATTAAATTGGAAAAGTCTTCCAGCTATTGGAACTGCTAATAATTTATTAGCTCACCATATACTTGGGGAAGATTATGAAGTCCAAGACAGGGAACGTATCCGTAATAAATTTCTTTATAGCAATGACTATATTTTCCCTGCAGCTAAAATGTGGAACTTTCGCATTGAGGGTCCCTACGACGTTAAACTTCACCCCCTCTCTTTTGATACTGAAACTCGCGTTGGCACCACAGAAGTCAGCCATAAATTTAAGTTCCTTCATCAATTTCTTGGCCTCAAAAATAATATTATTTATGGCTACATCTTCAAAGACTTTCAAACAGATAAAATGAAGTATGAAGATGCCTATAGAAATGCACTCATCATGCTGTTTTTATCCTCTGATTTCCTCACTGTTAATAGAGATGTTAAGAGCCCTGATTTCACTCGTTTTAGCTCCTACTCATTATTAAAGTCTGCTCCTAACGAAGCTTTTACGCACCAATTCACGCAAACGAAAAAAAGACGGGATTCAGAAGCCTTATCTAAATGGCTCATTAAGCACCCAAATTTTGAACGCTTTTTAAAGCCATTTGTCTATCAGTGGCTCAAACTTGGCGAAATCCAAAACAACCTACCTGATGAGCAAGACTTTAGCGTTTTTTATGCAAAAAACTTGAGAGATGCCTACCGCATTGAAGCCGAAAAATTCATACTTCACCTCTTCCGTAAAAATCTTCCCATTAGGGAATTGCTCAGTGCTAATTACTCTTTCGTGAATGAGGATTTAAAGAACTTTTACTCGGGCCAAAACACTCGTGCACGATTAAAACGATCTGAATTGCCCCCTTCAGTCAATCCAGATGATTTTAAATTACATACCTTCACGGACCCCAAACGCGGAGGCCTATTAAATATGGGTGCCTTCCTCACGGCTACAGGCAATGGCGTTGATCCCTTACCCATCCGACGCGCCGCCTGGGTATCGGAAAATCTTTTAGATTCACCCTTGCCCAATCCGCCAGATGTTGACGTGAGTAAATTTGAGCTCGACAAGTCCGCCAATACCCTGCGTCAACGCCTTGAGGCTCACACTCAAAACCCCGCTTGCCATTCCTGCCACAAACGCTTAGATCCCTTGGCAATCTTACTTGATAGGTACAATACCATTGGCGGTGATAATCATCATTTCCGACAAGAGACAGTAATGATCAATCAACAAAAAGTGAATGGCCTTGGCGAACTTAAACAGTATTTGAAGAGCCACGAACAAAATATGGCTCGCGCTTTCAGCAAAAAACTCATCTCCTATATGCTAGGAAGAAACGTCAATATTGCGGATGAAAAGTACCTCGATGCGATTATTAGCGACACCAAAGAAAACCAATTTCGCATGGGTGATATCTATCAAGCGATTATCAAATACTATTATTTAGAAATCCCCCCTGAGTCTTTTTACACCTCAGCTAAATAAATTCTCAAAAAATATCAAACTTATGTATAGACTTGTTTTTGCCTTTCGTTTCATTTAATATATCTGAATCAAGAGGAAGCCAATATGAAAAAATTTACACTCATCGAATTACTTGTGGTCATTGCCATTATTGGCATTCTCGCCTCATTACTTCTTCCCTCACTTGGGAAAGCGCGTGGAAAATCAAAAGCAGTTGTTTGCCTCAACAATTTAAAATCATTAAATTATGCTTTCTTCCTCTACGCAGATGATAACGAAGGCCATGTTCCCGCTTCACCAAATGTAAATACACCCTGGGATGATCTGCTCATTAGCTATGATGGGCAAAATCGTACTCCGGATGGTGGTGGAGGCTATAAATATGAAGTTTACGGCAATTCACTTAAGCTCTATCAGTGCCCCGAAAATGATTATAAAAAAGAAAGTAATGGCAAGATCAATCGTTCCTATTCGATAAATGCTGGAGTTGATAAGTCAGTTCTTTGGTGGGGTCAACCTGGCATAAGTATGAGTGGCTGGTGGACAGAAAATGCGCTTGGACCGTCAACACTCGAACCATGGTCAATGAAACTATCCGAGATAAACGACTCTGCTACAGCCATCATGTTAAATGAACTCGACACAGATTTTGGTGGGGATTTCATTTTAGGCTATAACGGCAGTGCCGCAAAAACAAGCTCCGGTATTTCTGATCATATTCAAAATAATCCGACTAAACACATCAAAGCCTATTCACAGAATTTTCTCTTCGCCGATGGTCATGTATCATTAATGTCCCTACAAAGCCTCGCAGGCGATAGTGGAGTCGACATGTTCTCAATTTCAAACGCCAACGGCACCTACTTCGACTGTCAGGATTAATAAGTAAAATATATTTTTTTTACCTGTATAGACTTGCTTCTGCCTTTCGATAAATTTAATATATCTGAATCAAGAGGAAGCCAATATGAAAAGATTTACACTCATCGAATTACTCGTTGTTGTCGCCATTATCGGTATCCTTGCGTCACTTCTTCTTCCTTCTTTAGGTAAAGCCAGATCTAAATCAAGGGCCGCTGTATGCCTCAACAATATGAAGTCCTTAAATATAGCCATGGTACTCTACAGTGATGACAATCTTGGCTATGTTCCCGCCGCACCAAGCGTCGCGATCCCTTGGGATGATCTACTTGCAGGATATGATGGGCAAGAGCGTGACACAACGAAAACTGCCTATAGCGATGAAAATTATGGCAACTCTCTCAAACTTTATCATTGCCCTGAAAATAACTACTTAAACCCCTCTGACAAAGTTAATAGATCGTACTCATTAAATGCTGGCATGAATCTCGATGTAGCTTCATGGAAGGGCACCCGTGGCATGAGTATGTTGGGCTGGTGGACTGAAAATGGCATTACAACGGAGCCATGGTCCATGCGTTTTTCAGATGTCAATAATTCTTCAACTGCTATCATGATGCTCGAAGCTAGTTCTGATTACAATAGCTTTTTAACTTTAGGGCAAAATGGTGAATCTGCTTTAAGTATAGAAGAGGCAATGAATCACTTAGAAGCCAATCCAACTAAACATGTCAAAGCCTATTCACAAAACTATCTCTTTGCAGATGGGCATGTGGGCTTTCATTATGCTCAGAGTCTGGGTGCAGAAACTGGAGTTGACATGTTTTCATCAAACGATGCTCGTGGAACCTACTTCGACTGCCAAGATTAAACTTCAAAAATAAACCCCTTTAAAACATCAGGATAGCTATGTCTTTTTTAAAAAGATTTTTAGTCGGAGTATGTCTCATACTCACGACTGGCCTCTGCGCCAAAGAAAACATGAACGTGCTCTTCATCGCCATCGACGATCTCAATGATTGGATTGGTCCAATGGGTGGTAATCCTCAGGTGAAAACTCCTCATTTGGATAAGTTTGCCAATTTCTCTATCGTCATGAATAAAGCTTACTGTCCAGCTACTGTTTGCGGGCCTTCAAGATCTTCATTGTTAACTGGTCGCCATTGCCACAACACGGGTGTTTACGGCAATAGTAACAATCTAAAAAAAGCAAGTAAAACCAAAGACCTGGAAACGCTTCCGGAATATTTTGGTAACCGTGGCTATCACACCCTTACTACAGGTAAAATTTTTCACAAGCACATGACCTCCGAAGGTATGGATGAGGGTCATTGGGCTTTTCATGAAGTGGGAAAAACAAAAGGAAGTGCAGGAGGAATGCTTTGGAAAAAGCAAGCGACACACCCCGATCATAAATATGGCGGTAGTCCAATTCAATGGGGTGCTACCAAAGCTCCTCTCGAAAAAACAAAAGATTACATGAATGCCAAATGGGCTGCTGAACAGTTTGAACGCGATTTTGACGGCAAGCCCTTCTTTATGGCACTAGGGATTTCCAGACCTCACCTACCCTTTTTTGTTCCCCAAAAATACTTCGACATGTACCCACTCGACAAAGTGAAACCGGCACCCGTAAAATTAGATGATTACGATGACATTGTAGATTCAAATGGCAAAGCTTTTTTCAAAGGTCCAGACGCAACCTGGTTAGCTGTAGACAAAAGCAATGCCCATACTGAGCTCAATCGTGCTTACATGGCCTCTGTAACTTATGCTGATGATTGCTTAGGTGTAGTCTTTGACGCCCTTGCTAAAAGCCAATACGCAGATAACACGATCGTCATGCTTTGGGGAGACCATGGCTGGTATTTGGGTGAAAAACTTAAGTATAGAAAAACTGGTCTATGGGAAGAAGCTGCTAGAGTTCCTTTTATGGTTCGCGTACCTGGAGTCAATGAAGGTGTAAAAAGTGATGGTGTTATCAACTTAATTGATATGTACCCTACCTTGATTGATCTCTGTGGTCTTCCGGAGAACTCAAATAACGATGGTCGTAGCTTTGCTAAGCTCATCGCTAATCCGAAAATGACCTGGAATACACCAACTCTAAGTACTATGGGCCACATGAATCACGCCTTGACGGATGGACGTTACCGCTACATTTCCTACAAAAAGGGAGTTCAAGAACTTTACGATCACAATTCTGATCCAATGGAATATAACAACCTCGCAAACAATCCCGAATACGCCGAAATTATTGCTAAATTTAAAAAGCAGCTTCCAAAGAACAATGAGCCTGAAAGTCCACGCAATACTATGGAGAAAAAGAAAAACAAGGCCTCAAAAAAGATCTAAACTTTCCCAAATTTAAAATCGAAAGCCGAAGCCTTGCTTCGGCATTTTTTATTGATCAACAATGATGTATGAAAATTATTCTGATCATTGTATAGCTTCACTTTTACACTGCGTTTCCTATGTAAATACAAACGAACGCCGTATTAATTAAATCGTTTATTGAACTCAATAAAATAGGAACAAATATGTCTTTTATAAAAACTTTAATCTTAAGCTTTTGCCTTATTGGCAGTTTTGGACTCAGTGCCAAAGAAAACATGAACGTACTGTTTATCGCCATCGATGACCTGAATGATTGGATTGGTCCTATGGGTGGCAATCCCGCGGTCAAAACACCAAACTTCGATAAGTTTTTCGCCAATGGTGGTATGTCGATGTACAAAGCTCACTCACCTTCTACAGTTTGTGGGCCTGCTCGCTCGGCTATCATGACCGGAAAGCACTGCTACAACACAGGTGTTTATGGTAATGACACCAATTTGAAAAATGCACCAAAAGCTAAAGACCTGCTCACTATTCCTGAATGGTTCAGTAAGCATGGATACCACAGCTTGAGTGCGGGTAAGATCTTTCACAAACATCCAACAGAAAAAGAAATCGATCACGGCCAATGGGCTTTTGATGAACACCATGTTATCAAGGGTGGCCTTGGCGCTAAAAGTAAAGCCAAACCGGCTAATGGATTACTGGATATCAACGGCAAACAAATGAAGGGCAAAGGGCTCGAGTTTGACTGGGGACCCACGGTAAAAAATGACACGACTCAAATGAAAGATTATAAAATCGCTGATTGGGCCGTGAATCAATTCCAAAAGCGCTCTTTTGACAAGCCTTTCTTTATGGCTGTGGGTTTTTCCAAACCCCACCTCCCCTGGTTTGTTCCTCAAAAATACTTCGACATGTACCCTCTCGATAAAATTGAACTCCCAGAAATCAAAGAAAATCCACATGAAAAAATCGTCAATGAAAAAGGCGAATTCATCTACGGAAAAGCCTTTAGAGAAGACTCAAAGCGCTGGGGCCGTGCCGAAAAATATGGCGTCACAAAAAATGCTCTCCAAGCCTATATGGCTAACGTCACCTTTGTCGATGACTGCCTCGGTCACTTACTTGATGGATTAAATAACAGCCCATACGCAGACAATACAATTGTGGTTCTCTGGGGCGATCACGGCTGGCATTTAGGCGAGAAAAAACGCTTTGGCAAATGTCTTCTTTGGCAGGAATCAACTCGTGTACCGCTCATGCTAAAAGTCCCTGGTGTGACGCCAAATAATAAACGCTGCGATGGAGTGGTCAACCTTATTGACCTCTATCCTACATTATCTGAGCTCTGCAATATCCCCGTAAACCCAAAAAATGATGGCCGCAGCTTTGCGAAGCTCGCCAATCAACCTGATATGAAATGGAATAAACCCACGCTCACAAGCTGGTTAGAGGGAAATCACCGCATATACGATGGCCGCTACAGTTACATTAATTGGAGAGGTGGCGATGAGCTCTACGATCATAAAAATGACCCCCTTGAGCACAATAACCTAGCTAATAACCCTGAGTACGCAAAAATCATGGCAAAGCTCAAGGCCCTTGTTCCCAAGCATAATGAGCCCGAGAGTCCACGCAATACTTTTGATAAGAAAAAAATGAAAGAGCTCTACAAAAAGCAAGCCAATAAATAAGTTTTTCTTCCGAGCCGAAGTTCAAATAGACTTCGGCTCTTTTTTAAGGCCAAGTCTAGCACTTCAATCACTTATCTCTTATAATAATGCAAATACGATTAAACAGTTAAGGATGAAAACTTACATCGCAGAGCGATGACACTTTAAATAGCCCCACATGTAATGTGGGGTTTAGTACAAGGGCAATAAACTGTGTACCTTAAGGTACACTACTGAAACAGTCTTCTCAGTTCCATACCTAAAGGCAAGATATATGTTTTTCCCCTGCTTTGTCTTAGGGCTTTGCCCTAAGCTATTTTAAGTTTAATGGTTTCACCATAATTGATATATGCTGGAGATGTATACACATCGTTAACTGGATGATCATGTAAGAAAATATCGGAGAAATTCATGAACCAAACAAGACTGACTTTAATTCAGCGAGCGCAAAACCCGGACGATGAATCTGCATGGAACGAATTTGTAGAAGTTTATAAGAATTATATCTACGTCATTATCCATCAAATGGGTGTAAATAATAAAGATTGCGAAGACATCCTCCAACAAGTTTTAGTGAAACTCTGGAAGAAACTCCCCAGCTTTGAATACGGCGTCAATAAATCAAAATTCAGAACTTGGTTAGGCACAATCACTCACTCTTCGGTAGTTGATTTTTTCCGCAAGCAAAATAGTCAAAACAAACGCATTGAGGGAGCGGCCAAAGAGCAAATTGATCACATTAACACCATCAGTACTCCCGAAATCGAGGAAATGGCTGAACGTGAATGGCGCCTCTATATCACCAACCTCGCGATGAACAATATTGAACAGTTTTTTAGTGGCAAAGCCATCGATGTCTTTAAAATGAGTATCAAAGGCCAATCCAATCAACAAATCAGCGAAGACCTCGAAATTAAACTCGACACTGTCTACATTTTAAAGAACCGAGTCAAGAAACGCCTCACCGAAGAAATTAAACAACTCAAAGCCCAATACGAATAAAAGTTCAAAACACTTGATAAGAAGTCCTTACAGTGGGCGATCAATTATGAAATATAAGGTCATCTCTATGAAAAAATTCACTCTTATCGAACTCTTAGTCGTTATTGCCATCATCGGCATTTTGGCTTCTTTATTACTTCCCTCTTTAAAGCAAGCGCGGGGTTCAGCCCACAGAGCCTCATGTACCAATAAATTAAAACAAATCGGCATTTCTCTTCTTTTATATAGCGATGACTATGACTCACAACTACCAGTAGAATATGCCACTAAACTTCCCTGGGATGATAGGCTTGGAATTGCAGGCGTTGACGGAAGAAATATCACGGAAGCAGATGCCTCGAAAGCTGGTGGCTACAAATATGATGAATGGGGTGATACCCATCAACTCTACCGCTGCCCTTCTGATCCCAAGTCTTGGGATTGGGGCGGAAATGCAGTTCGCTCTTATACAGCTAATCAGGGGCATTGGAATAATGGTGCCGCTAATTCTAGTGGCTGGGTATTCTCCGGCTTTAGTGCAGAGGATGCCTCTGAAGGTGCTTGATCATTAAAATTCACCGACATAAATGATCCAGCGACAGGAATTATGCTTTTTGAAATCGATGATATTGGCGCAGATAATGACCCCGCAGTTAAACCTTGGAAATGGGTCGGGGCTCAAGGTTCTACGAATAAACCTAAAGATATATATAATAACATGATGGATGACATCGGTGATTACTCCAATAAACACGATAAATTCCTTAAAATGAATTACCTCTTTATCGATGGTCATGTGGAGTTCCTTTACCTTGACGCCACTGTTACTGACGGGACTACCCCCTGGTCCGCTGGCCGTAGTTCTCCGAGTGGCACAATGTTTGACCTTCTTGATTAAGGTAAATCTCATTAGTCACTAAATAAACTAGGGCTCGATGTCCTATAACCTCATGCTTCAATGTGTTTATTAAAAAAACATAAATTAGCAAAGGTTAAAAATGAAGTTCCTCTTATCACTCTTCTTCTTAGCATTTAGTTCAAGTCTCATTGCAGATAATCGCCCGAATATCGTTTTTGTCCTCATTGACGACCTCGGATGGAATGGCCTAAGTTCTTACGGCAATCAATACGTCAATACACCTCACTTAGACAAACTTGCCGAACAAGGCGCTCGCTTTACCGATGCCTATGGCATGTCGCAATGCTCCCCTGCCCGTTTTGCTTTCCTCACTGGCCAATCTGCTGCCAGAACTAATCACACCGCCGTTTGCTTAGAAAAACACGTCCTACCTCATGCTCGTATGATCCAACCCGAATCCAATCGCATGCTCGCCCACGATGCGGTGAATATTGGACGAGAATTAAAGAAGTCAGGTTACCGCGTCGGTGTCATTGGCAAATGGCATGTGGATGTCAACGAAAAGCGTCTCCGCCCTGAAATGAAAGATGCTTATTTAGCTCAATGGGGTTTTGAGACGATTACGCCTGAAAGGTCTGAGGATGATAAAAAGCTTGTCATGGGTTCCACACTTGGCGTCCTAAACTACCTGAAACAAGATCAATCCAAGCCGACTTTTGCCTACCTCGCACACAGAACTGTGCACACGGGCCTGGAAGCGCCCAAAAACATCATTCAGAAATATGTGGACATGGGTTATAATAAAAGTGCCAGTAAAGGTGGCAAGTCTAGTGAAAAACCCATTGCGGATTATTTCGCCATGATCGATTACCTCGACCTCAGCATCGGCACCCTAATGAAGGGTATTGAAGCCATGAAAAGTGAACGCGAAACAGTTGTGATTTTCATGTCTGATAACGGGGGTTTATCCCGTGTCTGGGATAACGAGCCACTACGTCGCGGCAAAGGTTCAGAATATGAAGCGGGAATTCGTGTACCATTCATCGTTCATTGGCCCGAAAAAATCAAAGCTGGCCAAACTATTACTGAACCAGTTCACATCACTGACCTCTTTCCCACATTTTTGAATATTGCCCAAACTCCAGCTCCAAAAAATTATCCGCTTGATGGCGTAAACATCATGCCTCTCATGACAGGTGGTGATTTTAAACGCGATTTCTTCTGTATTCACCTACCGGTTTACATCCCCCACTACGCCCACACACCGAGTAGCATCATCCGCATGGGGGATTTTAAACTGATCAAATTCTACGGTGACTATCAGCAAGACCCCAATGAAAAAGTGATTACGCCCGGAGCCAAAGTTGAACTCTATAACTTGCGCAGTGATTTGAGTGAAAAAAATGATCTCAGTCAATCCATGCCAGAAAAAGCTAAAGAAATGGAATTAAAACTCATGAACTGGCTTGCAGAAAGAAAGGCCCACATGCCTAAGATCAATCCTAACTACGACCCCGAAAAAGCCACCGATTCCATTGCTAGTAAAGTCGATACTTTCGGAAAAATCGCTTATAAAAACAGCAAAAAATAAATCTTACTTTTATCCCTCTAGCGCTGTAATAACAATAAGTCCAAATACCTTAATCAATCTGTAAACTGAGAGGCCATCATGCTTAAAAAATTACTCTTCTTCTTTTTCATGCTCGGAGCTGCACAAGCTGCCGAACCACCCAATATTGTTTTAATTATGACTGACGACCAAGGTTGGGGTCAAGTGGGTTACTACGATCACCCTGTCCTCAAAACACCCAACTTGGATGCTATGGCTAAAAATGGTTTACGCCTTGATCGCTTCTACGCTGGTGCACCCGTTTGCTCTCCCACTCGAGCCAGTGTCCTCACCGGCCGAACCAATATGCGCACGGGAGTTTCTACTCATGGCTACGCTTTACGTCTACAGGAAAAATCACTCGCAACTGCCTTAAAAAAAGCCGGTTATACCACGGGACATTTTGGCAAATGGCACCTCAATGCTCTGCGCGGTCCCGGCATCCCTATTTTAGGTGACGACCCTTGGAGCCCGGGTGCTTTTGGCTTCGAGACCTGGCTCACCGTAAGCAACTTTTTCGATATCGATCCCTACATGAGCCGCAATGGCGAATTTGAGGATTTTAAAGGGGATTCATCGGAAGTTATCGTCCGAGAGTCACTCAAATTTATTGCTGAAGCCGCAAAAAATAAAAAAACTTTTTTAGCTGTAATTTGGGATGGCTCCCCCCACTACCCATTCATAGCCAAAAACGAAGATAAAAAGGCCTTTGCTCACCTCAACCCCATGTCTCAGAACCTGCACGGCGAGCTCGTGGCTTTCGACCGTTCAGTTGGCGAACTTCGCAAAGGTTTACGTGACTTAAATGTTGCCGATAATACCATCGTTTGGTTTTGCAGTGACAATGGTGGGCTCGAAGTCAAACCAAGTAGTGTAGGAGGATTAAGAGGTAAGAAAGGTGATTTCTACGAAGGCGGTATTCGCGTTCCTGGCATTATCGAATGGCCAGCAAAAATCACTCCTCGAGTGACGAAAGTCCCCGCCGTGACAATGGATATTTTTCCGACTCTTGTCGACCTCCTTGACCTTCCCGAAGACTCAATGCTAGAAACTGTAGATGGCATCAGCTTAAAAAATCTCATACAGGGTTCTGACGCTAAAAGAGACAAAATGATTCCTTTCGCCATGGGTAAAAAGGGAGCTCTGATTGATAATGATTATAAATTATTATCTGTAAAAAAGGGCAAATTCGAGCTCTATAATCTCGCCGATGATCATGCCGAAGCCAAGGATCTCTCCAGTTCTAATCCGGAAGTTTTCGCTAAAATGAAGCAAGCGTTTTTAGCCATTCAGGCTTCGATTCAAGAAAGTCAAAATGGTAAAGACTACCCATCCATTTAGCCATATTTGTCAAGTAGACAATAATCTATTGTATCCGTTTTTTGTTATTTTTGCTTAAAACGAAGCTTAGAATTAGCTCTTTACTTTGTGCCCATCTTGATTTCAACTTTGTGGGTACGAGTCTTCACAAAAGTGAAGCCCTCCAGCCATCCATATAAGGTCAACGGTTTTAAAGGAACCGTGTTGATCAGTCCAACTTTTTCTTTTAGCTGCGCTCAACGCCTTAGAAACTCCTAACGGTCATATCCTCGCCGTCCCATTCAGTTGGGTGTTAGGGCTCAGTCCTTCTCTATTGGACTGTCCAGGGTTTTAGGGGCTCGGGGAGGAGTGGGTCATCATCAGTAAATTGCTGTGAGTGTAAAGTGTACACTCAGCCATATCCTAATCAGTTAAGTTGTCTCGACGGAACAAGGGTAATCAATAGGTTCATGACTGAGGTACTAAATTTATTTAATGAACTTTTTTTGTGAGTCGCTCATATTTTTCTCTGCCGAAAAAATCGATAGGATCAAAAGGTTTCTTTCGTAAAAGCATAAAATAAATAGCTCGGCATATTTTATGCATAAAGATGGATCGTCCTTTGCGTTTACCGTGACGTTGATCGAGTTCATCGGCAAAGAATTTCATTACTGGATCTGATTTTGCTAACATTGCGATTTCACCAAAGGCCCACTTTAAGTTAGGGTTGCCCATTTTTGTCCCACTATAACCATAACTTTTTCCCGCACTTTCTTTTTTGCATTTAACAACGCGACAGTAACTTGCATAATCACCTGGAGTTTTAAATCTTTGAATATCATGAGTTTCATAAACCAGAGTCATACCTAAAATATCTCCGATACCTTTCATTGATTTCACTATTTCAAAATCTTCTTTGAACTGAGAGTCAAGGGTGAATTTCACAAGGTCCTTATCTATTTGTTTTAACTGATCAGTAAACATCTTTAGTAAATCGGCGTTGAGTTGATAGTTTCGAGCCATAGCATGATCTTCTGGTAGGAATGTCTGAAGATCCATGAACTGAAGTGATGACTTTGCATTTCGTCGAAGCTCAGCAGAACTATGTTTTAAATTATTTTGGTCTTCGAAGAGATTAAGATAAATTGATATACCTGAGCGAATACTCACGAGCTTGATTCGACGGCGTAGTAGATCTCGGTGAGAACGAAACCGACGTGGACAAGCATACGCTTTGGGCAGGAGATTAGTTCGTAACAAATCTGTTATTTTTTTACTGTCTATTTTATCGTTCTTTGCTTTACCTCCATGAATTGCTCCCATATAAAGGGCATGGCCTAGGGCAAATTGAACGGGCTCTGTTTCACAAAAATCAGATAATTTGTACCAGTTGTAAGTAGTTTCGCAGGCAATAGTAAGGTCATCCCAATAAGGAGAGAGGATTTTCTTCATGTACTGAAAGTCATTATTTTTGATCTCTGTGTGCACGTATATTTTTCCTTCTTTGTCCATCACGCAGATATAAGACATCGATTTGTGAAGATCAATTCCGCAGTGAAATTTTGTTTTTGTAGTATACATTTTCATGGCAATATCCTTTTTTGTTTTGTGGAATTACAATTTAGGTTATTGCCATTTCTTTGCCAAATTTTGTAGATCACGTTTGACCGTGAGTACTATTGGCTAAGCGTACTATCAGAGCAGAAAGTTAACCCACAACCCAAAAGAGGTTTTTGGAAAGACGATGATCGCTACAAAGATTACATGGATGACTTTAATTCACGCATCAAAAAACAGAGAGATATTAAAGAGAAACCCTACGTCCCATAAACTCTAGCCAATTTCACCAACAGCGATCATCGCAAACTTTGCGATGATCGCTGTTTTTATTTAGGCCTTACTGAATGACTCGTCTTTTGAGATGCTCACCCTGGCTAATGATACTTATAAAGTTAAGAAAATGTTCTAATAGCTGCTTATAATATTGGCCAAAAAGTGATAAAAAGGCTAATGCCTTGTCCAAGTTCATCACCATGAATATTAAAGCAATAAGTGTTTCAGACGACGCTTTAATTTTCGTGAAAATGCGATCGAGTTTATAGCGTCTTTTGGCTACACCAAAACAGCCTTCTACTTGGTTTCTTATAGCTTCATCTTGGCGTTGTATATCCTTTTGTTCTTTACGTAATTTTTCATCTTTGGGAGGCCTTCCAAGACTGGGACCACTTATCCTTATCCCATGCTTTTTACAATGTGCTCGATTTTCTTTGTTTCGGTAGATTTTGTCAGCATGTGTTGATTCGGGATAATAACCGAATCGTTCTTTGTATTTTTCAATTTGTGAAATCAGTTCGGTCCCTTCATTATAAGAGTCAAAGCTAATCGTATCGGTAAAGGTCCAGCCATCGACCACACTGATAGATATTTTTGCTCCGAATTCCGTATGAGCTCCCGCCTTCCCCCGAACTATGGGACGGATATGTGGTTGATGAATACTTACGATGCGATCATCTACGCTTGTTACTTTGTTATCGTACATGTATTGCTGTTGTTGATAAAGTGTCCCGATCACCAGAAGTTCACGATATAAACTAGGCTTCAATAGAGTAAGATCGGCATACTTTTTGAGTTCATCTATACTGGCGAGGTTCCTCCTTACGCAATGGAATTGTCTGTTAATCACCTCACGTCTTTTCTTTTTCGAAACACGTTTTTTTAGAACAATACTTAAAAAGCTTTTCCTGCCATCTTCACGATAAGTTCGAGGCTTAACTTTATCTTCTGTATTTGAGCGATGACACCAAAGGATATCGATTACTTCCTCAGTTTTTTCACGGGCTTTATTTAGCAACCCAAGGTCAGTTGGGTAGTGAATATCACCAGGAACACAACTGGCATCAACAATTAAAGAACCCTTATTTGATGGAGGATCATTGTCTGAATCATCATTAGAATCCTCTTCTTTTTTACGTGTCGCTGTATGCAGGAGTTCGTCAATGTCTTTAATGTCCTGAGCGCCAAAACGCTTTCGAAAATGAGTCATCATGCTCGAATCAAAAGGTGCTTCCTGTTTATATCTTTCAAAGCCCAAGAAATATTGAAGATAGGGATTTTCAGAAATCATTTCTACCGTTTCTTCATCAGTTAAACTTAGCTTTACTTGAATGATAAGGGAACCAAATGCAGTTCTTGCAGGAAGAGCTTTGGGCCCAGTATGACTGGTGAAATTTAGTGCATAAATTTCTTCGACATCTGTCCAAGGTATTATTGCCGCTAACTTGACCCAGCGATTATTGATATTGAGTGTACCATCTAGAAAATAAGGTAAATTGGCCATTTTGGGCTCTGAGCCCGTATTTTTATACATCTTATGCAAACCTAATGACTGTTTTGAGGGGTTTTGTTTACATATAACATAGCATGAATTACACTTATCTCATTGTATATAAGTTATTTATATCTTAATCAGTGAGCCCTATTTAGATAAAAGCAGATCGTTCGCAAGCTCATTGTAAGATCGTTCGCAAGCTCACTGTAAAACCGCTTCGCTGTAAGAGGCTTGGTGTCATGTTTTGCTGGTAGCTCCGCATTCTATGCGGAATTTCTCACCTGGGAGCGCAGGCATCCTGCCTGCTTTTAAAAAGCTTATAGTAAAGTCGTCAGTTCACTTCGCTGGCAGATCGTTCGCAAGCTCACTGCAGATCGGCCTGCGGCCTGCAGTTTATAAAGAAGTCGTCAGACCGCTTCGCTGGGAGATCGTTCGCAAGCTCACTGCAAGACTGCTTCGCTGTAAGAGGCTTGGTGTCATGTTTTGTTGGGAGCTCCGCATTCTATGCGGAATTTCTCACCTGGGAGCGCAGGCATCCTGCCTGCTTTTAAAAAGCTATCATCAATTGTATGTAGTCCACGGTTTACCGTGTGGGAGAACAAATTCGACAGTTCGCTTCGCTGGCAGATCGTTCGCAAGCTCACTGCAGATCGGCCTAGGGCCTGCAGTTCTCTAGGGGTTCATGAGATCTAGAAGTGACCTAAAGATATTTTACTTCTTTGACTTCTTGTCTTTTTTCTTAACTTTAGCAGCTTTGGGCGGGCTGCCCTCAGGCCTTTTGTAAATCATTTGACCCTCAGTTGGGTACTGGTCTAGAACTTCCTGAAGCTTGTGGCGCATGGTGCTTGCCAGTTCAGTTTCCTGACCTTTCTTAAAGGGCGATTTTTCATACACATCTTCAGCGTAATGAAACAAATCACCCGTTGAATAAAGCTTCCATTCTTTTGACTGAACAAAAACTTTTGGGCTCTTTTTAGCCTCTGTAGGACGGGAATTATAATACATATACATGAACTCCCTAGGTTCATATGAATCGCCCGTCAAAAGTGGTGCAAAAGATTTCCCAGTCACATCTGAAGGAACCTCAGCTTTCCCTAAAGACGCGATAGTTGGCAGAATGTCACCAACGTGAACCAAGTCATCATTTTGCTGTGTCTTTGTTTTTCCTTTCCAATTGGCTATAAAAGGAACGTGAATACCATAATCAATTGTATTTCCTTTTGAGCCTTTAATTTCACTCCCGTTGAGTTTTGATTTAAGTGAACCATGGGTCCCATTGTCACCTAAAAAAATGATTAAAGTATTGTCGCGAATACCTAGATCTTCCAGTTTTGTCACCATCTTGCCAATTAAATGATCCATGTAAAAAACCATATCTTCAAAATTCTTCTGATGATCTTCACTATTTCTATCTTCACTTAAAGGTGTAGTTGGAAAAGGACTATGAACTAAAATCATCGGGTAATAAACAAAAAAGGGCTGATCTTTTTTGCGTTCCATGAAATCAATGATTTTATCCGTAACGAGCTTAGGACCGTAATCATCTCCACCAAAAGTTTTTGTCTCGCCATTGAACACAAGAGTTGGCTTCCAATAGCGGCTACCACGATCTTTCACCTGCCACATATAATGCTCATCAAAACCTGCATCGGCCGGCATAGTTCCCGGATCCATGCCCGGCTCCTGATCTTTTTCACGTAAAACGAGCTGCCATTTGCCACCTACGCAAGTTGCGTAACCCGCATCTTTGAGAATATGACCAAAAGTTTTTTGAGTGGACGCAAGACAGCCAAAATTGACATAATTGTGAACATTAGATTTCCCCGTCATAATCTTCACGCGACTAGGTGTGCAAATGGGCTGAGAATAACCTTTATTAAACTGAATACCCTCTTTTGCCAGAGCATCAATATTGGGGGTCTTGTATTGGGTACTGCCATAAGCACCAAAACATTCATGGCCGATATCGTCGGCCATGATAACAATTATATTTGGTTTCTCTGAATTCCCGAAAGAATTCAAACAAAAAAGAGCCACAGCAAAGCAAGCCAATTTATTTAGTAAGTTCATAAATCTTTCCAATTTAGTTAAATCAATCTCTTATAATTCTACACCAATCATGGCCAAGTTTGGGACACTAATTAACACTTTATAATGATTATTTTGTAGATTTTTTCTGCGCAAAGAGCCACTTCATAAAAACGGGCTCCGAGTCACAGCGATCACTACTCATCTGAGTTGATCCGTTATCACCCCCAGCAACTGTTTTTAATCCCGTTTTACCGCTGTGCTTGTCACCTGCCCAAATAGTAAATTTCATATTTC
Organism: Lentisphaera araneosa HTCC2155; assembly: GCF_000170755.1. Lineage (NCBI taxonomy): Bacteria > Pseudomonadati > Lentisphaerota > Lentisphaeria > Lentisphaerales > Lentisphaeraceae > Lentisphaera > Lentisphaera araneosa. Next base: position 223,103 of record NZ_ABCK01000005.1, read on the forward strand.
CTCCGACAGCTTTCATTTCCTTAAAAACTTTGTGCTGCTTGTCTATTGGACACACCGGGTCCTGATCTCCGTGAAAAGCCCAAAAAGGAATATCTTTAATTTTGTTTACATCAATAAAATCCTCAGTTTTTTTCAAGCCTGTCCCAGCGGCAGGTGCGGCCGCCGCAAAATATTCCGGATCCAATTGTGTCAGAATATAAGTTCCGTGACCACCCATGGAAAACCCGGTGATATAAATGCGATCCATATCCACAGATTGTAAATTCTTGATGATTTCTTTAATCGTATTGAGACTGGATTGACCCCAGTGCTTCGATGTTTGTGGTACGACTACATAGCAAGGATAATCTTTGCGCACCTGTTCCTCTGCAAGGTACTGATTCCATCTACGCAACTGTTTAATATTATCATTCCCTCTACCGCCGGCACCGTGTAAAGAAACGATGACTGGATACTTTTTACTACCGTCAAATTCAATAGGCTTTAACAGGCGATACTGCTCATTACCAATTTTATGAGCTTCGTGAGCCTGAATCACCCAGTCTTCTACTTTAGTTTTTGAGTAGGCATTTACTGATGCCAAAGCCAACAAGACATATAAAATATTTTTCATTTCACTTCCTAAATCAATATTAATTTTGAACTCTTACACAGAAGTTTTTCTTCAATAGGACAATTAACACTTCGAAAAAACTTAGGCTTTACTTTCAAATATCCCAATAAAATACCTAAAAACTGTATAGGCTTGTTTTTGACTATCGTTTGATTTAATATTTCTAAATTAAAATAGCGAGGCCAGGATCCGGTATGAAAAAATTTACACTGATAGAATTACTTGTCGTCATTGCCATTATTGGTATTTTGGCCTCCTTACTATTGCCTGTACTTGGAAAAGCGCGCAAAAAATCAAAAGTAGTGGTTTGCCTCAATAATATGAAGTCCTTGAATACCGCAATCTTCCTCTACACAGATGATAACGATGGCTATGTGCCCGCTGCCCCAAATACTTCAACTAGCTGGGATGACCTTCTTATTGGCTATGATGGGCAAAATCGTGAAATAACGAATGAATACAGTTTCGATGTTGATGATTACGGCAATTCACTTAAGCTCTATCATTGTCCAGAAAACAAATACGCGAATAGTGCTAACGCTGCGGGAAGAGAACTAATCAAACGTTCCTACGGATTAACTTCTGGAATTGATAAGTCTCAACTTCCTGGTGGAGGAGGAAGAAATAATCTTGGTTTAAGCAGGGGTGGTTGGTGGACCGAAAATGCTTTTGGTAATTCTGAAGCGGCACAATGGTCAATGAGCTTGTCAGCCATAAACGATTCGGCTACTTCCATCATGATGACTGAAGTCAATACAGATAGACAAGACGAAGAAGGTTTATTGGCTCCTTTAGGCTCACATCCCGATGCTGTATTAAGTTCCACACAGGTTGCTGAGGATGTTACATATAACCCGACTAAACACGTAAAACCGTTTTCACAAAACTACCTCTTTGTTGATGGTCATGTCTCATTAATGTACCTACAAAGCCTCGCAGGTGGTATTGCGGTCGATATGTTCGAAACTTCAGACGCCAGCGGCACCTACTTCGACTGCCAGGATTAAATTGTAAAATATATATTTCACCTGTATAGACTTGCTTTTGTATTGCGTTTCATTTATCAAGATGAATAAATGAGAAGCTATTATGAACACAATTACACTTATAGAATTACCCGTGGTAGTTGCCATTATTGGCATCTACGCTTCCTTAGTTCTACCTTCCCTTGGTAAGGCCCGATCAAAAGCACTTGTTTGCCTAAATAATATGAGGTCCTTGAATACTGCAGGGAAAATGCACCTTGCTTAAAGTATGAATGCTTGGTGAGATCAAAATAATTCAGTAAAAATTTAGAACAGATTGTATAAAGATAGTTTTTTTAATAAAAATGAACACAGAAATAATTATGAAATCAATATTTTATTTGGCAGTATTTACGACGAGATTGGCTGTAGTATTCTTAATTGTAGCTTGCTTAGAAAAGAACGACAACACTTCAGAAAACCCTATAAAAACAGAGCTTAAGAAACCAACAGAACACAGCACAGTTGTTAACTGTATAAAATCAACACCTTCGGACGAGGAGTTTGAAGTTGATTTCAGAAAAACAGAAGTACTTCCTGCGACTTTAAAGCCTCTAGGAAAGTCATCGCTAAACTTGGTTCAAACACAACAGGAACAAGCCTTACTCTATAAGTCCATTGATCAGAATACATGGAATTCGGGCATCAATATAGAAACATCACAAAATGTAAAGAATTCACGCTATCTGATGTTTCACTACAAGCTTGCGACTCCTAAACAATTAGGGGATAAAATAACTTTCAATATCAGTCTCAAGATCAATGGGATTCAATCTAATTGGAACAAGAAAACGAGAACCGGAGTCATCCATAAATATTTAGCGGCTGATAGTGAAGGCTGGATAATCGCACAGATTGATCTGAATGAAATATATCAGCACTGGAAAAAGCAGACCGGTCACAATGGAAAAATGGAGTTGACGTCGCTTCTTCTGAAACCCGGTGTAGGAGCAAAGAATAGAGGGTTCTATAGAGGAGGCACCTATTTCAGAGATATAAAAATAGGCAACAGACCTCAAGCTGTAACCATCGAGACAGAGCAAAATCGCATAGTCAGAGGGGATAAGATACTTGTAAGCCCGCAAATATCTGGCGAACTATTTTTCACCGGATGGTCAGCTCCGACTCTGCATCTCAAGGATACTCAGCGACTTGCTCGTACGAAACACGGAAAAAAACTTACTCTTAAAGCCGGTGAACAAACCGTAGTTGATACTTCCAGTTTTCATCCGGGAGTCTATAACCTTTCGATTGTTCAGAATGGTGTCATTGAAGCCTCACATGAATTTGTGGTCGCCTACCCAGAGGATCACGTTTTTGATTTGAAAAACCAGGATCTGATAGGAGCTGTAAACATCTGGAACGACATTGACATGTCCCGCGAATACAACAAACACTACTCGGTTGTCGCGGCATGCGGTATGGGTAGCTGGGCAGAACTTCAACCTGAAGAAAACCGTTATGACTTTGAGTCTTTGGAGCGTCTGCTGGAGTTCGCGGCATACACCCAGAAACCAATTATGTACAAATTTAACGCTCCTGCTCCGGACTGGATTTTCAACTACGTAGCCCATGTGGGAGGTAAAACGCCTGTCGATAAAAACGGATACGGAGGTGGCGTCAGTCGTAGAGAACGTGCTAAAGCCCCGCAGTTCTGGTCGCCTGCCTATAAAAAGTACTATAAACAATTTATTTTTGCTCTGGCTGATTATGTTTCCAAGTCTCCGAATGGCAAATGGTTTCTCGGCCTACGCGTACAACCAAATGCTTTTAACGAGGAAGCATGGCACTACAAATTTAATGGCAAAGAGATGCCTTTGGCCGGCATCACTCCGGATCGTTCAACCTGGATTGCACCTAAATATGGAAAAATCTATCCAAGCTTGCTTGAGGCAAACAACATGAAAGAAGGCAAACAATACTTCAGAGACGTCATAAGCTGGTATCAAGATGCCTTTACCCCATTGGGAAAGTACACTTTTTTACGCCCATACCTCGAAGTTGATCACAAGTTGAACCTTGATTTGTCAAAAGTCTATCAGAACAAATTTACCGTATGTATGGGAACCGATTGCACAGGTGCAAGAAACAAATTAACATCTAAACGCGTTCCTGTTTTTAAAAAATACACATACGATATGAAAAAGCCGGCATATCACGAAGATACGTGGGGAAGTCAAGAGGCAGTAGCCTGGAACCAACGACATGGGCGAATGCCAAATTATAAGTTTGAACCACGAACCCCTGAACAGGATATCTACTGGCGCCAGATCGTGAAACTATATGAAGGAGTAACTTTTGGAGCTTTTGGAACGGTTGAATTTCGGCAACTTCCTAACCCTGCGTATCAGGCTGCGATTGATCTCTTCTGCAAATATTCGGGAGAACATTTTGACCCCAGCCGTTCCACGGCAGCTTGGACTGTTCTGGCTGGATTCGTCGACTGGAAACTCAACATTAAACATCGTAATGTGGGGTACTATCTGACAGAAGATAACATGTCGAAAACAACTATAGCTTTTAACTGTGATGAAAATGATCATCGTGGATTTATGATGGCGGAAATAGCCAATAAAGAAACGAGCTTCTCTATTGCAGATGAGTTTCTAAAAGAACACAAAAATAAAAAAGCCAAAGTATCGATTGAATGGCTGGCCAATCCGGGAGATAAATGGGAAGTTCTCGCCGTCAACGGCGGGAAACCGAAGAGTCTGGGTGAAATATCTGCAGGCAGCAAACGCGAATACCGTGTTGACTCTGTGGATCTATCTAAGTTGAACTTCGCTAAAGGAACTGAGGGGCACATCGTTCTGCGCAAACTGAGCGGTAAACCATTGTTTCACCTGATCGAAGTGCGCCCTCTTTAAGTTTTTTAACCACGGATCTCACGGATCAAACATATCTTTTATAAAAAAATCCTATGATATTCATGAGCCCCGGTGAGTGCTTTAATTTCAAAAATTACTACCACCAGCGATACACATCTTAGATTTGAAAGCACTATGTAAGGCACAAGTTTTAATGATTTTCATAATTACCCATAAAACGGGGCAAAGCCCCCTAGTTGCCTGGTCAAGGAAAGGCATTTCCTTGCAAGGGAGCTCGAGGGTACAGCGTCCCACTCGTATGCGTAGCATCATGCCCTTTGGTAATCGTAATGATTTTTATAATAACTTTTCTGTGCCTTTCGTGCTTGGATTTTAAATTATTTTTTCTGTTTTGGCTCCAGCCATTTGTGATAGGCGTGTTCATGCGCGCGAACTGGATCGTAGTTAGGGTTCGGTGTCGGCATCTGTGCGTCCAGTGACCTACGCCAAGCTGTAAGCGCACTGAGTAGTTCGCTAGCTTTTTCCGATTCGCTATAGAGCAAGTTGACGGTTTCACCAATATCGTCTTTAAGGTTAAACAATTCGATTCGACCGTCTTCAAAGTGTTCGATCAATTTATAGTCGCCTTTGCGAATTGCTCCAGCCGGAGATCGGGTCCACATTGATGTGGGAAAGTGCCAATATAAGGTGTCACGTTCCAACAACTCTGTTTCACCCCTAAGCACCGGGACCAGACTCAAGCCATCTGTGACTTGCTCTTGAGGAATAGTTCCACCACATACGTCTACAAATGTTGAGAACAGATCAAAGCTGTTGAGCATCTGTTCACTACTTGTTCCCGGCTTCACTTTCCCCGGCCACTTGACGATAAACGGAACGCGGATTCCGCCTTCATACAAACTCCCCTTCTGCCAACGCAGTGGAGCCATAGTTGTTGCCAGAGCTTCAGGCTGTTTAAGGTACATATCTTTAATCATGCCACCGTTGTCGGAATAGAAAACGACCATGGTATTATCTTCAAGCTTAAGTGCCTTAAGCTCATCGAGTAGCATACCCAGCGATTCATCTGCCATCTCAACCAGAGCCGCATAGTTTGGATGTACATCAGTTATGCCTGTCTTGCGAAGCTTCTTACGGTATTTATTGATAAGATCATCCCGGGCAATGAGTGGAGCGTGTGCTGCGTGATGGCTAACGCATAAGAAGAAGGGATTATCCTTATTTTTACGTAAAAACTCGATCGAATTAGCCGTTATTTCACCCACCTTGTGCTCATCATTTTCATAGGCATATTTTTTCAGCACCGGATCATGAATCTTCTTATCAATCTTACAAAATCCATGAGCCTGCGGAGTACGCCCCGCGTGCCACTTTCCAATAAGTCCACAGGTATAGCCCTCTTTGTTCAGAATATCAGCGTAGGTCTGGATATTCTCATCTATTTCAAGCTTTCTGAGAGGCGATGACATTTTTGCATACGGCCGATCATTCACTCCAATAACTTCCCATACGCCATGTCTGGCTGCATTCTGACCGGAAATCAAACTGGCACGTGTTGGCGAGCATACAGGAGATGCATAAGCCTGGGTAAACTTCATCCCCTCGGCAGCCAAAGAATCGGCTGCAGGAGTTTCAATAAACTTACCCCCATAGCAACCCAAATCCTTCCAACCCAAGTCATCGATAAAGACAAACAGTACATTGGGTTTATTGCTTTGAGCTAAAGCGATATTAGCTAGGGATGCGATCCCCAGCCCGATAAACAGCATGGTTGTTTGTATATTCATAGTCTATTCCAGATAGGGTTTGGCGCCAGCTATTTGTAGGTGCTGTTACATTCAATTTAATAGAAACCCTACCTCAAAAGAGCTAGACTTTTTGAGCAAGAAGTGATTTTAACTAAGTATATCTTTGATGACATGGCCATGAACTGCGGTGAGTCTCGACTCAATACCATTGTGATAATAGGAGAGCCTTTCGTGATCTAGCCCCATTAAATGTAGGATAGTGGCGTTGAAGTCGTAAATCTCTGTTGGTTTGTCGGCGCATTTAAACCCCCATTCATCACTGCTACCATACGAGTAACCTTTCTTGACACCGGCACCGGCTAGAAAACAAGTGAAAGCATCCGGGTTATGGTCACGGCCTGTCCCATTGGCTTGTAAGAATGGTGCGCGCCCAAACTCAGTGCACCAGACAACGAGAACATCGTCGAGCATGCCGCGGCGTTTCATGTCGCGGATAAGCGTTGCTGTTGGTTGATCCATAATGTCAGCCTGCTTTTGGTGTGTTGTCTTGATATCGCTATGAGAGTCCCAGTTATTGACCCCATTTGGAGTATTAGCGCCATTATAGAGCTCAACAACGCGAACGCCCTGTTCTAATAGACGTCTGGCCAGGATACAGTTTCTAGCATAAGCACTTTTCGTCTTATTACTGCTATTTGCTCCATACTCTTCGATGATGTGTTTTGGTTCGCTACCTATATTTGAGACTTCAGGAATAGACATCTGCATTTTACCGGCAAGCTCATAACTAGCAATTCTAGCAGCAAGGTCGGTATCTCCCGGGAATTTCTCAAGGTGTTTTTCATTGAGAAATTTCAGCATGTCATTAGTCATTTTTTCAGAGTTTTTACTGATAGACTTCGGTAGCTTCAAGTTGGAAGGGAGGGCATTGGCACTGAAATCAGTGCCCTGAAAAGCAGCCGGTAAAAAGCCTGAACCCCAGTTATTTTTGCCAGAGCGAGGTCTGCCACGAGGATCATTAATAGCTACGTAAGCAGGGAGATTTTGATTCTCCGTACCAAGAGCGTAGCTAATCCAAGCACCGCGAGAGGGATAGCCCTCTAGGTTTGAACCGGTATTAAAGAAATTTTCACCCTGTGGGTGCGCACTTGTTTTAGTGGTCATGGAGTGAATAAAGCAAAAATCGTCAGCCATTTCACCTAAATGAGGAACGAGGTCGGAAACCATTTTTCCAGATTTACCACGCGGTTTAAAGTCCCAGAAAGGTTTGGCGATATTTCCGGTTGGCCCTTCGAAAGTTACTGCCGGAATACCAGGAGGCTTTTTACCGTGAAATTTAACTAGGTCCGGTTTGTAGTCAAAGGTATCGAGATGACTAACTGCACCTGGACAGTAAACGACAAGAACTTGCTTGGCTTTGCCTTGAAAGTGACACTTTCGTGGTGCGTAGGGTGCCTCCGGATTTATTTTTGGTCTAATCGGAGTTTTGCTTTCACCAGATGAGCCGAGTAGGTTCTGTTGACCTAGTAGGCCCATGAGCCCTAGAGAGCCAAAGACTCCGCCGGTTTGACCTAAGAATTGGCGTCGGTTTAGTAAGCTGCGGCCTTGAGTTGATATATTTCTTGGATCCATGATTAACCTCTACTGAATAAAAACAAATTCGTTACTGTTGAGAAGAGCGCGGCAGAGAATGTGCATACCTTCGCTTTTAAGAACCTTCAAGCTCATAGCCATTTCTTTGGCATCTGGCTCGCGGTTATAGACAATTTGAAACAGTTTATTAACAGATTCTTTCTTGTCACTTGAGTGGACTTTATTAGCCAATATATCACACTGCGTGATCATGAATTGACTATTCATTAAGTTCAATGCTTGCAGTGGAGTTGTCGATGAAGGTCTTTTAGAAAGTACCTGCCCGCAATCCGGGAAGTCAAAAGCGGTGAACATTCGATCGTCAATACCGCGCATTCTTTCTTGATAGATCATGCGGCGCCAAGTGCTTTCACTGTGATTATCGACAACGTCCCAGAGGGCATAGCGTTTTTTAACATTGTGAATGCGGTAGCTAATGCCACCGACTTGTGTGTTAAGAGAACCGGTGAATTTTAAAACAGAGTCTCTTAAAACCTCTGCTTCTGCCCTTCTTGGTGGGAACCTCCATAAGAGTCTAGCGTTAGCATCGTTTTTTAATCCTGCTTCAATAGGTTTATTATCTTGCTTGAAGGCTTTTGAGTGTACGAGGAGCCTCAGCATGTTTTTAACAGACCAGTGCTTCTCCATGAATTCAGTCGCTAGGTAGTCTAGAAGTTCAGGGTGTGATGGTAAGGTCCCAGCCTTACCGAAATCAGAGAGTGTAGAAACGATTCCAGTGCCGAATACATGGTACCAAAGGCGATTGACCATAACTCGTGCTGTTAGCGGATTTTCTTTAGATGCAATCCAATGAGCAAACTTCATTCTACGTTCTTCATCTGAAGTCGCCGATGTCATATTGAGGCTTTTGCTAATAGCCATGAGGCCATTGGGAGCCACTTCTTTACCTGGGCTACTTGGGCTGCCACGCAGTAGGACATTTGTTTTAACTGGATTAATAAAACGACCGATAAATTCGTGCTGAACGCTAGATTCAAGGTGCTTTTCAATGAGTGCTTGAATGGCGTTTATGGTTTTGTCTTCTTTTGTATCTTTCATGATACTTTGCCATTTTCCGTCAGTAGTTTGAATTTCAACAGCGAAATTTGGCAAGCTCTTTTCCCAATCTCCCCATATTTCATAGTCAGTATTTTTTTGTTGTTTTCGATCGCGACTGAAGGTGAAGTGGTTCACTTTTAGCGGTCGCTCAAATGTAAAGCTTAGGAAAGCTTTTTCTTTATCAGGTATTAGTCCTACGAATCTATAGAAAGTTCCTATTTCGCCATCGCTCAATTTTTCAAGTTGAGCTTTTGGCCCGTAAAGGTTAGTTGAGATATTTGCCTCAGAGATAATATTGACGAGCTTAGGGTCAAAAATTTCTATTTCATCGACACTTGTCTTTTTGCCGGTAAATTTGAGGCGAATACCTGAGATTTCTTTTTGGGGAAGGTGGACTTCTAAATGATCGCGCCAGTGTTCAACCCAAGCTTTCTTCTGTGTTTGACGAATAGAACTTATTTCTTCCATAATGGCTTTGCCGTTTTTAACCGCTGGAGCATTATCACTAAGTTCTGGTTTTCTAATGCCAAATTCCAAGCCTTGGAAGTTAGCGAGCATGGCGTAGTAATCATCTATTTTAATAGGATCGAATTTATGAGAGTGGCAACGGGCACAACCGAGAGTCATACCCATCATTGATGCCCCTACAGTCTGCATGACCTGATCGAGGCGGTCATAACGGGCTTCTTTTATAGCCGAAGGTTCATGGCCGACTGTTGCTGGCGGGACGTGAGGGCCAGCCACCATAAACCCGGTTGCTCTTGGAAAGCCTGTTTGATCTCCTGCAAGTTGGTCGATAATGAAGTGATCATAAGGTTTGTCATTATTGAATGAGTCAATGACGTAGTCGCGGTACCTCCAGGAGTATTTTCGGTAGAGGTTACTTTCAGAACCACTTGTTTCAGACCATCGAATAGCGTCGAGCCAATGCTGCGCCCAGCGCTCGCCATAGTGCTCAGATGCAAGCAGCTCTTCTACTTTTGCGTCATAAGCCTCAGTCGGATTATTTTCCCAAGCTTGGGTAAATGCTTGAACTTCACTTGCACTGGGAAGAATGCCGGTCAAAATAAGATGTAAACGGCGAAGAAGAGTTATGGGATCAGCTGCTTGGCTAAAAGTTAGACCTTTTTCCTTTAGCTTTTTTTCTAAGAATGAATCAACAGAATTTTGTTCATTGTTGAGCACTGCTGGTTTTATGATGGGTTTGTGGGACCAGAGAGCTTCTGCTTTAGTGATTTTAGCTTCCGGCATTTTAGCGCCTTCTTTGATCCACCTAGATATTAAGGCAATTTGCTCTTTCGTGAGAGGATCGCCTTTGGGAGGCATGATCTCATCGTCATCGGGATCTAAAGAAATGAATTCAATGATAGTACTTTTTTCTGGATGACCAGGACTTGCAGCTGGTTCGCCAAGGTCACCGCCTTTAAGTATATTAGCACGGCTATCGAGCCTGAGATCTGATTTTTGTTTTTTTTCACCATGACATTTTATACAGTGCTTATCAAAAATAGGCTTGATGTCAGCAGTAAAATCGACTGGACGCATCTTCGCATTGGGACTCTTTTTTGTACCTACCAGGGAACTACTTTCTGCCTGTGCACTCCCAAAACATAATGCGATAGCAAAAGTTACTGCTCCGACTAAAGCTCTATTTTTATTCATCATTTCATTCCTTAATATCTTCAAATTGCCTTTTATCTGACAAACTGAACGAAAGCTATACTGTGCTTCTATACAGTTAAAGAATAAAATAAGTCAAAACATCATCTAAGTAGGTAAATGATTATAATTCTGCTCAATCAATTTCCTCTTTTTAGGATCAAAGTCCAGTTGGCCAGAGTTCACGAAAATCGTTTTCACCTTGGAGATCCCTTAAGGATTAACTTTTTTCAGACGAACAAATTATATGGACTCAGCAATAAATCAGCTAGATTTAAAATGTGAAAAGGCTTCGAGATTTAACTCGAAACCTTTTTTTAATCCACGTAGATAACTTTTATATCTTTGGGACATTTACTTAAGTCCTGTGACTTGGAAACATAGATAGTTGGTTTAAGCGTAAAGTCATTTAAACCTGGAAAGTATTTTATATGTGTATTAGCCATATTGATTTCTTTTAAACCTAATTGACTCAATTGCTTAATCCCGAATAAGCCCGTATGACTCACATTTAAAGTTTTTAGATCAAGCGTTCGCAAAATGGACAAATAAGGGAACCCCTTACCTCCTAGCATCTTCAGTGAACTGAGCTCAGGGTTATGAGAGATATCCAAATGATTCCCCTCTGGCCTTTCTATAAACTTATAATTAAAGTTCTCTTTGGTGAGCTTCGGGTTTAAGGATAGGATATATTTTTTCACTAAGTCGCTATGAGCTTTTATAGAGGGATTAACTCTACGGTCATAAATAAGCATATAACTTTTTAACCACGCACGATTTTCTGGTAATTCTTCTACACAATTTAAAAACTGTTCATTGGTCAAGCGCTTCTCATCATTTGGTTTAATCTTGACATAATTATTGCTCACTCGAATGATATCATAGATATGTGGCGCATGGGTGGCGCAACGTTGTAATTCATAGTTGGCTTTAACAAATTCATGACGGATGAGGTGAATAAAACCCTTTTCAGCTATAGCGTTATAGTCCTGTGGATTCTTCTTAATTGCCAACTCAGTCAATGCTAAGGCCATTTCAAAATCCAGCTTGCGACTCGAGGCAATGGCCGAACCCACAAGTAGCCTGCTAAAATGGGCTTCAATTTGGCTAGATGACCCCAAGTTCTCTTTGAAGTCCTGCAGCGAATCATCAAACTCAGCAATAATGCTCTCGCGACCACGCTTTTCTTTTTCATAAAGACTCAAGGCCATTTCGGCATTATTTCTCGCCAAAATCGCTTCTGCTTCACTCTCTCTAAGAGCCTGAATAAAGATCGAGGTGCCCACAAGTGTAAAAATCAGAAAGCTAAAAACCAGCTGGCAGCGAATACGGTTGCGTTGATAGATCAGTTGAAGTTGCTTCAAAAATCCCGCTTCTTCAGCCTGAGTCGCAAAGCCCCTTAAAAAAGATTGAATCTCCTGCTTGAGTTCTTCTACTGTTTGATAGCGCTGCTCAACTTCGAGTTTACAGGCTTTGTAAAAAACCGCTTGTAAGCTTTTGGGGATTGGATTGATTTTATTCTCTACAAAAGGACGCAGCGCTCCCTCTCTAGTACTACTCAAACACTCTTCTACATTATCGCCACTGACATGAAGCTCACCTGATAAAATATTGTACAGCAAGGCCCCAAGAGAATAGATATCGGTCTGAGTCGTTTTTTGAACATTAGACACAGTCTGTTCAGGTGCCATAAAACCAGGGCTCCCCTTCAAAGTTCCAACTCGGGTCATATCATTTAAGATATCCATATCAAGACTGGTTTGATTTAAAAAGAGCTCACCGCAGGAATCATCATTAATGATTTTGGCTAATCCCCAATCGATGAGTAAAACCTGACCAAATTCCTCCACATTAATATTCTCAGGCTTCACATCTAGGTGAAGAACATTTTTTGAATGGGCATAAGACAAGGCGTCACAAACCTTGACAAAAACCTCTAAAAGCTGAGCTAAGTGAGCACCCCGCTCTTCGATAGATTTGTAGCTATCCATTACATCTTTAAGCGTTTTCCCCTTGAGTAGCTCCATAGTAAAATAAGGCTTCTCTGATTCATCCAATTCAATATCGTAGACCGGAATGATGTTGGGGTGCTCTAGGCGAGCACAAATTCGCGCTTCTCGTAAAAAGCGCTCATCGTGTTCACGGGAATCAAGCAAGGGACGCGCCATGGCAATGTAGCGATCGGAACGGGCATCATAGGCTTTAAATATTTTCTTTTCACCACCGCGCGCCACTTCCTCTTCTTCGCGATAATCCAATTTATTCTTCAGAGAAGATGACAAAGGATAAATCACTGATTCATCCACTTCATTATCAGCCTCGTCATACATGGAAGATAGATCAAAATCCAGATTTTCTGTAAAGTTCTTAATATCTTTAGGCATAGGCACTCAAATTGGTTTCATTAGTATATTCGCTTAGTGGTCACGATTCTTGCGGGTTTGATAAATAATTATGAATTATCTGTATATAAGCCATTAACCACCATTAAATAAAATAATAAAGCAATTCAGCTCAGAGCTGGCTTTGAAGTGTTCAAGTTAAATCAAGCCTTGCCCCGCCCCTTTTTTTGAGCTTTAATCACCCAATCTTATACTTTAGTTTTTGATAATGCATTTACTGATGCCAAAGCCAACAAAACATATAAGATATTTTTCATTTCACTTCCTAAATCAATATTAATTTTCAACTCTTACACAGAAGTTTTCTGCAATGAAGCAATTATGGCTTTTTATACGTCCAAGCTTTACAGTTGATTTGGTGTCTATATAAAAATATATTTTCGGAGACAACATGAATTTCAACAAATTCCTCAAAAAGGCGGCTTTTGCGGCATCCGCAGCCCTCATTCCTTTTTCTTTTGCTTCAGATAAACTACCCGCCAAAAAACCGAATATTGTTATTATCCTCGCTGATGACATGGGCTACTCAGATCTTGGTTATATTGGCGGTGATATCCAAACACCAAACCTCGACCAACTTGCCAAAGACGGCATCCTTTTCACCAATTTTTATAATAATGCCAAATGCGCTCCCACTCGAGCTTCACTACTCACTGGTTTATCCAATCACAAGACTGGCGCCGATCACGCTACTGGTAACATCGTTGATTATGGAGGACTCTGTATTGCCGAGGCTTTTGAAGGCGAATACGTCAACTTACTCATTGACAAATGGCATGTTAAACCGAGTCCAGAAGATCTCGGTTTTGATCGCTACTTCGGCAGTCCTTTAGCTCCCATCTTTTTCTGGCCCACCAAACTCAAGGAGGACAGTCTAAAAACTCTTCGAGTCGATGATAAACTCTACACTGAAAAAGATATGGAAGTCCCCCTCGAGGAATGGTACCTCACTAGCGAAGATACGCGCTTTGCCAATAGATTTATCCAAGAGGAGATCATTGACAAAAAAAGTGACAAACCCTTTTTTATGTTCTATGCCTCTCATGCTCCACACTGGCCTTTACAGGCATTAAAAAAAGATGTTGACCTCTACCTCGATGCACTCAAAGATGGCACCGATGCCGTTCGCCAAAAGCGCTATGATTTCATGATCAAAAACGGCATTTTCGATAAAGAAACCTGCAAACTCGAACCTGCTGAAAAATCCTGGGATTCTTTAAGCCAAGAACAAAAAGCCTACTACCAGCGTGCCTTGGCCGTTCACTATGCCATGGTGCACCGCATGGATGTGGAACTGGGTAACTTTTTTGACTTCTTAAAAGAAAATGGCAAATGGGATAATACACTAATTTTCTTCATGTCAGATAATGGTGCTAGCGGCGAAGGTAATCCAACGATTATTCCCGAGGGTGGCCTGCTCGGTGACCGTGGCACTCATGCTCGCATTGACCGCATTGGAGCACAAATGTGCAACACTCCCTTTCGCGGTAATAAGTCCAGCTTAAATGAAGGCGGCATGGGGACACCCATGATAGCTCATTGGCCAGCTGGCATAAAAAATCCCGGAAGCATTTCTCATCAAGTTGGTCACGTTATTGACCTCATGCCCACTATTCTTGATATTACTGGAATCGAATACCCAAAAAGCTATGCGGGTCGCCAAATTCTTGCTATCGATGGCCAAAGCTTAGCCTCTACACTTATGCAAGGAAAAGAATTTGATCGTCAATTGATCCTGCAATATGAAGCCAACGACGCCGTTAGACTTGGTGACTGGAAACTCTATAGAAAAAATAAGCAAACAAATAATAAGACCGAAAAAAGTCTTAGTAAGTGGGAACTCTACAAGCTAAAAGATGATCGAACAGAACAAAACGACTTAGCTAATAAGTTCCCAGAAAAAGTCACCGAAATGAATAAACTGTTCGAAGACTGGGAAAAGGAAGTCAAAGAAATCCAAGGCGAAGTCTACGTCAAGCACCCTCAATACTCCCCAGCAGAAAAAGCTAAGAAAAAAGCTAAGAAAAACCAACGAAAAAAAGAAAAAAGAGCAAAAAAAGAATCTGAGTAAAAAGAAGAAGAAAAGTTCATAGATCTGTAAAGAATCCTTTACTTTGATCGATCAATCATAAAAGTTAAACGGATTAAACGACAGGGAAGTACTTCATATGAAAAATCTATACTCAAAGCGCCATTCAAATACCAACATATCTAGCAACAAAATTTTTAGTTTCTTGCTTGCTCTTTTTTTGAGTATAACAATTTATGCCGAAGAATTCACTAAACCCAATATCCTGTGGATCACCAGTGAAGATCTAAGTGCCAAATGGCTCGGTTGCTACGGCAACGAAACAATCAAGACTCCTAATATTGATAAATTTGCATCAGAAAGCTTTCTCTATTCCCACGCCTTTGCCACAGCTCCAGTATGTGCAGTAGCCCGAAGCTCCTGGATCACAGGTATGAATCCCGTTTCTATCGGCACAGTTTACATGCGCTGTAGAACCCGCCTTCCCGAACACATCAAACTCTACCCAGATCAACTCCGTGCTAATGGTTACTTTGCCTCCAACCACACCAAGTGTGACTACAATATCTCAAACCGTTTTGGTAAGCGCATGGATGAGAAAAAGGGTAAAGCAAAAGGCATCTACCTCGATACCTGGGATTCCTACGAACTCTACGGTTGGAGAAATGCAAAAAGAAAAAAAGGACAGCCCTTCTTTCAGGTTTACAATATTGGTAACGGCCACGAATCAGGACTTCATAAGGAACATAAAAATGGTTTAGACTACGCTCCTGAAAACATGGCTCTCAGAGCTTATCACCCGGACATCCCTGAAATGCGCAAAGATTATGCTAAGTACCAAACAATTGTTTCCAGATCCTTAGAAGCTCGTTTTAAGAGCATACTAGATGAGCTCGAAAAAGATGGCTTAACAGACGACACAGTTGTGATCTACACAACTGATCACGGCGGCATTGTCGGCAGAAGTAAGCGCTTCCTCTACGATAGTGGCACACACGTTGCTCACATGGTTCGTATCCCCGAAAAATTTAAACAGCTCTGGCCTACTGATCAACCGGGTTCAATCATTGATCGCCCCATTGCTTTCATTGACATGCCCAAGACTTGGCTCGCAATTACCGGTTCAGAAATCCCCGAAGAAATGCAGGGCACAATCTTCCTCGGTCCCAAAACTGAAAAAGCCAATAAATACGTTTATTTACAACGTCAAAGAATGGATGCCGCTCACGATATGCAACGCGCTGTCCGCAGTAAAAAATACCTTTACATCCGTCAATACGAACCCTTCCGTCCCAATGGTCAGTATCTCCAATACCTTTGGAAAGCTCCTTCAATGAAAGCATGGCTCGAGTACCACCAAGCGGGTTTAACAAATGAAACCACTGGTGCTTTCTTTAATCCAAAACCCATTGAGCAGCTCTTTGATTGCGAAGAAGATCCCGACAACGTCAATAACCTCGCCAATGACCCAAAGTATACTCAAATCAAAAAAGAAATGGTAAGCGCCCTAAAAGGTTTTCAAAACAAATTTCAGGACTGCGGCTTTATTCCTGAGGCAACTTTGGACGCTAGAATTAGAAAAAATGAAACCACTATTTATGAGTTCCTAAGAAACCCCAAACTCTATAATCAGGCCAAATATATGGCGGCGGCTGAGCTCTCGAGCTTTGCCACAAAAAATGATTTACCTAAAATTCTCGACTTACTCACTTCCACGGATGAGGCCTTGCAGTATTGGGGCATTGTCGCCTGCCTTAACCTAAAAAGTGCTGCATACACTGATGAAGTCAAAGCTGCAATCAATAAAATTGCCCTGCTCGATTTAAATGACCATGAAAATCATGATGTCGTTGCCATGGCTGCGCTATATCAGATCAAAAACGAGTACAATCAGCCTGAGGGCTACAAAACACTCGGCAAAATCATTAATAGCAGAGGCATGGCTTCTAAACGTGCGTGGAGTAATATCTACCTCATGGGTAAAGATGTTGAACCCTTCGTATCAGTTCTTGAGATGCAAGAATTCGAGAAATCTGACCTCGAATTTTTAAACGAACTTAAAAAGTTTTACTTCTAATTGAGTCTCCAAACTCATCATAAATTTATACAAAATCTATCCACCTAAAGGACCCATCACTGTGAAAAACCTTCTTTTTCTCTTTTTCTCTCTTCTCCTCTGCTCACCCCTGTGGGCAAAGGAAGATAAGCGCCCGAACTTTCTTATTATTTTAGTGGATGACATGGGCTTCTCTGACCTCGGTTGCTATGGCAGCGAAATTGAAACCCCAAACCTCGACAGCTTAGCGGCAAATGGTTTGCGCTTTTCGCAATTTTATAACACAGCTAAATGCCACTCTTCACGCATCTCACTACTCACGAGTCAATACTACCTGCCCGCTGGTAACAACAGCCTCAAAAATTCAGTAACCGCCGCTGAAGTGCTCAATACCGCCGGTTACCACACCATGATGTCGGGTAAATGGCACTTGGATAATGAGCCTACTGATTTCGGTTTCCAACGTTATTTCGGTCACCTCAGTGGTGCGACAAATTTCTTTTCTGGTGACGACACTTTTCGCCTCAATGGCAAGCCTTGGAAAGTCCCTTCAGAGGGCTTTTACACCACGGTGACTAAAGTCGATTTTGCCATCGATTTCCTTAAAGAAGCTGAGACAATTGATAAGCCTTGGTACATGTACCTCGCACTCAATGCTCCTCACGCACCTATTCAGCCCCTGAATGAAGATTATGAAAAATTCAAAGGGAAATACGATGCGGGTTGGGATGTACTTCGCGAACAACGCATGAAAAAACAAAGAGAGCTCGGCATTTTCAAGAATCCAGTTAAAGAATCTCCACGCCCCAATCAAATCCCTGCTTGGGATGACCTTACTCCAGAGTGGCAATCCTCTGAAGCTCGCCGCCTCGCAGCCGTATCAGCAATGATCTACCGCATTGACGTGGAAGTTGGACGCCTCGTAAAACACATCGAAGAAGCCGGCGACCTCGATAATACAATGATTCTCTTCGTATCCGATAATGGCGCTTGCCCTTTTGGCACTAGCCAACTTGATGGCACCACCAAGCCCTTCTCTACCAAATATAAATGGCGTGACTCTTCTGGTCCTGCTTGGATGCGTAACGCTCCATTTAAGTTCTACAAACAAAATCAGCATGAAGGCGGCATTAGTACACCCGCAATCTTGCACTGGCCCGCTGGCTTAAAAACGGCCAAGGGCAGCATCAACCACACTCCTACGCACCTCATCGACGTACTTCCTACCATGATCGATATGAGCCAAGCCACTTACCCAAGTGAATGGCCTGGTCGCAAACTCAATCCTATGACTGGTGAATCCTTTTTACCTATCATTGAAGGCGGCGATGTGACTCGTAAAAACCCCATTCACTTTTGGTACTCCACCAACCGTGGTCTTAGAGATGGCAAATGGAAAATTGCTAGTATCAATGACTCCCCATGGGAACTCTACGATATGGAAACCGATCGTTCTGAAATGAATAACCTCGCCAAATCAAACCCTGAACTCACTAAGAGAATGGCCGAGCAATGGAACACTATTGCCGCGGAAAACTACACTAAAAAATCAGCTTTCACAGCACAGAATGATCTCGATAATACCCAGTACTTCAACAAGCGCTGGACGGACTACACCAAAAATAAAGCCAAGGTCGCTAATAAAGCTAAGTAGTCTATTTAAGAAATATTTTACAGAAAGTCGCTGGCGAAAAACTCTTTTTCCAGCGACTTTTTTTAGTGTTATAAACGGGTATATTTCACCAAGTAAACGGAGGATGAAATATGAGTAAACTCATTTATTTAAATGGAGCATCAAGCTCAGGAAAAACTGAAATCTCTAAAGAACTTCAAATCATTTTTGAAGAAACTTTTCTACACATTAGTTCAGACACCTTTTCGAGCTTTTACCCACCTAAAAAAGCTCCTTTAAAAAACTACTCCGCTGAATACCTTTCTGCGGTACGTAAAAACTTAAAATCACAAGAGAAGCCTTCCATAGTTCAACTCTATAACTCTTTTATCTTAAGCATGCTTAAAGAAGGCATGAATGTCATTGCCGATACAACTTTCCTCAAATACATGACAATCGAAGAAATAAAAAAGCTCGCTATTGAAGAAGCCTATTTAATCGACGTCACCTGTGATCTAGAGATTATGGAAGAACGTGAAAAGAAGAGAGCCGATCGACCGATTGGTGCGGCAAAAACTCATGTCGAATTCTGCTATGATTATAAATCAAATGACTTCTGCATAGATACAAGTAAACTTGATGCCGAAACTTGCGCCGAACAAATTAAAAAAATGATCCTTAGCAAGACTCCTCAAGCCTTTACCCAAATCATCCGCAAATACCAAGATCAGCCTCAATTCAGCTTATTCGAAAACTGGACTAAAAATCAATAGATAAAGCCTAATTTTATCTAAACTTTTTTTAAGTTTCTTTTTGGGTGCTTAAACTTTGCTGTTTTCGATCTATTTCACTTCTTCTGTTTGCCAATAATTGCAAATCAACACCGTCTATGATTACTTTTAAAAAAATTCTGTGACTCTTAAAAAAATCAGTAAAATTGCTGTAGAAGCTAATGTAACTAAAATTTGCAACAGAGTAGCACCTGGGTGTTTATGCTGAAATGCAACAATCACCAAAAAAATCATTGAAATGAGAACAGCGATTTTTTTGAGTTTAATTAAAAGTGCTAGTCCCTTTCTCAAGGATGTGTACGCACTTATTTTTTCTATTTCATTTTTACGCTGTATAAGATCTTCTTGTAAATCCATAATTATTTCCGATAAATAAATCTTTAAGACAACTCAGAGCTTCGTCCTTCGAGCCAGATTATACCTTGAGGGCGAAGCCCGAACTTTATAAGGCTGCTGATTTTCTAAGCTTCTTCTTTTTCTCAGCTTTTTCTTTGCTACCTGCTTTTTTGGCTTTCTTTTTGCGTTCTTTTTCCTCTTCGTAATTGAGGCCGGTAATTCCCGTGTACCAGGAATTCCATTTATCAGCGAGCGACTTGGCTACTTCGGGCTGTTCATTGATTAAGTTTTTGGTCTCCGACCTATCTTTTGATAAATCATAGAGCTCCCATTCCTTAACACCCACCAATTTCATATTGCCTTCTTGAACTGCTTTGCCACTACCGTATTCATAGAAAATGGGGACATTCCTATTGATTTTTTCACCTGTAAAAGAAGGAACTAAGCTTACGCCGTCGGGCTTTTTCAGTGCGACATTTTTAGCCTCTCCAGGATATGTCGCACCCGCCAAATCCATCAAGGTTGGCATGATATCGATGAAGTGAATATTCTCGCGATTGAATACATTTTTTTGATCGATTCCTTTGGGCCAGGACGCAATCATCGGCGTTAGTATACCACCCTCATGTGAGTTTAACTTATAGAAACGAAAAGGTGTATTGGAAACATTAGCCCAGGATAAATCTGTGCATTCATAGCTATTGATTGAGCCAATTGGCCCCGTTTGATTCTTAGCGGGCTTATCGGTACTGGCGCAGGCGCCGTTATCTGAAGCAAACATGATTAGGGTATTGTCCAATTTACCTACGCTTTCCAGGTAAGAAGTCACACGACCAATGTTTTGATCAATACAGTCAATCATTCCCGCATAAATCTGCATGCGAAGAATTTCATCTTTCTTTTCCTGCTCACTGAGTTCAGCCCATGGTTTTTTCTGATCAACAGCTGAAAGAGGCGTTGTCGCTTCGTCAAACATTCCCATTTCGAGCTGACGCTTGTAACGAGCGTTGCGAATGACGTCGTAGCCGACATCATAAACGCCTTCGTATTTAGCCATATCCTCTGCTTTAGCATGGAGGGGGTAATGAGGTGCCGTGTAAGCAAGGTAGAGAAAGAAAGGTTTTTCTTCGCTTTCATATTCTTTCAACCAGCCGAGCGCAGCATCGGTCATGGCATCTGTGGAATACCAGTTTTTATCTTCCGGGACATAGCCTTTGACTTCCTTATCATCAATAATCCATTTGCCACCACTACCGGCAGGCTCAGGTTCGCCAGGACGTGCTTTGCCACCTGGGTTGAAGTGATTACTCGCTCCACCCATGAGACCATAAAAACGGTCAAAGCCTCTTTCCCAAGGCTTCCCCCCGTTGTGATTTTTACCCGACCACAGAGTGCGGTAACCAGTCGGGCGTATGACCTCGCCGAGGTTGGCAACTTTGGTCATCTCGCGATCGAGTCTCTGGTAGTACATACCACTCAATAAACAAGCTCGGGAAGTGTAGCATTTAGAAGTATTGTGCGTTGCCGTATAACGGATGCCATTTGCCGCCAACTTATCCAAGTTAGGAGTCTTGATTTCCGAGCCATAACAGCCCAAATCAGAATAACCCATATCATCGACTAAAATAAAAATGACGTTGGGTTTTTCGGCACTAAAGGCCAAAGGCGCAGACAAGCAGATCCCGATTAAGGCCCACAATTTTAAACTTAAAAACTTCATCATCACTTCCTAAATTAATGAGTTAAAACTACTTTTTAGAAGCTAGGCTTTTGGCGCCAGGAATTTCTTTAACCGTGTACCAAAACTTGTGGTTCACCATTTCCTGACCAGAAGTGGATTTGAGCTTACCAAGATCGTATTCATAAACGAGGCGTTTGCCTAATTTTACATCAATTTCCAAGGTCTTGCCATCAGCACTTAAACGGTATGGCGACTTAGTGCAATCCTGCTGACGGATTCTTTTTGAACCATAGCTGGAGCTGTAAGTAAACCAGTAACCTTGACCATTGATATCTTTGAGGCTGCTCTTATCCACTGGTTCAGTAAAAGTTACTTTGAAACCACTTGGGGTGATTTTTACTGTGTGCATTTCAAATGGCTTAGCATTCTTATCAAAAGTAATTCTCTGAACACCGAAGGGTTTGCCACCCTTTGACGCCCAACCACGTGAAGTTTGACCAACCCACATGGAGCCATCGGGTGCAAAACTTACGCGAATCGCGCCACATTGTAAACCCGTAAGGAAATTTGTAATCGCACCCTGCCAAACGCCATTGACTTCTTCGAGCATAGCTCTGAAAACGCTGGAGTTACTCTGATCACCAACGAAGACTTGACCCGCAAATGGACCAAAAGCACCATTTGTTTCATCGACTATGGGATTGCCAGGCGAGTTTGCAACTTCGATGTGAGGAACCCAGCATGCGGGATCTTCAGATCTCTTTTCATATTCTTCTGGTGTAAGTGAGTTGACTTTATCTTGCGTCCAGCCTTCTAAATCGATGTGAGATACTGGAGCACCATAGAACTTCCCCTTTTCAATCACATTCAAACGAGATGACCCCATCCAGCCACCTTGGTTATCGGTTGTTAGAATTGTTTTCTTTGGACCCCAACCAATGCCCGCTGGTGAACGTAAACCATAAGCGTAGGGAAGATAAGTCCCATCGGGTTTAACCTGATACATCCAGCCGCGATTTCCACCATCTGAACCAAGAGCTTTATCCTGATATTTAAAGCCATCGGTCTGAAGATTTAAAGTCGCAAAAAGGTTACCCTCTTCATCCATGATTGGCCCATAATGAAATTCGTGATAATTACCGAAAAAGCCAAATTCATCTGTGACATTTTCATAGCGATCACCAATGCCATCGCCATTGCGATCAATCACCTTGGTAAGTTCCGGCTTTTGACTCACAATAATATTTTTGTGATCAACAACCTTTAAGCCGCAGGGTTCATGTAAACCTTGAGCATAACGAGACCATTTATCATTGCTTCTTTTCCATATTTCTCCCTCACGAGTGGCGAAATAAACCGTTCCGTCTTCGTGCACATCAAGACCGGCCACGTTAAATTGTTTTACATCGGGTAAATCAATCGTTTCGACTTTGTAACCCTGAGGCCCTGAGGCCAATAATGAACCGACGAAAGTTAGCAATGAAGCGGTAAATTTAAGTGTTTTATTTTTCATGATAGCTCCTTATAGACTCAACTTGAGGGTGTTTGAGTGACCTTTAGGCAACTGTACGGCCCCTTGATTCACGGATCCGCCCGATACTTTTATTTTTGACTCACCTAAGTTTAAGACCAGAGGTGATTTGAGGGCTGCGGAGAATTCAATATCGAGACCGAATTGAGCTCCTTTAAGTTGCGGGGTGATATGGATTTCAACGCCTTCATGTTCATAGCGAAAAACGACACTTTCACCCACATCATAACCTTTGTAATCGAGGTTTTTCTCATTTTTTGCATCCCAGAGATAAACGCCTTTTTCAGAGCTAAAGACCTGTGGGTCACCAATAATTGCTGGACTGCCCGCTCTACCATTACGCTGACCTGAAGATTCAACAAAATCCTTGCCTTTCCAAACGGAATACAAGCCGCCATTTGTCGCATTCAACAAGGCGTAATATTCGCCTTTGGGCACACCGACTGCCATTGATCTTGGTGGAAGGTTTTTGTAATCGAAACGCACGACTCGAGGCATTTCTTCAATTGTTTCAAAATACGGAGGTGTTTTAAGTTTTTTGCTATCGGCCGAGAGTTCAAACTTATCTTGTTTACGAGGTGACAAGGTCGCAGTAAACTTGCTATCTTTACCTCTGTAAAGGTAATCTATACGAATGGGGTACCACCCGCCTTCACAGGCACGGCGAGTCTTATCGTTAAAATCAGCACCCTTGCCATTTAGACTCTCTAAGAGAATGTCGTTTGCCATAGTAATTCTAAAATCACTATTAGCTGTCACCAGTAAGCCAAAGTTAACGTTATTGGCAAAGTACATTTTTCCCGTGTAGGAAATAACGGCTGCCTCATCGGACTCCATCATATCAAACTGAATCAATTGCTTGGGAAGTACGCCCTTTTTGAATGCGGCTTGAGTGAGGCCTTTTTCCAAGCCTCCGGCACCAGGTCGCACTTCGTAGGCGAGGTCTTTCATGCCTGAACTATGGGACAAAACATAGGCTGCAACGCTCTCGATCTGCTCTTTCGAATACATGGTTTCCATAGCCATCATGCCTTTATCGCTGAAACCTTTAGCAATATTTCTCACCAAATCAGAAGGTTTGCTGCCGTGGAGCCATTCTCCGTCTTTTAGACTTGGACCAACCGCCCCTTCCAACTTTAGGCCGTGGCAGGTAAAGCAGATCTGCTTATAAATTTTCTCACCCTCAGCAAGTGCTTTCTTGTGTTTTGACTTAGCAATGATTTTCAAGTCCGCTTCAGTAATGTAATCGGGAGTAATGATTTCTTTAGTAGGAATTTTTATACCCGCATTTAAACTTGAAGCACAAAAACCTAATGCTCCAATCAACATGAGACTTGAGAAACGTGAGCCTCGCTTGGTCTGATTTATGTTTTTAAAATTGATCATATGTTTACCTTGTTTTTAATAAAAATTATTTTTAAGACTTTTGTTTAGCCGTTTTATAAGTTTCTTTGCCACAGCATTTTTTGTAACGTACATCTTTGCCACATGGGCATGGGTCATTGAGTCCTATTTTCCCTTCCTTAGTCTTCTTCCCGGGATAAACTGTGTTGCGGCGTTCTTCTAAATCTTCAAAACTCATCAGTGCTTGGTAAAGTTTTGCCCGTTCTTTGAGGGCCACTTCATTGAGTTCAGATTCCTTCAGAGGGTTTTTCTCGAGGAGGTCTTTTGAAACATCGAAGAACTCACCCGTCTTATAGAGTTTGTACTGAAGCGTACGAGTAAATGATACCACATCTTGATGATCTCTTGGGTGATACCAGCAGTAGAGCCACTCTCTGGGATTGCCTTTTCTATCTTTGAGTTGATCGAGGAAACTACGACCGGTGAAATTACGCTCATTAGGAGTTGCTATACCCGCTGCTTGACAAATAGTCGGTAGAACGTCACTAAAGTCAATAAGATTAGAGTTTCTTACACCCTTGGGAATCGACTTCGGCCAGGTCGCGATAAAAGGAACGTGAGTCCCCCACTCGATGGGCTGGCTTTTTGAACCGATAATTTCTTTTTCTCCCATCATAGAAACAATGGGCTTATCCGTACCATTGTCGCCAGTAAAAATAACTAAAGTATTCTCTCTTAGCCCAAGGCTCTCAAGTTTATCAAGAATTTTGCCTACTATCTTATCCGTATAGGCCATCATATCGGGGAAGTACATTGCATCCCCTTTATAAGTGGGGCTACCAGTATTTTTTGTTGCCCAATCCGGTGAATCTGGCGTCACATCAAAGGGGCAATGAACTAAGGCCATTGGATAATAGAGGAAAAATGGCTTGTCTTTATTTTCTTCAATGAACTCACAAGCGAAATCAGAGGTGAGGTCTGGGCCATACATCTTGGGGTACTGTTTAGCTTCTGACTTGATTTTTCCATCGATTTTCTGAGTGTGCTGAATCCAAGGGCTAGCAAATCTTGAATCGCGCTTTTCGCCCGTAAAACCCATGACTGAGCTCTTTAATTTATGTCTCCACAAAAAGGCTTCATCAAAACCGAAGTGAAGTGGTGAGTCATCCTCTGTACCAAGTTGCCATTTCCCTGTGATTGCCGTTGCGTAGCCCGCTTCCTGAAAATAATGGCCAAAAGTTTTTTCTCTTCTGTCGAGCTTACCGAATTTCATGTAATTGACCACATTGCTCGTACCAGTCATAATCTTTACCCGTGAAGGAGTGCAAACTGCCTGGGCATGACATTGCTCGAAAAGGATGCCCTCCTCGGCCATTTTATCGATGCGGGGTGTTTTGTAGGAAGTTCCGCCGTGGGCTCCAATACATTCATAGCCCATATCGTCCGCCATAATTAAAACAATATTGGGGCGAAGATCCTTTGCGTTTACCGCAAAAGCGAAAGCAAAAATGCATAAAATTCTAAAAGTTATATTGTTCATTTAAATCTCGTTGTTAAATCTCTTATAAGTTTTACACACAAGCCTTCTCCCCGATGGGACACAGTTAAAACAAATTATTAACATTATAATTCGCGAGCTTGTCGTACTTAAAGATTAATCGACAGTAAAGCAGCGCTTATATACAAATAAGATGCGCTTTGTTGTGATTTTTATCAGACGAATGAAAAATGAGCGGTGAATAAGAAGCCCAAGGGCCTAGCTATAACAATTAGAAATTGTGGTAGCTGTGTAACTTATCTCTCCAAAATGATCATTGGGCCACCCCTAATCTTGAGTTCTTTGAAGAATTTTAATGCGCCATCATTATTGATATGATAAATAATAGTAGACTTATCTTTCTGTGAGGAACTGTATAAAAACTTTCCAGATCGATCAACTATTATCTCTCTAGAGTTCATCGCCTTATTAAGATAAACTCCAACTCTTTTAAGTATTTCCCCCGTATCAATATCTAAACTGAATACTGCGATACTTCCTTGATTGCCATCCTTGCCAGCTCTATTTGATATGAAAAGGAAACGACCATCATGACTTAAGGCAAGCTTTGATGGATTAGCCAAAGTAGCTTCTCTAACAGTTGAAAATTCCTGCCATATTTCAAGACCATCTTTATCGTATTTCAGAGAAACAACTCCACCACCTTTTTCGTAAGTACAGTAAAGCACCTTCTGCTGAGGATGCTGAACTAAACTACGAAAATTGGCATAGCCCTTTTTTTCCAAATCAGGTCCCGTAATAAAAGGTTTAGCTAAAGGACTTAACTTGCCGGACTCCTTGTTGAACTTAAACTGGTACAATCGATTATCCCAATTATGGGGCACAAAGACAAAGTCACCATCATTCGAAAATTTAATATCATGTGGATGGTCTGTTGTAGTGAGCAAATCAACTTGTTTCCCAGTAGAAACATAGTCCCTCATTGCTTGTACCGACACTTGATTAGCACGGTAATGATACATGACATAATAACGGCCATCAGCTGATAATTGCCCCGCACCACTTAATGAGACTTTTCCTGTACCTTTCACAGTTAAGCTCCCCTTTTCACCAACAGAAAGAGTTTGTAGTTCAGAATTTGAAATCGTGTAAATATACTTCCCATTATTTGCTGGTGCCAAACTACTAAGGCCCTTCTTAAACTTTAAGCTTTTGATGAAAGTCAAATCGCCGTTTTGATCTTGAATTAGGTATTGATCAATAGATTTACCTTTTTTATTCAAAAGGTAAAAATATTGTTCCGCATAAACCGTCGGTCCTAAAAAAATAAGCGCGATCAGAGCATTAAGTAAGTATTTCATGTTTTTGTTTTGTATCTATCCCAGTTTTTTGCTGTAAACTTGTATTTCATCCAGCTTATAAGTCAGTCATTATTCTTATTAAGAATTAACTTCATTATAAAACCTCATGCACTGTTAAACAAAATATTATAAGCCTTCACTCAATCTAATTAAAACATGGGACGCCATTTTCCATTATATCTTCAAGAAAAGCTCATAAACCTCTACAAGACTTCTTAGTTAATAGAATTTAATTTGACGGGTGAGTGTCCAAATGTGTAAAGATCTCTTGTGTATATTCGATAAATATTTTCGAATGCCTTCCGGGCACTCATACTACTCACATAAGTAAGGACAAAAGCTATGCGATCATTTTTAATTCTCAGTCTCTTCAGTTTCTCCATTTTTGCAGCGGAGATGAATACCCTCAGTGATGAACAAAAGAGCGAAGGCTGGCAACTGCTTTTTGATGGTAAGACAACAAATGGCTGGGTTAATTACCAATCTGACAAACTCAACCCCCTATGGGTTGCCGAAGATGGCTGCTTAAAGCTAGTAAAAAAAGGTGGTGGCCACATGCACAGCACATCTTCATTTAAAGATTTTGAGCTCAAACTGCAGTGGAAGATCTCTGCAGGTGGCAATAGCGGCGTCTTCCTCAGAGTTACTCCCAAAAGCGCTTCCGGCAGCCCCGAAATGCAGGTCCTCGACAACGAAAAGAATGGCAATGGCAAAGACCCAAAGACCTCTGCTGGCGCACTCTACGGCATCATTGCTGCACCCAAAGGAGCCGTGAAAGCTCAGGGTGAATGGAATCAGGTACATATTATCGCCAAGGGCAAACACTATCAATTTTTCCTCAATGGTGTAAAAACTGCTGATTTTGATATCGATAGCGAGGAATTTCAAAAACTAAAGAGCCAAGGAAAAATGGCTAAGAAAAAGACTTATGGCAGTAATACCGAGGGTCACATTGGCCTTCAAGATCATGGTAAAGAAGTTTGCTTCCGCAACATTATGATTAAGGAGCTCTAATTGATGAAGTGTTTCTTATTCGCACTGCTTTTTTCACTTTTTGCGATCAAGGCTAACGAAAAGCCCAATGTACTTCTTATCCTCGTGGATGATATGGGATACTCGGATATCGGCTGCATGGGCTCAGAGATCCCCACCCCGCACCTCGACTCACTAGCCAGTAATGGCATGCTCTTTACCCAAGCCTACAACACGGCTAAATGCTTCTCAACACGCGCCTCACTCCTCAGTGGAGTTTATTTTCAGCAGACCGACAAAGACTTCACCAACACAAACCTCATTGCAGAAGTCCTTAAGCCACAGGGCTACACCAGCCTCTGGGCCGGCAAACACCACGCCAGTTTTGACCCGCGCACGAGGGGTTTCGACCGCTTTTACGGTTTCCTCGGTGGAGCGGTCAGCTTCTGGAACCCCAGCATGGTTCAGCGAGAAGGTGTAGGCAAACCTGCCAACATCGGTGAATCTCCTTGGATTCTCGACAGCGATGAAAAAACCCTGCCTTTCACGCCTGATAAAGATTGGTATGCGACAGATGCTTTTACTGACAAAGGCATTGCTTGGCTGGAAGAATACAAAGATGATAAACCTTTCTTCCTCTACATGGCTTATAACGCTCCGCACTGGCCCCTTCATGCTCACAAAGAAGATATCGACTTATTCAAGGGCAAGTACGACGCTGGCTTTGAAGCCATTCGTGCGGCTCGTTTCAAACGCCAAATGGATGAAAATATTCTCGGCCCATCTGTAAAAGAATTAGCCGTACCAGATTGGAATGAAATTTGGTCAGAACTTAGCCCCAAAGAAAAAGAGCAGTATGCTCGCCGTATGGAAATCCATGCAGCGATGATGAAAAACCTCGACGACAATATTGGTCGCCTCGTGACTAAACTTAAAGAACAAGGTCGCCTAGATAATACCCTCATCTTTTTTCTTGGCGATAATGGTGCCAGCCCCGAAAGCCCTGACGGTCGTGTTAAAAACTTTGATGTGAATAACTTATCCGGTGATGAAACGAGTTACCCTTCCATTCGCAAAAGCTGGGCTGTAACGGCAAATACACCACTCAATCTCTATAAGTCTTCTTCTTTCGAAGGAGGAACCAATACGCCAATGATCGTTCATTGGCCCAAAGGAATTAAAAAGACAGGGACAAATAACCATACTCCTGTGCACTTAGTCGACATTATGCCCACACTTGTTGAACTTGGTGGTGCTGAATACAAAGCGAGTGAAAAAATCCCTCCCATGCAGGGGGTTTCCATGACTGCTCTATTCAAAGGCGAGTCCATCAATCGCGAGAATCCGCTCTTTTTTCAGTATGCTGGCGGTTCAGCTCTTCGCGATGGTGATTACAAACTCGTAAGAAGAAACTACAAAAAACCCTGGGAGCTTTACAAAGTGTCCACTGATCGTGTTGAAAAACATAATCTCGCCAAAGAAATGCCTGAAAAAGTTGAGGCCATGAATAAAGCCTGGCAGCAAAAATTCAAAGATATGACTGGCAGCTCCTTTACGGATCACCTCAAGGAAAATGAACAGAAAAAGAAAGAAAAAGCCGCAAAAATTGCGAAAAGAAAAAAGAAATAAGTTCTCACTCTTGTGAGCAGGAAGTTAAGTCTGTATAATTCCAGTGACAATAACGGGAGCCAAAATGAGCGATAAGCCAGACCAATTTCTCACAAGAGAAACACTACTTAGCCGTGCAAAGAACCAGGACGATGCCACTGCATGGGAAGACTTTGTTAATTACTACAAGGATTTCATATTCATTGTCATTCGGCACATGAATATTCCTTACAATGATTGTGAGGACTTGATCCAAGAAACCTTGCTCAAAATTTGGAAAAACCTACAAAAATTTGACGTGGATAATGACCGCGCCAAATTCCGCACTTGGTTGAGTACGGTGGTTCGAAACACTGTTCTCAATTATATCGACAAGAAAAATCGCAACTACAAGAAGCAGGAACGCGTTCGCGAAGAGCAAGAAGTACGACCCGAATTATTTAATCAATCTAAGGATGGGCAACTCGACGAATTTATCGAAAAGGAATGGCAAGTTTACGTCACTAACTTGGCGATGAAAAAGATCACGCCCCTCTTCTCTCCTCAAGCAATAGAAGCTTTCCAAAGAAGTTTGGATGGCGAGAGCACCGAAAGTATTGCCGAAAAACTCAACATTAAACCTAACTCAGTTTACAAACTCAAGAACCGCGTCAAAGGTCGCCTCATTCTTGAAATCAAAGCCCTCAAACGCGAACTCGAGCCCTAAGCTTTAGGTCTAAAGCACTTTCCCCCATGACAGATAACAAAGTAGATATGGATTACCGTCTTCTCGACTTCTACGATGAAGTCGATGAAGACGAAAGTGCTCTTCTAGAGGACTCTGCCCCCATCTACTATGAGCTCATGGGGCTTCCCAAGCGCTATACCGATTTTTCATTCCTCGCCAAAGGGGGTATGAAGCAGGTATCAAAAGTTTTTGATCAAAAATCCAATCGTCATGTGGCTTATGCTCAGCTCCTTCCCGAATCACCTCGCGAGCTCTACGAACCCTTCTTGAGAGAAGGTCGCCTCACAGCTTTACTCGAACACCCCAATATTATCACCATCCACGATGTGGGAGTCGACCGTAATGAGCTTCCTTACTTTACGATGGAAATCATGACTGGTCAGACCCTTGCCGAGATCATAAAACAACTCAATGCCAAAGACCCGACTTGTCAATACAGTCAGGATGACCTCCTGCGAATTTTTATTAAAATCTGCGATGCGATTTCCTATGCTCATTCTAAAGGCGTCTTGCACCTAGATATAAAACCCGAAAATATTCAGGTGGGCCAATTTGGTGAAGTGATCATCTGTGATTGGGGACTCGGTAAAATCATTGGCTCAGAAGAGGAAGAAGAAAAAGATTTTGATGAGCTCCTACTGAATCCCGATCTTCTGAACAACATGACCCTAGATGGCGTCATCAAGGGAACGCCAGGCTTCATGGCCCCTGAACAAATCCACAAAATGTGTGATATGTCTGAACAAACCGATATCTATTCTCTCGGATCAATTCTCTACACAATTCTTTGCCTCAAGAGTCCCATTGAAGCAGAAAATACCAAGGAAGCGCTGGCAAAAACAACCCAGGGAGAATTTTTACTCCCCAGTGAACGCCTGCCGGATTCTCCTGTGCCAAAAAGTTTGGAAGCGGTCATTTCAAAGGCCATGGAAAGAAATCCAGAAGATCGCTACGAATCTTGTGTGCAACTTAAGAGTGAACTAGAAAAATACCTCTCTGGTCATGCCACCCATGCAGAAAACGCCGGTATCATCAAACTCTTAAGCCTTCTCTACAAACGTAATAAAACCTTGTCAATCACCATTATCAGTGCCATCACTTTGTTTACCATCGGCGTGATCATTTCTTTCAAATCACTCAAACAGCGTGAGCAAGTTGCGCAGAACGCAAAATTACTTGCCGAAGAAAACCTCCAAAAATACAAAATCTCTCAGGAAGAAAAAGAAAAAGTTCGAGCTCGGCTACAAAGTAATCTCTTGGAAAACTTTAAAGAATTTCGCTCCACTGCAAACCTTAGAGTTTCCGCGAAAAAAATGCAACAAGCCATACTCAATGACCCAGAAAACAAAAAATTGTGGCTGGAACTAGGCAATACTTATTTTATGATGCAGGATTTTGAGAAAAGTATCGAGGCTTTTGAAAAGTCAGGTGCCAAGAAAGATTTTTTACTTATGCGCATCGCGAAAAAATATAAAGATCGCAAAGGCAATAGACGCTTATTGAGTGGTGATGATTTAGGGGCGTTATTTCGCGATATAAATAATCCTATTCGTTGGCCGGTAAAGCGCACCATGCTCTTATTTGATTCAATTACCCGTGCAAATCACGATGACCATACAGTGGTGGTCAAATCTCTATTGGAAGAATTTAACCCAGAATGGAATGGCGCCTTTAAATATAGTGTCAGGCACTCACTCCTTATCACGGGTCCCCATTTAAAAACACTCGCTAAATTTGATCACCAAAACACCCCCTATTGCTTATTAAGCACTCTGAAAATCAATTCACTGCACCTCTACAAAACATCTTTTTCTGACCTGCATCAAATCCGTGGTCTCAACATCAATAAACTGGATATACGAGGTACGAAAGTCAGCGACTTAAGTCCTCTACAATTCCAAACAAAAATTCGTATCTTAATTATTCTGCCGGGTCAATTCACTAAAGAACAGCTCAAGCAGCTCCCTTCCTGGATTGCCTATCGTCAAGAAACTTATGAAAAGTCCCCGATTAAAGGACTTAATAAATAAATTTAAGAGTACCCAGTTAACGATGTATATATATCTACAGCATAGGTAAATTATGGTGAAACCATTAAACTTTAATTAGCTTAGGGCAAAGCCCTAAAATAAACGAAGGGAGGAAGATATCATGCCTCTAGGTATGAAACTGAGAAGGCTGTTGAAGTAGTGTACCTAAAGGCACACAATTTTTCACCTTTGTACAAAACCCCACATTATATGTGGGGCTATTTAAAGTGACATCGCTTTGCGATGTGAGTTCTCATCGTTAATTGCTTAATCGTAAATAAATTTAAGGTTCAAGGCAGCAAAGCAGATCAATTCTAATGACTATTGCTTATATCAACTAAATTGATGAGAAGCTTTATTTCCAGCAATCCCACAGTGTCTCTTGAACATCACTAGTCGACCAAGCGTCAAACAGAGGGAAAGTGGTTTGCATAAAGTTTATATACCGAACGGACCCGTCACTCATGCCCCAATTGGTTTTATAACCATCATGTAGCCAAAAATCTAGGTCACTCACTTTATCTTGAAAATCATCGATTTGAATATTGGCATTTGATCCCGTCCCAATAACTTTTTCCACACCTTCCCCAATCATGAGCGCATCATTATTGAGCTGAGTAATTTTCATACTTACTTGTGTACCATCATGGTCACCAGCCATCCATCCCCTGTGCTGGGCTTTAACGTTACCTGAATTTGTTAGGCCATACTTCGTTGGTCCATAGGAGGTTATAGGATGGCTTGGGTTATTACCTGAAGGCACAAATTCAGGACAGGCAAAAGTAGGAAAACTTGTGACTTGATTTTTTCCTTCGCTAATACCTGGTGAACGATTTTTATACTGATTGTCAGTTAAGTCTATATTTAAGTAGGAAAAAATCCTATCTGTCCAACCAACATTGTCACCCGTCCCTGTCGTATAATTAGTTGGAAAATATTGGTCATGATCATCAGTGTACATAAATAAAGCAGTCACAATCTGTTTATTATTATTGACACATATCGCTTTCATTGCTGTCTTACGTGCCTTTCCTAAAGCTGGTAAAAGTAAAGAGGCTAAAATTCCTATGATGGCCACGACTACTAAGAGTTCAATTAAGGTGAATTTTTTCATAATTATAAATCCCGTTTTATATAATCACTAAGTTCCTAAAAATTTTAGGACATCACTGACTTCATTTTTCATAAAAACCTGACATTCTTATCAACTGAGAATATCAAAGCTATTTACTTTTTGTTTTTCTTCGATTTATCGCGTTTCACCATGACCACGCGCTCATCTGGAACTTCGTAGTAATCGCGGATGCTAGTGTATTCCTCTTTCATTTCTTTAATCTTAGACGCCATCTCGGGATTATTGTAGAGATTATTCATTTCAGCGGGATCATTTTTAAGGTCATAGAATTCCCAATGATCTTTTCCTTTGGCTTTTTTACCATAGAATTTAATGAGTTTATAATCACCAGTACTTACGCCATCGTGCATCGTCACGCCATGACCCTCCATGTAATAATGGTAGTAAAGGCTCTTGCGCCAGTCTTTCGGTGTCTCACCCTCAAATAGGGGCACTAGACTTTCTCCCTGCATATCACTAGGCGCCTCAACACCTGCAATGTCTAAAAACGTTTCCGCGAAATCAATATTCTGACAAAGATCCGTGTTAACGCTTCCCGGCTTGGTCACACCCGGCCATTTCACAATGTAAGGAGTTCTAAAAGATTCTTCATACATCCAGCGCTTATCAAACCAGCCATGCTCTCCAAGATAAAAGCCCTGATCTGAACTGAACATGACAATAGTGTTGTCATCAATGCCGTCTGCTTTGAGTTGATCGAGCAAGCGCCCCACGTTTTCATCAACACCAGCGACACAGGCAAAATAATCTCTCATGTAAGCTTGGTACTTCTGACGTGTCAACTCTTCTTTAGATAGGTCTTTATTTAACAAATATTTTCTGTGTTCCCAAATATTTGTTTTCAAGTCTTTTTCCAGATTCATATGCTCGCGAATGCCCATAGAGTGTTGCACGGCCATATCGCGAGTTTTGTAATCGTCAAAAAGAGTCTTGGGCTCAGGAAATACCGTATCTTTAAACTTTTCGACAAAGCGAGGCGCAGGAATCCATGCACGGTGAGGAGCCTTATAATGAACCATCAACATAAAGGGTTTATCTTTATCGCGCTTTTCATTGTACCATTCAAGAGCCCGATTAGTGATCACATCAGAGGAATGTCCCTCATGATTCACTTTGCCTTCAGCTGTTAGTAAGGCTGGGTTGATATACTTGCCATGACCCGGGAGGGTTTCCCAATGATCAAAACCTTGAATCTCTCCCTGCAAATGAGTTTTTCCAAATAAAGCTGACTGATATCCGCCTTTGCCAATCAATTTCTGAAACTGCATCTGATCGTGATTAAACTTTTCAACGTTACCGTACTTACCGTTTTTGTGACTGTGCTTACCTGTGAGTAAGGCCGCGCGACTTGGAGCACACACAGAATTACAAACATAAGTTTTATCAAAGCGCATGCCTTCTCTAGCAAGTCCATCAATATTTTTGGTCATATTCATCTCGGCAAAGCGACTGCCGTAGGCGCCGATGGCATTGACTGCCATGTCATCACAAAAAAGCCATAGAATATTTGGTTTCTTACTCTTTGCGTCTTCCGCAAAAACTAAGCCAGAAAGCAGAATCATTATAAAAAATCGAGTCATTTTATTTTTTCCCTGTATATATTTTTCATTTCGATACGATTAATAGAAGTACACCAAGCCTAGGAATTAAGCTGGACACATAAAACGAATTAAATAGGGATCATACGTGAAACTCATTCTCACTTTTTTATTTTTCACTCTTTCAAGCCCGCTCCTGTCGGACCAGCGCCCAAATATTGTCTTTGTTTTAATCGACGACCTTGGCTGGAATGGACTGAGTTCATATGGCAATAAGTATGTGCAGACCCCACATCTAGATAAACTGGCAAAAGAAGGCGCACGCTTTACCGATGCCTACGGAATGGGGCAATGCTCACCTGCCCGCTTTGCATTTCTCACTGGACAATCGGCTGCGCGCACGAATCACACCGCCGTGGTTCTCGAAAAACATCTGCTACCCAATGCTCGCCTCATCCAACCTGAATCTAATCGTACTCTTGACCCTAAATCAATCAATATTGGCCGAGAACTCAAAAACACTGGCTATCGCGTCGGTGTCATCGGCAAATGGCATATCGATGTAGAGGAAAGCCGAGTGCGCGCTCAAATGGGTTCCCCAAAGTATATTGCTCAGTGGGGCTTTGATCACATCAAAATGAAAAAGCAACCAAATGATCCCAAAAGTGTCATGGCTTATTCACAGGCAGTTATTGACTATCTCAAACAGGATCAATCCAAGCCAACTTTTGCCTACCTCGCACACACCACATTGCATACAGCTTTAGCGGCGCCTGCTGAACTTATACAAAAATATGTGGCTATGGGCTACAACAAAAGCCCTGATAAAAAAGGCAGCTGGGAAGATCGTCCGATTGCGGATTACTTCGCGATGATTGATTACATGGATCAAAGCATCGGCCTTTTGATGAAAGGCATCGAGGAAATGAAAAGTGATCGCGAAACCCTCGTCATTTTCATGTCAGATAATGGTGGCCTCTCACGAGTTTGGGAAAACGAACCACTTCGTCGTGGCAAAGGCTCTGCTTATGAGGGTGGCATTCGCGTCCCTCTTATCATGCACTGGCCTGAAAGGATCAAAGCTGGACAAACGATTTCTGAACCTGTTCACATAACTGACTTATTTCCTAGTTTTTTAAGCATTGCAGATACCCCCATCCCCGCCAATCATCCCCTCGATGGTATGAACATCATGCCCCTAGTAAATGGTGGGAACATTGAAAGAGAGTTCTTCTGTATTCACATGCCCGTCTACGTCCCTCATTACAGCCACACCCCAAGTAGTGTAATTCGCATGGGAGATTATAAATTAGTGAAGTTCTTTGGCGATTATATTGCGGACCCCGCAAGTAAAGAAATCACCGCTGAAGGACGAATTGAACTCTTCAACTTGCGAAATGATCTCGGCGAAACAAAAGACCTCTCAAAAGAAATGCCAGAAAAAGCTAAAGAGATGGAACGAAAATTAATGAACTGGCTCGCTGAAAGAAAGGCATATATGCCGAAGATTAACCCCAAATTCAATGCTAAAAAATGGAGTGACTCTATCGCTAGCAAAGTGGATTCCTACGGCAAAAGCATCTATAAAAAAGATCAAAAGAAGTAGTTAAAACTACTTTTAAAAATTTACCCCCCCCTTCTTAGTTTCCATTATTTTGGCCATCCTCATGTCCATATTATATCTTTAGCTATGTGTATCGAATCGATACTAATAAAGGATATAATTATGAATTGGAAAATCACTCAAAGCACCGCTTTAGCACTGACTTTTGTCGCATCTTGTCTATCATTAACGGGTAAAGAGCTCCCCGCAAAGAAGCCTAATATCGTCATTATCCTTGCCGACGATATGGGCTATTCAGATCTTGGCTGCGTAGGCGGTGATATTCAGACCCCAAATCTCGATAAATTGGCGAAAGACGGCTTGCTCTTCCCCAATTTTTATAACAATGCAAAATGTGCTCCTACCCGTGCATCGCTCATGACGGGTGTTTCGAATCATAAAACAGGTGCCGACCACGGCTCTGGTAATGTCATCGACTATGGTGGACTAAGCATCGCAGAAGCTCTTGAGGGTGAATATGTCAATCTCATGATCGACAAATGGCATATCACTCCCAAGCCCATGGACCTTGGTTTTTCTCGCTACTTTGGCAGTCCTCTTTCAGCAATCTTTTATTGGCCAACTGAAGATAAAAAGAAAGATGCTGGAAAAATGAGAATCGACGACAGGCAGTACACTGTTGAAGATATGGAAGTACCCCTCGAAGAATGGTACCTAACGACAGAAGACACCCGTTATGCTAATCGCTTTATAGAAGAAGAAATCATTCAAAAAAAGAGTGATAAACCCTTCTTTATGTATTATGGATCACATGCCCCTCACTGGCCTTTGCAAGCCCTGGAAGAAGATGTACAACTCTACCTAGATGTCTTTAAAAATGGCACCGATGACGTTCGTCAAAAACGTTATCAATACATGATCAAAAATGGCATTTTCGATGCCGAAAGCTGTAAACTTGAACCGGCTGTAAATGCCTGGAAAGACTTAAGTCCTGAACGCAAAAAATATTACCAGCGCGCTTTAGCCGTGCATTACGCCATGGTTCACCGCATGGATGTGGAACTCGGACACTTCTTTGATTACCTAAAGAAAAATGATCTTTGGGACAATACCCTGATTTTCTTCATGTCGGATAATGGCGCCAGCGGTGAAGGAAGCGAGACAATGATCCCGAAAGGTGGCAAACTAGGCGCCCGTGGAACGCGCGCAAGAATTGATGGAATCGGAGCGCAAATGTGCAACACTCCATTCCGCGGAAATAAATCTACTCTCAATGAAGGCGGTGTTGCTACTCCCATGATTGCTCACTGGCCAGCTGGCTTCGGCAAGCCTGGTAAAATTAACCGTCAGGTTGGTCATATTATTGATCTCATGCCGACAATTCTCGATATCACAGGAATCGAGTACCCAGAAACTTATAAAGGTCGTAAAATACTCGATCTCGATGGTGTGAGCCTCCTTCCTGCTTTACTGGAAGACAAAGAATTTGAACGTTCTTTTGTTCAGTACTATGAAGGACACGAAAATATTCACGATGGCGAGTGGAAGCTCTATCGAAAAAATAAAAAACAGCCAAATGCTCCAAAATCCCCCTGGCAGCTCTATAATTTAAAGAGCGATCGGACTCAGCAAAATGATCTGGCTGCGAAATTCCCTGAACGAGTCGCTGAACTCGAAAAGAAATACCAGAACTGGGAAAAAGAAGTCGCGGCTATCCAAGCTGAAGTTTATAAAAAACATCCCAAATATTCACCCGAAGAGAAGTATAAATCGAAACTTGCCAAGGGAAAAATCAAAAATAAGAAACCAAAGAAATAAGCCCTGTTTTTTGAAGCTGAATTAGCCTATTTCTTAACTGTGATCAACATATTAACTAAATAATTGTAATCCCGAGTCATTTTTTATAAAATTCGGGGTGTATAAAAAGAAAAAGGCTTTTTTATGCTCAAGTTTATTCTCATTTCGTTTTTCAGCGTCTTTGCGCTCTCCGCAAAAACTCCCAACATAGTCATTCTGCTTGCAGATGATCTTGG
The DNA here is from genome assembly GCF_000170755.1 of Lentisphaera araneosa HTCC2155. Classification (NCBI taxonomy): domain Bacteria; kingdom Pseudomonadati; phylum Lentisphaerota; class Lentisphaeria; order Lentisphaerales; family Lentisphaeraceae; genus Lentisphaera; species Lentisphaera araneosa. The sequence continues at coordinate 261,915 of NZ_ABCK01000005.1, forward strand.
CTACAAAGATATTGCTTGTTATAAGGGTCCAGTCGAAACTCCAAACATTGATTCTCTGGCTGTAAAAGGCACCAAGTTCGAGACCTTTTATTCTGGTAGCGCCGTTTGCTCTCCTTCGCGAGCCACCCTCATTACTGGGCGTCACCATATAAGAACGGGAATATATAGCTGGGTTCACGACGCCACCCAAAAAACTCATCTACTCGAAAGAGAAATCACCCTCGCTGAAATGCTTAAAGAAAAGGGCTATATGACGGCTCACTTTGGTAAGTGGCACCTCGGTATGACAGGTAAAAAAGCGAAAAAACCAAATCCCGATGCCCACGGTTTTGATTATTGGTTTGCCACGGGAAACAATGCTGCTCCGAGTCACAAAAACCCCAATAACTTTGTTCGCAATGGCAAAGAAGTTGGTCCTTTAGAAGGTTATTCAGCTCAGCTTGTTGTGGACGATGCCATCAACTGGCTCGATAAGCGTGAAGATACAGAATCTCCTTTTTTCATGAATGTTTGGTTTCACGAACCCCACAAAAAAATGGCCGCTCCAGAAGACATCATCAAAAAATACAAAGATCAAAAAAAGTCTAAAAACGAAGACCTCTACTCAGCTACGATCGACAACACGGATCAAGCTGTTGGACGATTGCTCAACAAACTTGCGGAAGTCGCAAAGCCTGAAGACACACTCATTATCTACAGTTCCGATAACGGCAGTTTTTTAAGCGAACGCACTGAACCTTTTTTAGGTAATAAAGGAAGCAATTACCAAGGCGGCTTACGCGTCCCAGGAATTATTTCTTGGCCAGGTCATGTCAAAGAAAGTCAAGTCGTTCAAGAAACCGCAGCCTTGGTAGATATCATGCCCACATTAAGAGCGATTGTAGAAAACCCCAACCCATCAGGCCTTCACTTGGATGGTACTGACCTCAGCCCCCTACTCTTTGCGGAACCCGCAAAATTTGAACGTCAGCAAGCTCTCTTTTGGCATCTTCACAAAGCTAAGGCCATTGTTGCTATGCGTCAGGGTAAATACATGATACATGCCGCACCTGATTACGACATGAAAAAAGCCAACCTCTTTGATGAAAAGCTTATCCCCATCGTAAAAAGTGGTAAGTACAAAGACTTTGAGCTCTTTGATTTAGAGCTCGATCCGGGTCAAGAAAAAAATATTGCTAGTCAAAATCCCGAGCTCACTCAAAAGCTCATCAAGCAGCTTTACCAAATCAACGATAGCATCATGGCTGACGGCACAGACTGGCATTTAAAGTAGTTTTCATTGGGTAAAAGGCTAGCAATAGCAAGCCCTTCAAAGGAAGTTGAGGGATTCGTCCCTCATCATTTAATCAAATCATAATAGTCAGCAAATATTTATGCACCGTTCCTACAGCACGGTAGAGCTTTACGCAAAATCTCCTATGGTTAAAACCATAGGCTAGATGCACTCCGACAGTTCATTCAAGAGGCTCATAAATAATAGCTTTAAAATGTATTTATTTGTAAAAAATTCCGCCTAAAATGCTATATTGTAGTTCTTTACAAAAACAAATAGCAGGCGGAATTCATCATGAACGATACTCTTTTTTCCGAATATTTCATCGGGGAACTACAACAAACGGCAGGAATTTTAAGCGGTCCGCTGAAGATTGCGGGGGAAATCATACTTCTTCCTGAATTTGAAGGGATCCGAAAAGCGATTGAGAGTGATCAATTCCAGTTGAGTATGGATAGGGCCGCTACTAAAAATCGCGAATTTAAAAATGGCAATACCAAAAAGCATCCACCAGCGGAATTAGTGGTTGCCTTGTTCATAGCCCGTCACTTTTATAATAATTGTTACGGGGAACGCGGCTATAGCATGTTATGTGAGAACAGTTCATTACATCAATTTATCGGGCGCCTAGGCATCGGGAAGTTCCCTTCACGCAATACGATTCATGAACAGATTTCTGCACTTTCTGAACATACCCTTACACTTTTTCATCAAGCTATTTTGAACTGTGTCAAAGCATGTGACTTAGATGATTTCTCAGCAGTAATCATTGATTCCACAGCCATCAAAGCCGATTCGTCCTGGCCGGTTGATAGTGCATTACTGAAGAACCTTAGTTGTAAAGTTATGAAAAATATTCAGAAAGTACATGATAAGCTCCCTTGCCTTGAACGTAGAGGAATCCCTCTCAAACGTCTACAGAATTACTGTGATGATATGAGTAACTTGGATTTTGTGATTTCGATGTTTAAAGGGAAGAAAGGAGCCAAGAAAATGAGGTATAAGTCTTATACACAAGAACTTTTGCCGAGGTGTCGAAAATTTATAACACGCCTGGAAAAGGTTCTACCTAAAATCAAACAGCACTGTAGCAGTATAAAGTCCTCGATGCTTGATGAAGATTTTTCTCGCTTTATTGATAAAGTTTTGATGGTTGAGCACCGCTTTAAGATGGCTCCTGAGGACTACGATGCCAAGACGGCAAGAAAAATTTACAGTATGAGTGATGACGACGCTGCCTTTATCAAAAAAGGCGGTCGTGAAACAGTTTTTGGTTATCGTCCAAACTTTGCTTTTAGTGCCAATGGTTTTCTGACTTCTTTCATTTTGGAATCTGGAAATACCAGTGACAGTAAAGTCTTTGCAGATTGCCTTGTGGAAAATAAAAAAATGACTGGAGAATCCGCTATGATGGTCAGTGTTGATGATGGATATAGCTCTGCAACGAATTTGGATTACGCCATAGAACAGGGAGTGGAATTAGTCAGTATCAGCGGTTCAAAGGGCAAGAAGCTTCTGGGAGAAGAAATTTATGAAAGTGAAAACTATCAGCTGGCGAGAAACATCCGCTCAATCTCTGAAGCGGGGATTTCAAAGATGAAGAACTATCACAATCTTGAGAGGTTTACCGTTTGTGGCTTAAAGAGAGTTCGACAGGAAACGCTCATAAGCACTATAGGGTTCAACTTGGAGAGACTCTACCAGTTATTATCTCAAATCGAACTTCAAGTTGCTGCGTAGAATGTCGGAGTGCATCAGGCTAGAATATGCTCCGTACCCTTGGCACGATAATTCTAAACTATTTTGATTTTTTAGGTACAGCGTACCGAAAGACAAAAGCGTGCGGAGTCCACGCTTCAGCGTTTGGGAGAGAAAATTATACCTGCATATCGCCCACGCTTTAGATCAGTCTACCCTTAAAAAAAGCCTTCATGACCTTTAAGCCACAGGCATTCATTGTTATCAAAGAAAATTTCTACTGCCAACAATCCCACAGTGTCTCACGCACATCATTAGTGCCCCAGGCATCGTACAGTGGTAAGGTTGTCTGCATAAAATTCATATACTGAACTGATCCATCCGCCATTGTCCAGTTTAATTTATAGCCCTCATGTAGCCAAATCGTTGGATCATTTTGCTCGCTCTGATAATCTGTAATTTCCACATCCGTATTAGATGCTGTACCAAGAACCTGCTCTTTGCCTTCTGCGATTAATATCGACTTATTATTAATTTCATTTACAGTCATACTCACCCCATCAGTTGCATCCTTTACCCAAGGAGCCATCCAACCTCTTTTTTTACCTTTGACATCGCCACTATTAGTCAGTTGAAACCTACTCGGGTTGTAAGCTGTGACAGTTAAATCTGCATAACCAGCATTACTCGGAATCAATTCTGGACATGAAAAAGCTGGATAACTCGTCACTTGGTTCTTACCATCTATGATTCCAAAATCTCTGTTTTTTATTTGCGTTTCAGTCAAATTTAAACTGAGGTAAGTTGAGATACGATCAGCCCAACTGATATTTTTTATAAGATCACCAGATGTATTAATTGGAAAGTGTCCATTTGAATCATCTGTGTACATAAAAAGAGCTGTTGCAATTTGTTTTTGATTATTCACACAAATAGCTTTCTTTGCTTTCTTACGGGCCTTACTCAATGAAGGCATGAGTAAAGAAGCCAAAATCCCTATGATGGCCACCACAACTAAAAGTTCAATCAATGTAAATTTTTTCATATATTCAACCTTATATATTTACTATTCTTACAAAAGATTCATCGATAATAACTCGTCACCAATGAGATTAACTAAGGACATAAAATCTCAAGGCCAAAACCTTAATGATCATTTTTATAATATTTTTATCTAAAAACGCCTTTTTTCCTCATTTTTCACTTCCGGCGAAATAAATCAGATTTCACAACCGCCATAACAAGATCTCTAAAGTTTTCTTTTCTTCGGCCAATGCTGGCGACTTTTGCTTTTTCAAAAGAACGAACTTCGCGCCCTAAAGCATAAGTAAGAAGTTTTGTCGTTAAGGCCTGAGTAAAGACATCTTGCTTGGAGATAAGGATTTTTTTAAAGTCCACGATATCATCAAAGCGTTGACCTCTTGCCATTCTTCCAGAAGCATCCACTGGCATGACCTGCATTTTCTTACGGTTTTCATTATAGTTATCACGCCAACGCCCTACATGATCAAAGTTTTCCAAGGCAAAACCCGGCGGATCAATTTTATCGTGGCAAGAAGCACAATTTTTATCCGTCGTATGCTGAACTAAAAGCTGACGAATGGTTTTTGCCCCTCTGATATCAGGCTCAATCGCAGGAACTCCAGGGGGTTCTTTTAAGTGCTCTCCAAAAATATTTTCTACCACCCAAGCACCTCGAACAACCGGAGTCGTATCAATGCCGTCTGCCGTTGCTGTGAGCAAACTCATTTGTCCTAAAAGCCCACCTCTTCGTGGATCTGACAACTTCACTTTTTTATAGGCATTGTACTTAAATGAGGAAACATCTTTTCGACCATAAAAAGTCGCTAAACCTCTGTTCATAAAGGTGTAATCTGAATTGAGGAAGTTTCTTATTTTCCCATTGCTATACAACAAGTCTTTAACAAAATGAAGTGTTTCTTGACGCCCGGCATGCTCTAAGTCATTGACGTAATAATCAACATTCTGCTTGCGGTCGGGAGGCATCGTTCCGAGTTTATTGAGTTGCAGCCAACCATCCGAAAAATTATTAATAAAGCCCTCAATCTTGGGACTTTTCATCATGCGTATAACTTGCTTTTCTAATATGCTTGGGTGACGTAACCTCCCGGCTTTCGCATAAGCCATTAACTCTTTATCAGGCATAGATGACCAAAGAAAGTAAGAAAGGCGATTTGCTAAGGCATAATCATTTAAGGTGCCTTCATTTTCCTGTAAGTAAAAGAATTGGGGTGAAGACAGGACCGCTACTAAACCTGCCTTAATACTTTCTTCTTTCGTGAAACCACTACTTAATAAGCGTTTCATCATTGCTTTAATCGCTGCAGTATCTTCAGACTTAATCGATCTCCTAAATGCTCGGCTCGCAAATGAATCAATCGCTGTGTTGATATTGATTTCGTTTAAAGTCTTTTTAGCAAATAGATTTTTATGTGATGCAATTGGCCATTCGTCATAAAAAGGTCCCTCAATCTTGTACTCAAATACCCGAACAACTGGACCGTGATCCCTCATAACGTCCTGAGCTGCTAAAAATCCACCAAAAGGACCTGTTCTGCCTTTATAGAATTTTTTAAATTTCTTACGATCAAATTTGCCTTTTGCAGGCTTGAAGAATGGGATAGAATTGGGAAAACCTATTTTCGCTGTGTAACCCTTATCGATCCAGTACTTACCGGAAACCTCCATGACTTTTTCATCTTTAAGTTCAAACTCTTGTGCCGTTCTATCTGAAGCCGTGAAATAATTGGAGTCCCCTGTTCGTGGGTCCGTCAACACAATGGAGGCTCTGAGTAACTGATCCTGTGGGACTTTGAAGGACTTGGGATTAAGATCGTGCTTACGATTGCGGGCCTGAACTTTTGCCGTCACCTTATAATAACCAGACTCAGGCACGCCACTGAGTTGCTCCGGGTGAAAAGCGTAAGAACGTTGCTCCACAAGGTCCATAAACTTATCTTTGCCTAAAACTCTTGCAGCTTTTAAAACATTATTACTTTTTGAGTACGGGGGACGAAAAGTATTCGTTTGAATTTCTGGCTTATCGCCAAAATAGACCGCTTTATTTATGGCCTCCTCTGCTGCCTCTATATATGCCTCTAAGTGAAATGACGACACCTGAAGGGCTTCACCATTATTCTTAAAATTTTCTTTAAGCTCATCAGTGGGGAAATTTCTACTTAGATCGAGCAAGGAGGTATCAATTTTTAGCAAATCGCCAACTGTTCTGTTATACTCATTGTTATTAAGTCGACGCAAATGGGTATAAGTCGCCTTTTTCATATCTTCTTTGCCTGCGACCATCTGCTTCTGAATCCAAGCCATCATACTTTTTCGTTCTTGCTCACTCGGTTGATTTTCCTCTTCAGGAGGCATCTCGCCCTCTTTGATTTGATCATATATATCATGCCACATTTCTAAGGTGTCTGCATTGGTATGAAAGCCATTGAGTTCTTCCAAATTCAACTCGCCTTTATCTTTGCTATTATTGTGGCAATCGAGGCAATATTGAGTTAAAAAAGGCTGAACTTTTTCATCAACTCCTTTGATTTCTGGAGGTCCTACAGGTTCAGGCTTCACGTAAGGGGCTGTAGATTCGATCACTGCTGGCTCAGAATAATCATCTTCTTCAAATGAACTCTTATCTAACTCATTATTCTCCGACGCGCTAGCCTCTTCAGAGGCTTCTAAAGGCTCCCCTACTTTAGGTGCATTATTTTTAGCAATCTTCTGATCGTCCACCATCGCAGACTGGAATTTGTCTTTAAAGAAAAATATGGCCGCTCCAGTAAACACAATAAATAGAAAAGCAGTGACCAGTAGGCCATTACCACTTTTTTGCTGAACACGAGTTTTTCTTCTTGTTGAACTCCGAGCTTTTGTAGGGTTAGATCCCCGCATCGTTTTTTTACGCGAAGGATTAGTTTTGGGGCGTTTCTGTGGCTGATTACTCGAGTCGACGACTTGAGGCTCACTTACTAATGGCTCCTGAGGCGTCACCTCTTCAGCTGCTGCCGCATTAGGAACAGCAATAGAACTTGCACACTGGGGACATTCTATATTTTGACCAGCAGCACTGTCTTCGCAAACCAACTTTTGGTCACAATGAGGGCAATAAAATTTTATATCCATACCGCATCCAAATTTACAGAGTTAAAGGACACCATAATTAAACCATCCCAAAACTATTAATGGTTCCCGTACTATTTGAGAAGCGATCAATCTCTAAACCCAAAGACTGTAAAATAGTCAAGTAAAGGTTACACAAAGGGATTTTCTTTCCTGGCTCTGTTGAGTAGATTTTGTGCTCACCATGATTAAATCCACCTCCAGCCACAATGACTGGGAGACACTCATTACTATGCGGCGAACCATCGCTCATGCCACTACCGAATAATACCACAGTGTCATCTAAGATTTGACTCTCTTTGAGCTTAGCAATAAAGTCCGACAATGTTTTCATAAGAAAGGTATCGACCTTTTTAAGGTCTGCGACTATTTCAGGACTCTTACCGTGGTGTGAACAACCGTGGTAACCGCGATTGTCGACTCCTATCCCACTTAAATCAATTCCAAAGGGAACGTGAAAAACGGCTGATCTCGTTGAGTCCGTCGTTAAAGCTAAATGCAAGAGCTCAAAAAAGATGCCAAAAAGCTCATCTTGACTCCCTGCATTATTATTGAAGTCTCTCACTCGTGGTTTGTCCATATTAATCCATTTTCTACGGAGCTGAATTTTTTGCTCCAACTCGCGAATAGAAGTAAAATACTGATCCATTTTTTGTTGATCCGCACGACCTAGCTTGGCGTTCATCGTCTTCGATTGAACTAAAACCGCATCTAAAATACTTTTGCGAATATCGGTTTGGCGGAGGTTCTGCTGAATCTGATCTGGGCTATCTTGTTTGAACAACTTATTAAAAAGAATCAGTGGATCTTCGATGTTGGGCACCGCAATACCGTTTTTCGTCCATGTGGTCGTATTCATTAAACCCAAGCGATTTTTCTCTGATGGGCATACCGCAAATGAATGAAAACGTGTCTTGTGCCCTACCGCGTCGGCAAATTTTTGATCGAGGCTAATATTCTTTTCGGGATAAAGAATATTAGATGTAGCATCTTGTAACTTTACTCCGCTCAAAAAAGCGTGTATACCCTTGTGCCCACCTCTTAAACCGTGGTCTAAGTTTTTAAAAATCGTGATATCTTTTTTGTGAGCTTCCAAGGGCTGAGTCGTTTCTGTCAGTTGGTAATCCTTTCCGCCTCTCTGAGGGAAAAATGTGGGTGGATAAACTCCTAAAGGGCCACAGAAGCCTACGAAACGCCTGATTTTCTCAGGTTTTTTCACATCGGCAAACAGCTCTAAATTAGGCAAAGCTAGAGCGACACCGGCGCCTCTCAATAAAGTTCTTCGATTCATTCTAAGACTCACGATAAATATTCATCCTATAATTATATACGGCACAAAAATAAACTGATAGAATCAAGGATTATGCACATCACTGATTCCAGGTCTTATCTCGCCTAGCTTGTTGAAAGCAAGAAGAAGAAAAGTAGATACGACATCATCTCAACCTATGTAATAATTCATTCACAGAGCGATACAGAACTTATGGACACGACTTAAAAAGAAAATGAATAATTAATTCAAAATACTTAGAGAGCTGTAGATTTACCTTAAAAAAATAAGGTGTCGAAGGCTTGATCCTCACCCCATTTTGAATGGAATGATGTATAAATTATGATTCTATCTCTAATCGATAAACCCTTGATTTATTATTTAGCCCTGTCCAGAACTCAAGTTATCTTTGGTGTAGGTATGTAAACATTTCACCCAAATTTAGAAAGGAAATTAAATATGCGCGCCTTCAGTCAGGTCCTGATTATCGCCGGTCTTTTTATACTCAGCGTCCACTCAAAAGAAAATACAAAAACAAACGTAATCATCATTTTATTTGATGACATGGGTTATTCCGATCCCGAATACATGGGAGGCGAAGCTCAAATGCCCCATATCTCAAAACTCGCTGATGAAGGCGCCACTTTTCTAAACTGTATGAATAATGCCAAATGTGCACCCACCCGCTGCGCCCTCATGTCGGGAATGAACTCTAAACGATTGGGCATCCAAGGTGAAGCAGGTGGAGATTTTATTGAAAACAAGGCCGCCTGCATTGCCGAAGTCCTGGGTGACTCAGGTTATACCACCATACTCTCTGGCAAATGGCATATTCGCACAGAACCAATGGAGGCAGGTTTCCAATTTCGTTTCGGTGAACGCTACAGAGCCTCATATTTTAAGGACTCAGTGAAGCAATTAATGCATCAGGATCAATCCATTGATAAAAGTAGTCTGCCCGATGACTGGTACAGCACCATTGCCTACACTGATCACGCCATCAAAACGGTCAAAGAAGAAGCCATTGATAAAAATAAACCTTTCTTTTTGTACTATTCAGTTCACACACCTCATTTTGATTTTCACGCACCTAAGAAATATGTCGACAAATACAAGGGCCGCTATGATGCTGGCGTCAGTGAAATGAGCAATCAAAGATACCAGACAATGGTGGGTAAAGGCATTATTGATCCGGCGACCTGGAAGCTCCCTCCACTTTCACATGATGGCGAACAAAGCAAAGTATTTAACTGGGATGACTTTAACAGCAAGGAACAAAGGCTCTATACTCGTAAGTTAGAGGTCATTGCGGGCATGCTCGATGTAGCTGACGAACAAGTAGGTAGAATCATCACTATGCTCAAAGAAACGGATCAATATGAAAATACGCTAATATTTTTCCTCTCAGATAACGGTGCCTGTGCAGTGCGTGGAAAATACGGCAATACAAAATTGGATAAGATGGAAATGGAAGAAATCGCTCAACTGGGCGTCCCTCCTTATGCCCATGCAGGCGATAGTGGCTCAGTAGTCGCCGCTTTCCAAAACACTCCATTGCGAGGAGCCAAACAATCTTTATGGGGAGGAGGAATGCGCACGTCCATGATTGTTAACTGGCCTGGGAATATGGCAAAATCTGCCACAGAGGCATATGTCCGTGAACCTGTACAAATCATGGATATAGCTCCAACTATCTATGCGGCAACAGCAACAAACTACCCAAAAAACATCGGCGAACGCACTCTCAATCCAATGGATGGATCAAATATTTTACCGCTCCTGAAAGGTGAGTCAATTCTTGATCGGGAATTCGTCTTTTCTTACAAACATTACCGCATGGCAAGAAAGGGTAAATGGAAAGTGATTGCTTCAATGAAAGACGAAAAGAAATATCCCGAGGGTCACTGGCAACTTTTTGATCTTGAAAATGACCCTGCAGAAATGACTGACCTCTCTGCAAGTATGCCTGAAATCACTAATGAACTACGCCAAAAAGCCATGGATCTACACAATCAGTACCCTACTTTAGAACGAAAAAAGCGTAAGAAACCTAAAAAAGATAAAAAGTCTAAAGAGAAAAAAATAAAGCAATCTCAATAGCTACTCGAGCGACATAGATCAAGAACTTATTTTCCCCCGTCAATAGATATAAAAACCCCAAGCTTATCATACATTTATCTGGCCTCTTGCGTCACATAAGTCGTCAGTGGCCTGTGCAAGGTAGTAATTGTCTTGTCCTGATATAGGTTGTCATCTAAAATAGGAAAAACCTATGAAAGATACAATAAGATATAGTGAATCATTTAAACAAAAAGTGGTAAACGAGATCTCCAAAGGTAAATTTATAAGCTGTGGAGAAGCGAGCCAAGCTTATGGGATATCAGGCTCTTGTACAGTAAGAGCCTGGGTCAAAAAGTATGGTAGAACAGACTTATTACCAAAGGTGATTAAAGTGGAAACAGAAAATGATATTGATGAGATTAAAGCTCTTAAAAAGCATATTGCTGAGTTAGAGAAAACAGTAACCGAACTAGCGATAAGTGATGTTATGAATAAAGCTTACTTTGATATAGCTTGTGATGAGTTCGGCGTATCTGATAAAGAAGCCTTCAAAAAAAAAGTCGGTGTGAAGCGGTCAAAAGAGTCAGATCAATGAATAGCCACTTTACTGTTAAACAACTTTGTAATCACCTCCATATGAGTCGGCAAAATTTCTATAAAAATAAATCTTTAAGCACCAAAAAAGAAGTAGATAGAAAACTTGTGATCGATCTTATTAAAGAACAACGTTGCATTCAATCTGAGCTCGGAATTCGAAAGCTGCAGAATATGTTAGTAGATAACTTCAAAGAGAATTCTATACAGATAGGACGAGATCGCTTATTCGATATAGCTCGCGAAGAACGCCTATTAATCAAAAGAAAGAGGAAGTACTGTCGAACTACTGACTCTAGGCATCGTTTTAAAGTCTACAAAAATCTAATAAAGGATAAGGTGTTAACCGCACCTAACCAGGTGTGGGTTTGTGATATAACCTACATCAGAGTTGCAAAAAGCTTTGTTTATCTAGCGTTAATCACAGATGCCTTCTCTAGAAAAATTATTGCTTATAATGTGGGAGAGAGTTTAGAAGCTGTAGGATGTATCAAAGCATTAAAGATGGCTTTAAAAAGTCTCCCAAAAGGGTCATACCCCATCCATCACTCTGACCGTGGGTCTCAGTACTGCTGTCACGATTACATTGAAATCTTGACGAATAGAAATCTTCCTGTCAGTATGACTGAAGAAAACCATTGCTATGAAAATTCAAAAGCTGAAAGAGTCAACGGAATACTGAAGTATGAATATCATTTACGCGAAACATTTAAGAACTTTAAAGATGCTAAAAAAGCAATTAAGCAGGCTATTTACTTATACAATAATTGTCGCCCTCATACAGCTTTGGAATATTCATTTCCAAGTGTTGTTCATGAAACACAATGTGCATAAATATTAGTCAATTAACATAAACAAAAGTGACAACTATTTTTCAGGACTTGACAATCACTAAATTTAACAATGAGGAAGCTCTATGAAAAAAGCTCTAGTCTTTTTATTCCTGCTCCTAAGCGGAGTCAGTTTCGCTAGCGAACGCCCTAATATTCTTTGAATGTTTTCCGATGACCATGCCTTCCAAGCTATCGGTGCTTATGGTGGGCGATTTAAAGATCTCAATTTAACTCCAAATATCGATCGTATTGCTAAAGAAGGAATGACTTTTGATAGAGCTTATGTGGGGAACTCCATCTGTGCTCCAAGCCGTGCCACTCTCTTGACTGGCAAACATAGTCATATTAACGGTAAGACGACCAATGGCGGCCCCTTTGATCACGACCAGCAACAGTTCCAAAAATCCTTCAAAAGCAAGGCTATCAAACGGCCATGATTGGGAAAATCCATTTAAAAGGTGCCATGCAAGGCTTCGATTATTGGGAAGTTTTACCTGGGCAGGGCAAGTACTGGCATCCTGAATTTGTAACTACTAACGGAAAAACTACTTACAAAGATGAACACTCCACAGATGTGATCACTAAGCGCGCTAAGAACTGGTTACAAAATGATCGTGATCAAGAAAAGCCTTTCATGCTTATGGTTCATTACAAAGCCCCACATAGAGCTTGGCAACCAACCACACGTTGGAAAGAAAAATTTAAGGCGATGACTTTCCCTGAGCCAGATACACTTTTTGATGATTACCAAGGACGTGGAACTGCCGCTAATAAGCAAGATATGTCGATTGACGTAACCATGCGTATGAGCCGTGATGTAAAATCAAAACTTCCCGAACGTACAGAAGAGTTGAGCAAAATAGACCCCTATGACAAAAAAGCTTTAATCCGCTTAAAATATCAGTGGTATATGCGTGATTATTTAGCCTGTATCGCAGGTGTAGATGAAAACATTGGCTTCTTACTCGATTACCTAAAAGAAACTGGTTTAGATAAAAATACCATTGTCATGTACTCAGCAGACCAAGGCTTTTACTTGGGGGAGCACGGCTGGTTCGATAAACGCTTTATGTATGAAGAATCATACCGCACGCCATTTTTAGCTCATTGGCCAGGAGTCACTGCACCTGGATCACACAATTCCGATCTAGTTCAAAACATTGATTTCGCTGAAACTTTTCTAGCCATGGCAGGCATTAAGGCTCCAGAAGATATGCAGGGCGAGAGCTTGGTCCCCTTACTCAAAGGCGAGACTCCTGCGGACTGGAGAAGTCACCTTTACTACCATTATTACGAGTATCCCGCGGTCCATAGTGTCCGACGACATGAAGGCGTCTCTGGCAAGCGCTTCAAACTCATTCGTTTTTATGGTATTGATGTGCCAAATGGCGAAGAATGGGAGTTTTTTGATCTGAAAAATGATCCCAAAGAAATGACGAGTCAATACGGCAACCCTGAATACGCTGCGGAAATCGCAAAGCTGAAAATCGAATTAGCCAATCTTCGAGAAAAATACCAAGTCGTAGAAATCCCTCAAAAAGTACGTAAGAAATAAGCACATTCAGTGCCGAAGGTACGGCATAGAGCTCTATGTCATGCCCTTGGCATTCCAAATGAGCAGTTTTGAGTACCTAAGGTACGGCATACGCTAGCCTGGCTCGTGAGAGCTAGGAGATAAGGTCGATAAAAAAAGTGAGTGCCGAAGGTACGGTATAGAGCTCTATGTCATGCCCTTGGCATTCAATTTGAATCGTGCATTCCGTCACCCAAGGCTACCGCCATTGGGCTATATTATACCATGCCTTCGGCATTCCAAATGAGCAGTTTTGAGTACCGAAGGTACGGCATAGAGCTCTATGTCATGCCCTTGGCATTCAATTTGAATTGTGCATTCCGTCACCCAAGGCTACCGCCATTGGGCTAAGTATAAGGGTAGGGAAGACTCCTTGCGGAGTCTCCCCTCCTTCCGAACCGTACGTGCGGTTCTCCCGCATACGGCTCTCCAGTCAGTGCTTACTCCGAAGAGACTGAAATTCCAGTTTCCAAGCTTCTTCCAGTGAAAAGAAGCCTAGATCTGTAAAGTAGGCTTTATTGTATTTACGAGTATCAATCATGCGATGAGAACCTTTCTTGCGATTATATTTGGCTATAATGCTGCGCAGTCTTCTGCGTGTAAATTCATCTATACCTCGCATTGCATACACAGTGGAGTGCTTGAAGTATTGATACCATCCGACAAGATTTGGCCGAAGGTAAGCAATTATGTCCTCTATTGAGTCCTTATTGCTTCTCCTCGTTTTCTTGCGTATGGCATCTTTGCATTTCTTCAGGCTCTGCTTCCTTGGCCAACGTTTAATGCGATGTGTATTTCGCGTTCTCTCGAAATGGTATCCGAGAAACTCGAAGTACTCGCACTTCTCTGTCATGTCGGCAATTCGCGTTTTTTCTGGATGAAGTTTCAGCCCATTGGCTTTCATCCACCTTCGCGTTTTGCGCAATGCCCTTTTGGCTGATTCTTTACTTTTACACATGATCAGGAAATCGTCTGCATAGCGCACTATCTCGAATCCAGCCTCGGTCATCTTGTGATCAAAGGGATCAAGATAGATATTTGCTAACAGAGGACTGATAATTCCTCCCTGCGGTGTACCTTCTTCAGGTTCCCAATGTTTGAGACCATCAAAGATATTGGCTTTGAGGAATTGTTCGATCAGATCAAGAATTTTACCATCAATGATCTTTTCCTTGACTCGACTCATGAGTTTCTCATGTGGTATAGTATCGAAGTAGCTTTGGATGTCGGCATCCATAACATAGAGATAGCCCTGCTTTAACAATTCATTCACTCGTCTAAGTGCATCCTTGCAACCCAGCTTTGGACGAAATCCAAAACTGTAGGGCGAGAAGTCGATATCGAATATCGGCTCTATCACATGTTTCAGAGCTGTTTGAACTACTCGATCACGCACTGTGGGTATTCCCAGAGGTCTGGTCTTTCGACCATCACCTTTTGGGATTTCCACTCGGCGCACTGCACTGGGATCATACCTTCCGTCTTGCAGTTCTTCGAGAAGCTTAGCATTATTATACTCCAGCTCTGATTCGTAGCGCTCGATTGATACCATGTCCACTCCATGTTTGCCCTTATTTGAACACACTTTCTCCCAAGCCTCCATAATATTATTCTTACGCATCAGCTTATCTGATAAGCTGTACCACTTGCCTCTTTCAACTCCTCTATGAAGAGTTTTCAGCATCTGATCCGTCCAGACAGAAGGTGACGCCCACGCTTGTATTTCAACAAAGCGTTCATCTCGTCCTAATATTTGTTTAGCCATTTCTGACATTCTTATATTCCTTCTATTCTTTTCTTCTCAGTTTCACCTTCCTGCCCCCCTTTGCTCCAGTGACTTTCACCACCTTCATCGCTACTATGAGGGCTCTGACTCCTGCGTGGCGGATTAATCCGTACTGCCCACACAGGTCTCCCTACTTGATCCACAACACCTTCACACCATTCCGTCACCAAACACCTGTCAGCGTCTATACACCGCTTTTCTTTCCGCCTTTCTTCAGCGTGTATAACTTGAGCAGTTGGCTTACTTCGCCCTCAGGCTACGCAGCTCTTCCTCCCACTCTCTGGTCTTCGCCATGATATAGCAGGCTCGACACCCTGACCGGCCGAAACGCGTTCGTCATCCTACGGACTGATATTTCGTCTAGGCCCTACTACCCACCCCGTTTCACAACGACGCAGTTGACTTCGACTACAGGGCTGACGGTCAACCCTGACGAGGTCTTTCACCTCGCTGATGTTGTGTACGCATAGGCGTACTATATCATGCCTTCGGCATTCAATTGAGCAGTTTTGAGTACCGAAGGTACGCCATAAAGAAGCTTGGCTCGTGAGAGCTAGGAGATAAGGTCGATCAAAAACGTGAGTGCCGAAGGTACGGCATAGAGAAAACAAAATTCATCCACAGATTCCCCAGATTAACACAGATAAAACTGCCAACAGATAACTAATCACTTTTTTAAAGCAGGAAGGATTCCTGCGCTCCCAGCAAAAAAACCTGCAGGCCTCTTGCTTCTTTCAGCGTAGCGATCTTTCAGCGTAGCGATCTTTCAGCGTAGCGATCTTTCAGCGCAGCGATCTTTCAGCGTAGCGGTTTTTCAGCGTAGCGGTTTTTCAGCGTAGCGGTCTTACTTCTTTTTCTTCTTACTTTTTTTATCTTTCTTACCTGTACTTATCTTCACTTCCAAACCCAAAGTCTCGGCAATTGCCATCTGCATCCGTGGTACATATCCCCCTGCTTTACTCGCAAGAGCTTGTTTGGCCAAAGGTCGACCTTGCTCACCCATCCAGTCAAGCACATTCAAAGCAAATAACAAAGCAGGAGCTTCCTTCTCGATAATCGCTCCGATAGTCTCATAGCATTTATCCGCATCACCAATTTTCAAAAGTGCCCATGCTGCAATGATGCGCACGTGATCTGATTCGTCATTTAAAGCCTTTATCAATGGTGTTCTTGCGGACTTCGCAGCTTCTTCAAGGAGAAGCAATCCCATAGCGCCCCAATAACGAAGTTCCGGGGACTGGTCCTCAAGTAAGTGAATGAGCTGCTCTAAGTTCGCGGGATCTTTCGCTAGTGCCACATCTATTGCATCCAAACACCCCGCATGATTAAACATTTTGGGATCACGAACTAAGTCATACATGCTTGTATTATGTTTTTCAGCTAGGCGTAGCATTTCATATTCAGGAAGAAGTCCCGCATCATAATACTTTTCCTGCGCATTTCGCAAAGCCTTACGCATCTGTACTGCTACTTCTTTAAACTCTGGGTGATCAATGAGGTTATTGATATTATCTGAGTCCGAGCTCCTATCATAGAGTTCTTCTGTATGCGTCTTTGCATGGAAAAAACGGCTACTGACTTCATTGGTATTTCCCGCTTTATGCTCCGCGACCCAGGACTGCGCGGCAGGCATTTTCCACAAATAATTTAACATCGCTCCTCGAGGGGCAAAGGGCATGTAGTTTCTAATATAAGTGTATCGGCCCTTGCGTACTGAACGCTCATTATCGACGCGTTCGTCCATGCGTCCACGGAAACTGAAGTGATACTCTGCCTCTGCTTCTTTCTCCTTTCCTAAAAAGACACGTCCCTGCATTGATTGTGGAATTTCTGATCCCGTAATACTCAACCAAGTTTTGGGCATATCCACAAAGCTGACCAATTCTTTAATGCGTGCGCCTCGCTTCTCCGCTGGCCAGAGATGCTTATACTTTTCCGGAATACGAATAATTAGCGGTGCATGAATTCCGCTCTCAAAGAGAAAGCGCTTACTCCGTGGTAAAACTCCACCATGATCGGAGCAATAGATGACAATTGTATCATCTGCTAAACCATCTTCTTCCAAAAGCTTCAAAGTATAACCAATTTCCGTATCCATCTTCGATATTTGGTCATGGTATTTAGAGTAATTTTGTCTCATTATGGGTGTGTCTGGGTGGTACTTTGCGAGCTGTACCTTGGCTGGATCAAGTTTGTAGTCCTTGAGGCCATGTGCCTTACTTTCGTGACTCGTCATCGTATTGATCACACAGAAAAATGGTTGATCCTTCTTGCGCAGACGCCAAAAATGAAAGGTACTGCGGATGTCCTTGTTTTCTTTTTTCGATTGAAAGTCCCAAATCTTTTTAGTCGTGCGCCCCTTAGACCCCAAGTTATAATCTGTTTTAAATCCATTTGCGGTAAAATAACCTGCCTTCTGCAGCTGCTGTGGATAAAGTTTGATCTTGTCATAGGGAATTGCATGCGAACTTCGCATTGGGTGCGTGCCCATAGAAACGGCATTCACACCTGTTAACCACGTGCAACGCGAGGGAGCACAAACGGGTGCATTGGCAAAGGTATTCTCATACAAGAAGCCATCGGCCGCTAGCTTGTCAAGATTTGGAGTTTTGGCATTTTCGTTACCATAACAGCCCAACCAAGATGCATTATTATCTTCACTCGTCAGCCATAGAATATTAGGGCGCTCTAGCTCAAAAGCTTGGCTGATTACAGATGAGGCACAAATTGCCCAAGTCACTAGAAGTTTTCTTAACATTTTATATTCCTTTTTCCCTTCACCTTTTCAGCAAAAATTTTCATTCGGATCAATTAATATTTGTAATATAAGCACCGACGAAATGCCATTTTGGGACAGTGAAAATAAAAAAGCTCCATCAATCAGCATGAATGATGGAGCTTAATGAAATGATTATGAAGAGATCTTTAGCGAATGGACTCTTCGGGCAATTCCGTTTTAATGCCTTGATCAATCGGCATCTTATCGGGATTAGCTCCCGTAGATTTGAGAGTTTTTGCCAACTCCATGGCAAGCATGGATTTAATATCAGCGTATGCTGGATCCTCGGCTAAGTTACTGCTCTCTGAAGGGTCGCGCTCCATATTGTAAAGCTCTTCCATGTGACGCAATTTACCGCCATCACCATGTGGGTAAGCAACGTACTTCCATTTGCCATGGCGGATGCCGCGAACATTTGGCGTGTAAGGGAACTGAACCTCATAATTGTATTCATAGAGCCAAGTTTTACGCCACTCAGCATCTTTGGTGTCGTCGAGTAAAGTTGCCCAGGAAAGACCTTGAGCTGAAGGCATTTTCTTGCCGACTGTGAGTTCCATAATTGTTGGTGCCATATCAATGGAAAGCACTTGCTCTTTAATCACTGTACCGCCTTTGATTTTC
Source organism: Lentisphaera araneosa HTCC2155 (assembly GCF_000170755.1). Classification (NCBI taxonomy): domain Bacteria; kingdom Pseudomonadati; phylum Lentisphaerota; class Lentisphaeria; order Lentisphaerales; family Lentisphaeraceae; genus Lentisphaera; species Lentisphaera araneosa. The sequence goes on from NZ_ABCK01000005.1 coordinate 280,552, forward strand.
TTTGGGAAACGAACCGTGAGTGGAATACTGACACTCGCTTCATGCATGGTTCTTTTATCAATCATACCGTGCTCACCGAGGAGGAAACCATTATCAGAAGTAAAGATGAGAATGGTGTTATCCAAAATGCCCATCTCTTCCAGGTGATCATAAATGCGACCTACGCTGTCATCTACCGAATTGATCGTGGCCGTGTAGCTGCGAACAAAGTGTTCAAAATCGACAATCGCAGAAGCTTTATCGTTGGGAAAGTCTTTACGGAAACCATAAAGAGGACCATAAATACCGTGCCAGGTTGGGAGACGGTCGACAATCCATTTTGGTTTATCGCCGAGCTTCCAAGAACTATCGGGATAAGGAACTGGTGTATCGTTGTAAATGCTATCGTATTTGGCTTCCGGAATGAAAGGTCCGTGAGGAGCTTTGTGACCGAGACACAGAGCAAAAGGCTTGCTTTTGTCAACTTTATTGAGGAAGTCAATCGCCATGTCAGTCACTTTGTGAGCGTAGTAGCCTGGGACTTTCTTTCTTTCGCCATTAACATTGAAAGTGGTATCCCAGTACTTACCCTGCCCTTTGTGGGTTACCCAATAGTCAAAACCTGGGCGTTTGCTATCGTCTTCTTCTCCCATATGCCACTTGCCAATCCAACCCGTTGTGTAGCCTTCCTGCTGAAGTAGCAGCGGAAAACTCTTGAGGTCATGGGGGTAATCGGTAAAGTTATCGTACACTTTGTGTGTGTGAGTATACGTTCCGGAAAGAAAGGCCGCGCGACTTGGGGAACAGAGAGAAGTTGTACAATACATATTCTCGAACTGCACACCCTCAGCTGCAATTTTGTTAATACTTGGGGTATCGATTCCAAGTAGAGGCTTCTTGTGATAACCTACTGCATCTCCACGCTGATCATCCGTAAGAATGAACACCACATTGGGACGTTGATTTTCTTTAGCACAAGCTGAAAGTGCCATCGCACCTAACATGCCTGTGAAAAGCAATTTCTTTAAAAACATTATTTCTCCTAATTTATAAATAATACTCTCTAATTTATTCACTTGACCTGGGCTTAACTTAACAGCAATAAGCTTAATGTTTATAATTTAAATAAATATTCTCCTCAATAATCGCTTTCTTGCATGAGTTTCTGATCAAGAAATAAAAAAATCATAGTTTTTCTACTTCTATAAGGTGAAAGTGTACATCCTCATCTGAAAGTTTTTTAATGATGAAATCAGCAGGTTCCTCATTCGCCTTTGCACTAAATTCATAAATAAACTCGGCCTTCTTCCATTCTCCTGAGTTTTTGCATTCAATAGTCTTGAGACCGGCCTGAGGGGTTTTTACTCGCCAACGGCCAGTACCTTTGTCGAGATAGCTAATTGTCAATTTTAATTTTTTAGCCTTCTTCGCAAAAGCTTCATTCAGTTTAAAAAACATGCTGCCGCCCTTAATGCCAAATGAGCGGGTAAAACGCCCATAAAGCGAATTATCCACACTCCACCAGGGCTGACTGCTTTGATCGGGCTTCACTTGATGAACAAAACGTTCGTAATTACCTGAGATAATCCCCCAGCCCACATCATTAACTCCGGTACGATTGCGATTAGCCATGCCACCGCCCATAGCTGATTTAGTATCATTTTGCTGAGCTCCATAGGCTTGAAATTTTTCAGCAATATCCGCATAACGTTTTTTATCAAATCTTGCCATTTCTTTACCTGAACCAAATTCAGCTAGAGGAAATTCTTTTGTATCAGAGGCATCTAAACCTTTGCGAAGAGCGCAAAAACCCTTCTTAGATTTTTGCGGATCCCGCATGGGAGCGTACTCATTAAAAAACTCAAATGCATGAGAATTATCCGAATCTACCAAGGCACCCTGAGGGATATTCCACACATCCAAGTTCATGTGCAGCGAAAAGAGTCCCGACCAATAGAGAACTATAGGAACATCTCTTTTTGACCAATTCATCTTGTAGAGTTCACCATCCATTTCACCTCGAGAAAAGTGGTGCCCATTACTCGCCTTTGTTTGTTCCCAGGCTTTTAAGCGGTCCCTATTTTCACTAACGTGATAACCATGACTCGACATTCCCATTTTCAATCCATAATCACCTAAATTCTGCTCTAACCAAAGATTAGATTTTTCAGTATTTGCATCGGAGTTCACCGCTATGGGCAGCGGCCTCTTTACTTCTTCCTGAAAATACTTTTTCATCTTGCCCCAAACCTTGATGCGATAATCATCCCATTGCTCACGGCTAATAGCGTACTTTTTATCCAAGGGATTGCCTTTATAGCCCCAACCGTCACCCGTCGAACCTTCGCAACTTTGAACAAAAAGAATGCGCTTGTGAAGTTCCTCGGGTAAAGCATCAATATATTGGGCCCAGGCCTTCAGTAATTTGAAGTACTTTTCCTGGTAGAGCGCATCAAAATAATAGGGAAATGCGGTTTGATTCGTCGCTTCACCCAAAGCATTAGTTTTACGATCCGTCTCGACTTTGGGAACTCCGATTTCATAGAGCCATTTAGGTGTCCCTGGTGCCACCCAAATCATGGTGTGCACGTAGTAATCATTCTCATGAGCTTGCTTGAGTAATTCACCAAAGCGCTCATCAAATTTATACTCACCCTCACGTGGCTCCAGTTTTCTCCAAGTTAAAACAATGGCAACCCCGCGTAAATCAGGTGCGGTCTGACGATTCGTTTTTCTAGGTGACCAATTGCACCAGGAATAAATCCCAGCCGCTTCATGAGGAAAAGTCGGCACTTGAACTTTGGTCTTTTTAAGTTCATCCGCACTTAGTGAAGCCACTAAAAAGAGTGCCGCAAAGATTATATTTTTAATCATTTCTTTTCCTGTTCTAAAACTTGATCTAAAGCCATTGCTTTGAAAAATTTAACTATCTTATACTGGCAACTTTAAGTACTTCTTGCATGATCTCATCAACCATCTTTTTATATTCAGGGTTCTTGAGTAAATCTTTTTCTTCCTGTGGGTCATCTTCGAGATTATACAGAGCAAAAGGCTTATTATTAAGTGATTTGTCTTTCATATCCCAATGAACACAGAGCTTCCACTTGCCTTTGCGCATCATGCGAGCTTCTGGATCTTTTGAACCACCCTTTTTTGGCTTGCGTATACGAGCTTCGATTTTACCCTGCGAGTACATATACTCGCGAGTTGATTTAGAATCACCTTTTAATTGTGAGAGGAAACTAATTGAGTCCTGACCACAAGCGCCCTGTAGAGTAGATTGACCCGTTAATTCTGCGAGAGTCCCATAAATATCTTGCTGACCAATGAGGTTATCATTCACTGTACCCGGCTCAATAACCGAACCTTCTTTTGTACCATCTCCCCAAGCTGCAATGAAAGGAACGCGATGACCACCTTCCCAAATGGAACCTTTGAAACCAGAGTAAATCCCACTGGAGTCTTGACCAAAGGGATACGCCCCCGGAGATGCTCCATTATCTGCAGTGAAGATAATGAGAGTATTTTTGAGCTCACCCTTTTTTTCTAAATTCTCCATAATTAGACGAAGTGTTACGTCCGTTTCATAAACAAAGTCGCCATAAGAACAGAAGTTGTAATTCCCCTTTTTATCAGGATGACGCTCAGCCGTAATCCCTTCAACTTGAATACCATTAATTTCTTTAGCTGCCGTATTGGGCCCATGGATACTTTGGGTACAGAAATATAAAAAGAAGGGCTTATCCTCATTTTCTTTATAATGATTATCGATAAAGCCAAGAGCTTTATTCGCGAGAGTTGGTCCCACCTGTAAAAAATCCCAATATGGCATGCCCACCTGATAGTAACCACGATGAGTATTTTGGCCTTTCGCTGCACGTGTCCAACGACCTTCCTGTAATCTCAAATCATCCTGATCGCCAATCATCACATCATTTTCAAAGTGAGCATAAGGCGATTCTTGGATACCATTGGGCAGAATAAAGGAATAATCAAAACCCAAATCTAATGGCCCCATTTTAAAGGGACGGCTAAAGTCGAGTTTTTTATAGTCTTTCTCATTCTCCGCAAGCTTATCTGATCCACGCTCATAAAAAGTTCCGCCGATATGAAATTTTCCCAGCATAGCCGTGTTGTAGCCCGCCTGTTGCATGAGCTTACCAATAGTAACTTTCTGATCAGGGAGGATCTGACTCTTGGTACTATAATTCCATACGCCGCGAGGATTTAAACCACGCTGAACATAGTTCCCCGTCAAAATACTGTAGCGCGTTGGTGCACAAGTTGATGCCGTCGTGTGGTGATCCGTAAAGCGCATGCCGCGAGCCGCGAGCTTATCTAGTGTGGGTGTGTAGAACTTCGAATCCGGATTATAACAATTGACATCGCCGATGCCATAATCATCTGAATTAATCAAGATAACATTAGGTTTTTCATTGGCTGTGGCCGCCGAGGCCAAAAATAAGAGAGTAAGAAACTTTTTGATCATAATTCATTTTTCCTGTGTTTTAAAATCTACACCTTTAATCGTACACAACTGGGACGCTCTTTACATAGAAAAACATTATTTTTCAATATAAGCTCAAACAAACCCAAGTTTGAGCGTAGTGACAAGTTGCCTTAGGAAGCACCTGTCGGCTTAGGAAGCGCCTGTCGGCTTAGGTAGCGCTTCGCTTAGGTGACAGGAAACAGGTGTTTGATAAGCAGCTGGGAGCCCCGCATTCCAATGCGGCACCCTATTACGGACTCCGCAAAGATATTTTTTATAGAGCTAAATTGAACCACGGATAAACACAGAGAGATGTCGCTTCGCTCAAGGTAGCGGCAACAAGTTACCTTAGGAAGCGCACTGCGTTCTTAGGTATCTCTTCACTCAAGGTTTTCACAAAAAAACATATAAGTATTTTGGCAATTATTTTCATTCAAACCTAAAGCATTTAACTGTAATCGTGCCAAAGGCACAAAGCATAATTCAGCCTATGGTTTTTAACCATAGGACCTTACATTTAAGCCCCATCCCGTTCTAAAGGAACGACGCATATATCATAAAACATTATTAATTAGGCGCTCGTATTACTTATGTAAATTCATTAGGATTCTTGTGCTTTTTTATGCTCTTTAGTGATTCGATTTTTTTCTAATATTAGATAATTTTATTTAACCACAGAAAATCACAAAACAACACAGAAAATTTTAATCTGTCAAATGATTCCTGAAATCAAAGCGAAGCGCTACCTAAGCGAAGCGCTACCTAAGCGAAGTAGTCACTACCTGGGTGAATCCGTGTGAATCTGTGGATGAAAAATTTTACATGTAGTTAATACCGCATTGGAATGCGGAGCTCCCAGCTGCTTATCAAACACCTGCTACCTAAGCAAAGCAAAGCGATCCCTATCTGTGTTTATTCGTGTTTATCCGTGGTTGAATATCTTCACATGCAGTTAATGCCGATTAGCAATCGGCGCTCCCAGGTGTTGCCATAAGCCAATTAGTTTTTTATCTATCATCTGAAACCTAAGCGAAGCGCAACCTAAGCGAAGCGCAACCTAAGCGAAGCGCAACCTAAGCGAAGCGCTACCTAAGCACGAAGTGCGCTACTATTTTTTCTTAGGTTTTTTGTTACCATCGAATTTATTTATGGGTGAGGTCGGCTCATTAGTTTTGGGGACGAAAGCGTGCAGCCTCTTCTTTATGGATGCGAACTCGGGATTGCGAGCCTGATTGGTCCATTCCATTGGATCTGTTTTATGATCATAGAGTTCTTCGCCACCCTTGTAGATAATGTAACTGTAGCGACCGTCATAGATGCGATGGTTGCCCATACCGTAAGTCGTTAAGGTAGGCTTATCCCAAGTCATATCCGGATTGTGTACCAGTTCAGCAAAGCTACGTCCATCATTTTCTGAGTAAGGAGGCAAACCACATAAATCGGCAAGTGTTGGGTACATATCAATGAGGTTAACCACACCATTACAGCGCTTGCTCTTAGGCGTCACTCCAGGCACTTTAATCATCATCGGTACACGAGCCGATTCTTGCCAAAGCAATGTTTTACCATAGCGCTGTTTTTCACCTAGGTGCCAGCCATGATCTCCCCAGAGAATGACAATGGTATTATCTGCGTATTTACTCTTATTTAAACCCTCGAGTAAAACGCCTAAACAATCGTCGACAAATGAGACATTGGCCATATAAGCCTGCACCACCTCTTTGTGCTTATCAGCTTTTTCAAAACGTTCCCAGGTGGTACTTAAGGCATATAAGGGCTTGCCTTTATCGCTAATAATATCATCGCGGTCATTGGCAAGGGTTTTGGGAAGATCAATTTCATCCAGCGGATACATGTCAAAATATTTTTGTGGTACATACCAAGGCAGGTGGGGCTGACTGATTCCCAAGGCCATGAAAAAAGGTTTGCCATCGAAGTCGCGAGTATTGAACTGCTCTGAGGCCCATTTTACCGTATTGTAATCTTTCATTTTTGTTTCATCATTACCTTGAGTGGCTCCCCAATCAAAACCGGTTCTATGGTAACCTCTTTCATGATCCAAGGGTTTGATGCCATTGGCTGGTCGCTGCTTATTAATTGGCGCTGCATAACCACTGGCTTTGTGCCATTCATCAAAAGCCCATTCTCCATGATCTAGTTTACCTGCCACGGCTGTGCCATGTTTATGAAAAATCTTGCCCATGGATAAAGAATGATAACCATGCTTACTAAAGTATTCAGGGATCGTCAGCACATCTTTTGTCTTTGGTGCATCCTTAAGATTAGTTTTATTGCCGTACACTCCGGTCTTGTAGCAGTGTTTACCCGTTAGTAGTGAGGAACGCGATGGACCGCAAACGGTGGATGAACAATGAGCGTCGAACATCACCATACCGCCATTGGCATTAAACTTATCAAAGTTGGGAGTTTTGATTTGAGGATTGCCTTCAAAGCAGCCGATCCAGTCGTTGAGGTCATCAATGGCAATAAAAAGCACATTCATATCTTTTGTTGACTTGGCCTGCAGTGTATTCGCACCACACAAAGTAAAAAGCATTATTATCATTGAAATATTGAGCAGTTGTTTGTTCATAGCTAACCCTTTTAGCAATCAAAGTTATTTATAGAATCACTGAGCATCATTATTAGTTCAAGACAATTGATGATTTTCAGCAAGTCATTTCATCACTAAACGCAATCAACTATCCCCATCTATACATTCACCTTAAATTTTAAAGTGAATTAGTTCACAATGACAGATCCATTATTTATATTTTCTAGAAAAGTATCACTTTAGATCATCAGCCCATACAATTGTATTATAAAAAATTTATCTTTGTAAAGGTCTTATTTTTGGATGCGATTTATATATAAGTCAAAATACGATTCTTGAAATGAAGTTTGGTTTTTCTCACACTGCATTTTGCTCAGCTCAAGCAACTATCTCCTCTTTTTATTTAAAACTATCTTTAAGCTCAAAGTACAAAAAACCGAAAACAAAGGACTCCATGAACTCAAATAATTTTTCCAGACGCCGTTTCTTTGGCACTTCGGTCACCTCCACTCTGGGACTGACACTTGCACCCTCCATACTCAAAGCCCAAAGTCCTAACCCTGAGCCTGATCCTGTGGCAAAAGAATTTAAACCCGAAACCATAGAAAAAGTCTGGCGTAATAAGCAATCCGATATGACTTACAGAATGCTCGGGCGCACCGGATTCATGGTCTCTGAAATCACCTTGGGCACCTTGCCTTTCAAGGAGCCGTCATTTATCCCATTAATCGAAAAAGCAGCTGAACGAGGTGTCAATTATCTCGATACAGCTAGTGGTTATGCTAAGGGAAGAGTGGAAAACACTTTGGGGAATTATCTGAAAAACACTACTGAGCGCGAAAAGTTTTTCATTTCGACTAAACTCAGTAATTATTATAAAAAAGTTGACGCATTAATAAAAGAAATGCTCAAAGGAGTTTCCGCTAGTAAACGTCAGCAAATGCATGACAAGGCACTGCAGATGATTGAAGAAAGAGCCGTTGCCAAACCGGGATATCATATCAATTATTTTCGTGGTCAGGAGAAACAGTTTGAGAAAAGCTACTTCCGTCACGTCGTTTTAACTGAATACGGCTATAAAAAAGAATGGCGTGAGCAAATCAAAAACTCTGCACGTCAATTATTAGATGAAAGCTTAAAACGCCTGCAGACCGATTACGTCGATATCCTTCACTTCCCCCACGGCTGTTCCATGCCGGAAATGATGGACGATGAAATTCTGCGTGAATTATTTGCAGAATTTAAACAGCAGGGCAAAATTCGCGCCTCAGCTGTTTCCTTTCACAATGATGTTCAATACAATCTCGAAAAAACCATCGATGTCGCTTATTACGATGCCGTAATGGTCGCCTATAACATCGCCAATCATGCCGCACTGGAAAGACCAATCGCCAGGGCCAAAAAAGCGGGCGTTGGAGTACTGGCAATGAAAGTGGCCAGAGCCCTCGTGAAAAATAATCCAGAATGGCGTATAGAAAAACTTAACTGCTCTATTGTCAAGGATAATCTGAGTAAGTTTTCCAAGGCCTATCTCTGGGGTTTGCAAAACCCTAATATAAGCTGCTGTGTTGCACAGATGGAAACCTTGAAAATGTTAGAGGAGAACCTGCAAATCGTCGATAAAAAGGTTGAGCTTACAAAAGAATAAAGCGTAGAAGTACATTCCGTTCTTTATCTTTAACCTGAATCCGTGAGCTGGCTTTGGAATAATCTCGTAGGTTTTTTATTTTCAGAACTTTACAACTTTTTGCAGGAATACCCGTAGGTCTTTTGAAAAAAGTTGTAAGTCAATGAAGGTGATAGACCAAGATGATTAACTTAATGTAGCTCACGGATTCAGGTTTAAGATCAAAAAGCTTTAATTACGCTCTATCACCTTCATCTTTTTAGGCTCAAAGTCCAATTGGCCTGGAAGAGTGATCATCGTTCCCACATTGGCGTACCTACAAAGTTCCTCCAGCTTAACTCTGGTGCCACGTACATCTAAAGTTTTTAAGTCGAGGGTATTCAGCGTGTTAATATTTCTCACTTTGGTATTGCTGATATTCAGGGATTTTATATTTAAGGTGTCGAACATCGAACTTTGAGTAAAGTTCGGTCCTCCTAAGGAGGAGAGAATTAATAATTCGGGATTGTTGGAAAGATCTAAAGATCTCTTTTTCGGGTCATAGACAAAGTTAAAATCTTCTGGCAATTTAGGATTATTGAAACGCAAATAAAACTTCACTAATTCAGCTTGTCTCATAGCATCTGGGTAATACTGGCTTTGATGATTCAGCACATACATTTTCAACCAGCCCCTACCTCGCGGTATGTCGGCGACATATTGCTTTAAATCTTTTAGGCTAAGTTGCTCATTGTCATCAGGCTTAACACCAGAATATTTTTGAGTGACTCGTAGCAAAACGAAAATATGGGGTGACCGAGTCATACATTTGCTAAAGGCCTGATTTGCCGCATTAAATTCCTGGCGAATGAGATGTATAAAGCCCTTTTCTGCAAGCGCATTGGCATTATCCGGATCGTTTCTCAAAGCCAACTCGACCAATTCCAAAGCACCCTCGAAATCAAACTTTCGACTGCGTACAATCGAGGCACCTACCATGAGTTTATTAAAGTTTTCCTCAAGATTAGCATCGCCCTCAAATGATTTTTTGAATTCCAAAATCGCATCACCCATTTTGAGCCTAAGCATCTTGCGTCGTTTGCGTTCTTCTTCATAAAGCTCAAGAGATTTTTCAGCTTCATTTTTTGAGCTTATCGCATTCTCTTTTGCGGTCGTCGCATTTTCTTTGGCTGCAAGGGCTTTGAGTTCACTCGCTTTGAGCTGCTGAATAAAGGTAAAAGTTGAAGCTCCAATAATAACTAAGGACATGAGAATAATTTGGCAGCGGACCTTGTTCCTGAAGTAAAGTAATTTGAGTGATTTTGCGAAACTCGCACTTTCTGCTTGAGTCGCAAAACCTCGAAGATATTTTTGGATTTCACTGCGGAATTCATTCACATCTAAATAGCGTTTTTCAGCTTCTAATTTGAGGGCCTTCATACACACGGCATTTAAACTTAAGTCAACTTTACAATTCGCGCGATCTTTGGCCTCTTGCACTTTTCCTTCACGGGTGTTTTTGAGAATTTCCTGACTATCTCCCCCCTCCACATGCGCCATTCCAGTCAGTACTTGATAAAGAATGGCTCCGAGTGCATAGATATCGGTCTGCTCAGTCTTATCGCCCTGTAAACCGGCTTGTTCAGGAGCCATAAAACCGGGAGAGCCCTTGAGTTCTCCCAAGCGAGTCATGTCATTTAGTTCTTCAATGCCTACTTCCGATTCGTTGAAATAAAGCTCGTCTGAATCGTGTATTATCTTTGCCAAACCCCAGTCAATGAGTACCACTTTCCCATGGGGAGCCACTAAAATATTATCCGATTTTAAATCTAAATGAAGGATCTGTTTAGTGTGAGCATAAGCCACCGCATCGCAAACTTTAATGAGCACCTCTAATAAATCTTCTAAAACGCCCTCACTTTTGGAATGGTATTTATGAATCAAGTCCCCAAAAGATTCACCTCCCAAAAGCTCCATGGCATAATAAACCCTTTTGTCTTCATCTTGGTCAATGCGATAAATGGGAATGATATTGGGGTGATCAAGACTAGCAGTAATTTGCGCTTCCCGCAAAAAGCGTTCGACGCCCTCTTTGGACTCATCTAGGGGACGGGCTATAGCCACCTTGCGTTTGCCTTTGTGATCGTAGGCACGGATAATCTTCTTTTCCCCCCCACGAGCAACTTCCTCTTCCTCAGTATAGATAACTGAATGAGCTAAGCCTTCTTGTAAAGGGAATAAAACAGCATCGTCGAAAGAAGAATCATCATCAAAGAGATCATCCAAGTTTTCATTGATATTGTTGACTAAATTTTCTAAATCCACATCAGGCCGTATTAAGTTTATTTGATAAAAAGATAAGGCTCAAAACCATGATCCCAATAAGTTTCACTGATGAAGCCCTATCATTTCTCATTAAATACACCGCGAAATTATTTATTTTGGGATTTTCTTAAGCAAAATTGATAATATTGCCCTGCCTCCAGTCGATTAGTAGGTAAATAACTTTAGGAAAACTATGAAATTTTTTATCACATTGCTCGTTCTAATGAGTTCCGCCTACGGGAAGTATAACATCCTTTTCATTTCTGCTGATGACCTCAATAATGACATTGGTCCCTACGGCAATACTTTTGTCAAAACTCCAAATCTCGATCGCTTGGCAAAAATGAGTACCACTTTTACCAAAGCTTATTGCCAACAGCCCCTCTGCGGCCCCAGTAGAGCGAGTGTGATGTCAGGTTTGCGACCCAATACGAGCAAATGCTATAAGCTCAATGATAAAATCAGAGAGAAGGTGCCAGATGTCGTCACTCTACCTCAGTACTTCATGAAAAAAGGTTACTTCTCAGGTCGTGCGGGCAAGATCTATCACTACAACAATCCTGCTGGCATTGGCAGCGATGGTGCCGATGACGTGCTCTCTTGGCAGCAACGTCACAATCCTGTGGGCATTGATAAAAAACACGAAGAAAAAATCATTCGCTTCCCAGGTCATAAAAACGGCACAAAAGGTCAACTCGGCATTTCCATGTCTTACTGGGATCCTGTGAGTGAAGATGAAGAGCACACCGACGGCATGGTAACATCCAAAACTATTGAGATGATCGAAAATAATAAGGATATCCCCTTCTTCGTGGCCTGCGGATTTTTTCGCCCCCACTGCCCCTATGTGGCACCCAAGAAATACTTTGACCTCTACCCCATGGAGTCAATTGAACTAGAAAACTTTAGTGAAGCGATAAAAGACTTAGATGATGTCCCTCCCATGGCACTTACGAAATCTGGTAAATACAAACACAGAGCCAATCACGAGCAAGCCAAAAAATGTAAGCAGGCTTATTATGCTTCGATCTCCTTTCTCGACGCCCAAGTCGGCCGCCTTTTAGACTGCCTTGAAGAAAATCACTTACTCGAAAAAACCATCATCGTCTTTTGGTCGGATCACGGTTACTTCCTCGGCGAAAAAGGCCTCTGGTACAAAGCAAAGAACTTCGAACGTGCCCTGCTCTCGCCCATGATGATCTCTATTCCCGGTCAAAAAGCCAACAAATTTGAGCAGCCTGTAGAATTATTGGATATCTACCCCACACTCATTGACGCTAGCTTCGATGAAGCCTACGACAAGCTTGATGGAGAAAGCCTCGTTTCCTATATGAAAAATCCAAAAAAAGAGCGCTTGGCACCTGCCATTTCTCAAAATTACTACACCGTAGATAAGCAAGGCTACTCGATTCGCAGCCAGCGCTGGCGCTATACCGAATGGATGGAGGGCGATGCCGGCTTGGAGCTTTACGATCACAACAATGACCCGGAAGAAAAAGTCAACCTCGCCCAAAAGCCCGAGTACGCCTCAGTCATAAAAGAACTCAGTAAAGAACTCAGAAAGCATAGTCAGATGTCGATAAAATAAATCGGTATCGGCTTCGCCTTAAAGTAGCGCTGCGCTCAAGGTAGCGCTCGTTCCGAGTTAGCTTGCGGCAACAAGTTGCCTTGGCTAGCGTCTTCGACTTAGGAAGCACTCGCGATGCTCGTTTAGGTGGTAGTTTAAAATACACAGAAGGAACAGTGGTCAGCCCTCAGATAATTAATTCCTGCAACAGAATCCTAAGTTCATATAGCGATCCTTGAGGACGAAGTCCGATATGATAAACCTTGACGAACTAACTTTGTTTAATACACTAGGTTTATCTAATTAGGAGAAATCGTGAGCAAAATTGAGCACTCAACGCGACTAACACTTATTCAACGAGTTCAAAGCCAAGATGACGAAGCCGCTTGGAACGAGTTTGTTGAGTTTTATAAATCTTATTTTTACGTCATTATTCGTCGTATGAATATCAACGCAAGTGATTCAGAAGACATCTGTCAGCAGATTTTCCTGAAAGTTTGGAAACAAATCCCAAAATTCGAATACGATCGGGAACGCTCAAAATTTCGTACATGGTTGACCACTTTAGCTCACGGTACTGCAGTAGACTATATTCGCAAAAAAGTACGTGACTCCAACAAGCACGATAAAGCACAAAACGAATGTGAAACGATTCGTTCTTTCTCTCAACCAGAAATTGACTCTATGGCTGAAAAAGAATGGAAAATCTTTATTACCAACATGGCTTTGGAAAACATTCGTAAAAGCTTTTCAGGCAAAGCTGTGCAGGTTTTTGAAATGAGCATGAACGGTCAATCCAATGAGAGTATTGCCGAAGAACTGGAGATAAAAATCGAATCAGTTTATCTCCTTAAAAATCGCGTCAAAAAGAAAATTACCGACGAAATCAAACGTCTTAGAGAGCATTATGAATAGGAAGCTGAGTGCTTGGGAATCAGGTTAAAGGTTCGGTCTGCGCCCTCAAAGTATCGCTTCTCTCAAGGTATCGCCTAGCGGCTTAAGGTATCGGACTTTGTCCTCAAAGTGGAATTTAAAGTATTAAAAGTTTGAATTTAGTTCGGTAAGTTTGTTTATTTCTTTATAAAATGGAGGAGTAAATAATGTATGCACGTTCTTTTGAAGAATTAAATATTTGGCAAAGTTCTCAAGACTTATCAGTTCAAATTTATGCGCTTTTCAAAGCCTGCCATGATTACGGATTTAAAGATCAAATTCAAAGAGCTGCTGTTTCAGTAATGAATAATATCGCAGAAGGGTTTGAGCGGGAAAGCAAAGCTGATTTTGCCAGATTCCTCTTGATATCAAAAGCCTCAAGTGGCGAAGTAAGAAGTATGCTCTACTTAGCTAATAAACTTAATTATCTCACAAAAGACCAAAGTGATGGTTTAATTACTTCATACAAAAAACTATCTACTTCAATTCAATCACTAAGAAAATCCATTCTACAAAATTAACCTTGAGCGAAGCGATACTTTGAGCGAAGCGATACTTTGAGCGAAGCGATACTTTGAGCGAAGCGATACTTTGAGCGAAGCGATACTTTGAGCGAAGCGATACTTTGAGCGAAGCGATACTTTGAGCGAAGCGATACTTTGAGCGAAGCGATACTTTGAGCGAAGCGATACTTTGAGCGAAGCGATACTTTGAGCGAAGCGATACTTTGAGCGAAGCGATACTTTGAGCGAAGCGATACTTTGAGCGAAGCGATACTTTGAGCGAAGCGATACTTTGAGCGAAGCGATACTTTGAGCGAAGCGATACTTTGAGCGAAGCGATACTTTGAGCGAAGCGATACTTTGAGCGAAGCGATACTTTGAGCGAAGCGATACTTTGAGCGAAGCGATACTTTGAGCGAAGCGATACTTTGAGCGAAGCGATACTTTGAGCGAAGCGATACTTTGAGCGAAGCGATACTTTGAGCGAAGCGATACCTTGAGCGAAGCGATACCTTAAGCTCTTAGGCGCCACCTTAAGGATAAATCCCGATCCTACTCACTCTTCGGAAACTTACCAATTTTCGCACTTGGAGTTGTGTCGGCTTCGATGTCCCCCATGGCGAATTGAATACCCGTGACCATATGCTGGAGAGCAATGGGATTTTCATAGGTAGATTGATTATGCCCGAGGTTGGTATAAAACACATTTGAGTTTTTGTAAGTTTTGACCCATGAAACGGGGTAGTCATTATCTTTACGTCTCATTTTATCGCGTTTCATTCCTGGTGCGAAAATATCTAGGCTGACAAGTATGCGAAGCTTTTCGCGAGTAAAATGCGAATCATCTTCATACTGATAGATTTCATCATTAATCTGATAGCCTTGGGGAATCATTTTTGAACAAGCATGGTCAGGGCATTCGTTGTAGAGTGTCACCGTTTCTTTGGCCCACCAAGGGTGACCATTAAATAAACCGCCTATGGCCTCTTTATAATTGGCCCAATCCTTGTGGCAGTCGGTCGCTGCGTGAATGCCGATCAAGCCTTTTTTAGATTCAAAAAACTTTTCGAAAGCAGCTCGAGCTTTAGGAGAAACAATCGCATTCTGAGTCGCATTAATAATCATAATGCCATCAAATTGCGCTAGTGATTCATCGGTAAAAATAGCTTCGTCTTCAGTGTGATAAATTTCATAAGCACCCGTTTGTTGACCTACTGCCGTCAGCATTTTTGTGCCAAATTCAATGGACCCATGACGAAAGCCCGTAGTATGAGAATAAGCCAATAACTTTCTTTTCTTTTGAGGTTTAACGACATCGAGCTTAGCGATCATTTTTTCATATTCATGAGCATTTTCAATCATCCTTGCCTGAGCCAAGAGCTCACTACCTTGAGCCCTAAGCTTGTAGTACTTTACTTTGTCAGTTTCTTTGAGAGGCTTGGCCTTCTTCATAAAAGCTTGTCCCCTCTTTTTTAAGTCCGCCACCGATTCCTCAGCCTGTATAGAAATCAAGCTAAAACATAGCGATAAAGTAAGAATGAATTTGAGCACTTGCATCTCCTTAGGGGTTCACTTTGATCAAGCGAACAAATGAAAGGGGAGCTCCGCCTTCAATGATAATTTGCTGATCTTTAATTTCAGATTTTTTAATAAAATAGGTCACTGTTTTTAAATCATTTGTGCCTTTCAAAAGGACTTGGCTCTTATTAAAACCTTTGAGCTTTATTTCGCCGTTGTCCTGATCAAAATAAGATATTTTTAGGGCTATGTCTTCACCGCATTTTGCTAGCCATTGGCTATCAATATTAAAAACTAATTGATCCGCTTTGCGAGCAATTAAGTCATAACTGCGGTCCTTGGGAGTCATCCATTGATGAACCCCATGGGAAACTTTTACGAGAGCTTCACTTTTGAATTCAGCTGTATCACGCTGTTTAAGTCCGCGTTCAAAATTCTTAACCGGTATAAATTCTTTATCTTTTATACTCTCAGAAAAGTAATCCTGTGGATAATTTCTAAAGCTCCATCTTTTAATATAACTTTCGCGAAGTGCGCACCAAATATCTGGACTATCGGCAATGGATTTCCCCATACTTTGACCGACCCATACCAATTGCTCGGGCATGAGAGAAAAATCATTGTAAAGCAGGTAATTACTTCTCATTTGCAGGGCCCGCAAATTGGAGGTGAAGTAACGGTAAGAGAAAGAATTTGTATTCTTACCAAAGCGGAAGCCTCTTTTTGCACTTGCCCAGCTTTCTTCATATTCCTCATTTTCATCGCCGTTGAAACGGCCATCTACCGCAAAGCTATCTTCATCAACATCAAGGTGAAAATCCTTATCCAAAAGCTGACCCGATTCTTCGCTGGGAAGATGATAGAGATACATTTCTACAAAACCCCGGCGCAAGCCAAAGCCTTTCTTAACACCAAGTTTTGACCAACCACCCATAAAGACCTTATTTTCGTAGTCCTTAAAAGCTTGAGCCCAAGCGTTAATTCGTTCAACAACATGAGGGATTTTATCGGGATCTTTGCCGTGCGGACCAATTCCTTCATCTCCATAACTCGGTGAAGCATAACCAAAAAATGTGCCCACTAAATTTGGGTTTTCAGCAATTTTACTTTTGCCCATAGCTTTAATAAATTTCAAATACCTAGAATGAAATTTTGGATGGTCAACCTGGTAGTTGATTACTTTTGCAGCTTTGTATTCCTTTCGATGTGGGATCTTATATTTTTTAAGCCAATCGGGAGCAAAAACAGTAGCCGAAAATAAGGGGCGAAAAACGACTTTATAGCCCTTTTCTGCAGCTTCATTAATTTTCTGATTGAGCAAATCAAAGTTATACTGGCCTTCAACAGGCTCCATATCCTTCCACTTTATCCATAGAGCTAAAACCGGTGTAACTGGTGCTTTGATTTCTTTTAAAGATTTTTCGGCCTTGTAGTTCAGGCGATTCAAACGCGCAATACACAGGCGCCCATTAGGATCTGGTTTTACATGAGCCGGTAAGGACCAATCCCAGCCAGAGCTAATATGATCGCCTTCATGCCACTCAGCAGCCTTCATCTCCGTAACAGGAGTTTTTTCATACTTTGGCCAGTAGCGATAAGGGCCAGGACTCATACTTTGAGGAGGAGATGATAAATCCTTTAACACCGGTTTGGGAACTGAAGGTACTTGTGTTGCCTCTTTTTCTACACCCTTCATTCCACTATCACATGAAACAAAAGCTAAAATGATTAATAAACTGAGTACCTTCATATTTTCCCTTTTTTTTACTTACTTGCTACAGATTTTGCATTTTGAACTTTTTCATACCAAGGTAAACGCTCAAGCGGTACATTGATAGTTATAGTCTTGGGGCCGACAACAGTGGATCCGTCGTCTCCCTTCCAAGTACCTTTTGGAAAAACAACTTCACGTGAGCGAGCTCCCTGAGTTAATACTGGAGCCACCATTATCTTATCGCCAAGGATAAACTGGTCCTGAATGTTCTCATATTCACCTTCTGGGAAGAGGTATTCGAGTGACTTCACAATGGGCTCACCCGTTTTCGCAGATTTCTTTGCCATATCTAAAATGTCTTGACCAAACTTTGAGTGAAGAGTCGCCATATCCTTACAGATTTTAGCATTTTCAGGACTAAGAACTCTCCAAGGGGCTGCGGAAAACTGCATCATCGGCATAAGTGCACTGCACTGCGCTGAACGAACGACTAATTCTTCGTCAATACTGTCCGCTTTTAGGAAGGACTGATACTCACCGCCTCCAATCATATCTGGACATGTGAAGGCATAACCCATCAGACCTTGAGCAATGATGCCTGGAATGAGTTGTCCCATATCACCCCAATTATGCTTTTTATCACGAAGACGCTGCGCTAGTGGGCGTCCGGCAAGCTTCCAAGAAGCGCGGTATTCGTTGAGAGGGTAATGAAGACCGAGTTCAGAAAAGTAGATCGTGTGATCATTAGCGTGTGTATGATTTTTAGATACCACGCCCTTCTTATAAAAACGCGCATCACCAGCATCAAATTTAAAGCCATCTACGCCATACTCTTCAACGAGGTGATCGAGCTGATCTTTGAACCAATCCATTGCCTTCGGGTTACTTAAATCAAGACAAGCACTCGCGCCATTCCACCAGCGTACAATCGCTGGTTTATTCGATGTATTGGCCCAGAGGATATTTTGAGTTTTACCTGGATCACGGAGAAGTAAATCTTCTTTTGCTAAGTGGCGGTAAGTTGCGCTATCCGCAGTCACAAAAGGGCAAACCCACATCATCACTTTAAAGCCCATCTTGTGGAGCTTATCGATCATACCTTTAGGATCTTTGAAACGCTTTGCAGAGAATTCCCATACGCCGTAGTTTTCTTGCCAGTTATCATCGATCATCAAGACACCCGGTGGGTAACCCTGATCAATAAGTTTTTGTGCATATTCAAGAATGTCTTCTTCGTTTTGGTCGTACATGAGCTCAATCCAAGTATTGTACTGAGGCTCAGTGAAAAGTAGTTCATCTGGAAGTTTACCATCAGATGGAAAGAAGTTTTTAGAAGAATACTCATAAGCATCTTTTAGTGTATCACCTGCATCACCCCATTTAATCTCAGAAAACTGAGAGCTGACGACGAGCTTACCCTTCTTGTATTCATACTTCATGGGCTCTTCACACCAAACATAGCGACCGGTATTCGATACTAACAATGGCTGAGCCTGATTACCGTAATTATTACCGAGTAAATCTCTCGTATAATCCGTTTCTTCAACGTATGGCATCTTATGACCATCAACACTTAAACCGCCCCACCAAGCTTCACCTTTTTCGAGGGGGATTTCCACTTTATACTCTTTGTCTTTTGCCTGTGCGGCAACAGCGCCTAAGGCCGCCAATGTAAATAATAATTTTTTCATTTTTAATAACTCCAGTTGTTTTGAATTAATAACCGCTGAGTAAAAACGAACCTTTACAAGTCACATCAATTTTATCGCTCTTTTATTTAAGAAATGATTTAGATAAGTACTCTTTCACATGCATTACACGGATAAAAAATGCCCCCGCCTAAGAGGCTTCTGTATAATAAATAAAGCATGCACCAAATGGTGCATGCTTTATTTATATTTTTGCATGACTAAACATGGACTACGTGCCCACTCTCAGGACTTTAAAAACTCTGCGCCCCAGCGCCTCGGCGTGATTTACTTTGTCTCACTACTGATCTTGCTTTAAAAGCAGGAAGGATTCCTGTGCTCCCAGCAAAAAAATCTGCAGGCCTCTTGCTTCTTTCTGCATAGCGGTCTTGCAGCGCAGCGGTCTTACTTCTTTTTCTCCTTGGCGGGATCATAATTGGGATTTGCTGTTGGCATTTGTGCATCCACACTAAGGCGCCAAGCTTTAAGGTCCTTAAGTAATTCTGTTGCTTTTTCGGGCATCTTCTCGGCCAAGTTTTTTTTCTCTGACTGATCATTTTTCAAATCATAGAGTTCAAGAGATCCATCCTCAAAAAACTCAATCAATTTAAAATCACCTTTGCGAATTGCGCCATAAGGTTTTGTTTTATGGTAATGAGGATAGTGCCAAAATAATGAACGTTCTTTAAGATGACCAGACTGCATTAGCAAGGGCTTCAAACTGACTCCATCTTGATGTTCTTCGAGCTTTAAAGGTAAACCTGCTAAATCGAGAATTGTAGGGTAAAAATCTGTCGCCATAACAGGAACGCTTGATACCCCAGGCTCAATGCCCGGACCTTTTATAAAAAATGGCTCTCGCACTCCACCTTCATGCGACAATGCTTTGGCTCCTTTCAAACCCCCGCAATAATTTGTCCCTACAGCGCCATTATCTCCCGTAAAAATGACGATTGTATTATCGGCAATCCCCAATTCGTCTAACTTATCAAGAACGCGCCCTACACTCTCGTCTAAACTTTGAACCATGGCCGCATAAACGGGATTTTTATGTTTATACTTACCGCTCTGCCATTTCTTTTTATATTTTTCAACTAAGTCCGGCTTAGCCTGAAGAGGTCCGTGTACTGTGTAGTAGGAAAAATACAGCAGGAACGGATCCTTTTGATGCTTTTCAATAAAATCGACGGCGTAATCAGTTAAGCGATCCGTTAGGTAATCGCCCTCTTTACTAGTCATATTTGGCATATCAAAGGGATGAAAATATATACCTCGCCCCTTAGGCTGACCCCATTCACGTCCACCAATATTTTGATCAAAGCCATGGAACTCAGGGTAGTGATCTTTCATTTTTTCTTTTTCATTGATTGGCAATAGGTGCCACTTACCAATAAAGCTCGTTGCATAACCTGCTTCTTTGAGAGCTTCGGGAAATAGAATGCCTTCGTGCTCCATTTTCATGTTCCAATCGGGAACACTGAGTTTTGCGTATGGCCTCTTGTGACCCGGTATCCAATCAGTGAGATGTGTTCGCCCAGGGTAACGTCCTGTAAGAATGGCTGCTCGGCTTGGTGAGCATACAGTACAAGCGGCATAGCCATCGCTAAAAGCCACCCCGCTTTTAGCTAAGTTATCAATATTAGGGGTTTCATGAAAGTTACTGCCCATACTCGACAAAGCTCCCCAACCAAAATCATCCACTAAAAAGAAAACAACATTGGGCTTAGCTTTTTCTGCCATTAGGAAATTCAGTGACATGATGATCATGCCAAACATGGTAACAGTTTTAAAATTCATTTTACTTCTCCTATACATATTTGAATATTGATTAATCACGACCATGCTGATCTGAGTTGAGTTCAGTATATTTCTTGACCCGCTCATTCCATGAAAGCCCTTTGGGATTTAAAGGAAGTACATTATTTTTCTCGCCCCATTCCTGCCACTTTTTCTCTAAACTCATGACTTTTTCGGGATTATTTTTCGCTGAATTTATCTGCTCAAAGGGATCTTCTTTTAAGTTATACAACTCCCAATCCCTCGTACTACTCATACGCACCAGTTTCCATCCATTGGAAATGATCGCACAAGAAGTTTGATGCTCAAAGAAAAAATCTCGTTGTGGCCACGCTTCATTTTTTATGAGTGGAAGTAAACTGATGCCATCAAGGGGAGCTATTGTTTCTTTGCGGAATTCTTTGGGGTATTCAATACCAGCCACATCCAAACAGGTAGGGAGCATATCTATGATATGAGCCTGCCCAGTGCGGATACCCTTATTTTTCATTTTGGGATAATGAAAAATAAGTGGTGAACTAATACCACCCATAAAAGTTCTGGCTTTATAAGAGCGAAAGGGAGTATTGCTAAGGTCTGCCGCAAGTTGCGAAATTTGACCACCTTCATTAGTTGCGCCATTATCGCTTAGAAAAATAAAGCAGGTGTTTTCAAAATCCCCTCGGGATTTCAACTCCTGTATGATCTCACCGATACCATCATCCATGATCTCAATCATGGCAGCATAAGTGGCCATTTCTTTTACCCAGCTTTCTTTCAGTTCATCACTTAAAGAATCCCATGAGGGGCGTTTTTTACCTTTATATTCGCTGATTTGAAGAGGCATTTGCTCTGTTTGTTTCAACAAGCCTAAATCCTTCAAACGATTAAAACGCTCTTCTAGTAGCTTATCATAACCAACTTCATATCGCTCCCTGCATTGATCGACTCTCTTTTTCGGAGCTTGGAGTGGACGGTGCGGTGCATAATGTGCTAAATAGAGAAAAAACGACTTCTGAAAGTCGTGGTTTTTAATGAAATCCAAAGCGTTTTCGGTGATCGCATCAGTGTAATAATAATCTTTTTCATAAGTCGTGATTAACTGCTCGTTGCGATAGAGTGATTTGGGTTTATAAAAATTACCCCCACCACTCATGGTTCCATAAAACTCGTCAAAACCTCTCTGTCTAGGGTAACTCCCATTTGCTTGACTTCCCTTAGGCTTCCAAGCTCCATCCACGGTCACATGCCACTTCCCCGACATATAAGTCGAATAACCCTTTGCTTTTAAAACTTCCGCAATCGTAGGTATTTTATGAGTGATTTGACCACGATACCCGGGTCGGTGTTCGTCAACGGCAGTCATCCAGCCCAAGCCTACGGCATGCTGGTGACGCCCCGTCAACAATGAAGCTCGACTCGGACAACAACGCCCTGTGTTTTTAAAATTACTAAATTTGACTCCATCTTTAGCTAGGGAATCAATATGAGGTGTTTGCACTTCCCCCCCATAAGAACCGAGATCCGAATAGCCCATGTCATCACACATAATTAGTACAATATTGGGCTTTTGATTTTGGGCAAAAACAGCGCCTAGCAATAATAAATAAAAGATAATTATGTAATTTCGAATCATTTTTTTAACCTTTCAATTTTAGACAATTTAAATATTTCGTATACATAACGCAATTAAAAACCAAACCTTTACAAGGATCTACATTTATTTTGATTCTTTATATTCCAGGCTTAAGTCTAAATTCATAAACTTTTTACATCAAAAAATAGACAGCCTCATTAAAGAAAAGCTTAGTTTTTTTATAAGAACTGATACAAAAGTTGCTTAGCAGTCGGTGTATTAGTGTAAACAATCTATTTAGGACTCAATATGAAATTTTCTTTTATTGCAAAATTAATGGCTTTTGCAACACTTTCCCAAATATGTTTTGCGCAATCCGCAAACACTATTAACCCAGATCCCGATGCGACCCCACTCAGTCCTCAGGAGTCTCACAAGCTCGTTAAAGTTCCAGAGGGATTCCAAGTCGATCTCGTTGCGGCTGAACCCATGGTTAACGAACCCATTGCTATGGCCTGGGGTGGTGATGGCGCCCTCTATGTCGTTGAACTACGTGGTTATATGCAAGATGCTGATCATACTGGCGCTCAGGATCCTGTGGGTCAAGTCGTGCGTTTAGTCGACACCAATGGTGATGGCATCATGGATAAACAAAGTGTCTTTGTGGACAAGCTCGTTGAACCCAGAACCATTGCCGCGGTCAAAGGCGGCATGCTTGTGGGAGCACCACCAGATATCTTCTTCTGCCAAGATACAACGGGTGATGGCGTTGCCGATGTACGCAAATCAATTTACGATAAGTTCGCTAAGCGCACAGGTAACGTAGAACACAAAATCAATGGCCTCATGTGGGGCTTAGACAACTACATGTACAATGCCAAAAGCTCCGAAAAATTTACTTATGCCCCTGACGATCAAGGTGGAAAAATCACTAGTCACCGCTCTGTATTCCGAGGACAATGGGGCATCACTCAGGATAGCGAAGGCAACATTTATTCAACCGGCAATACCAACCCATGGTATGGAGAACAATTCCGCCTAGATTATCTAGAGGCCGCCGGTCTTAGTAATGCGAATTTCATCAAGGATTTAGAAATGTTTGAACCCAACTTCAAAGAAGTCTTCCCAATTGTCGGAACCCCAGATGTACAAGGGGGCACAGGTGCTATTCGCCCCGAAGACAATACTCTGAAGAGCTTTACCGCCATCGGAGGTCAGCACATTTTCCGAGGAGATAAGCTGGGAGAAGATATGAAGGAGAGTTACTGGATTCCCGAACCCGTAGGACGCTTGGTGAGACGTGCCAAATTTGTCGAAGATTCTCAAGGGAACCGTAGGTTAATAAACCCCATGAAAGATCAAAAAGTTGAATTCATGGCTTCTACTGATCCTAACTTTAGACCCGTTCATGCTTACACTGGACCTGACGGCTGTCTTTATATCGTCGATATGTACCGTGGCATTATTCAGGACGGCAACTGGGTAAAACCCGGCTCTTACCTCCGTCGAGAAGTGGAACGCCGCGACCTACAAAAAAATATTCAGCGCGGTCGCATCTACCGCATCAGCAAAAAGGGCATTAAGCCTGGCGCTGTGCCAAAGCTCGATGAATTCACCACTGCTCAACTCGTCGAAGCACTTGCCCATCCCAACGGTTGGTGGCGTGACGAGGCCCAAAAGCGCCTCGTACTTGCTCAAGATAAATCTGCTGTCAAAAGCTTAAAAACAATGGCACTCAATGACTCATCTCACTTTGGCCGTCTCCACGCCATGTGGACTCTTCATGGCCTTGGTGAATGGAATGCGGATCTCGCAAAACAAGCGATACAAGACAAACATATCTCAGTTCAGGTCAACGCTGTTCGCGCGAGTGAAGCATTCATGCAACAAGATCTGGCCTTCATTGCAGAAATTGCTAAGCTAGATAATTCTAACCCCAAACTCGCCAAGCAAATTGTGCTTTCTCTTGGTCTCTGTAATTCTTTAAAAGATATTGCTCAGGAAAATCGCGAAGCCGCGAGTCAACTCATTAGTAAAACAATCTTGAAACATCTGGATAACCGCGTCTTAGCGGTATGTACGATGACCGCCATGAAAGGCAAAGAAGAATTCGTTTTGAAAAATCTTTTGGCCCAAAACCCGGACCCCAAGCATGCCAAAGAATGGATTATTAGCATGACGCGCATGATCATGGTTTCTAAAAACAAGAAGCGTGCCCTCAACTATTTAGACTACATCCTCAGCACTGATAAAAAATACCATGCAGCAATGATTCATGCTATGGAGAAAGCTCTCCCCATCACCAGAAAAGGCGATATAGATTTTGCTCAACACGATGCATACAAGTTCACTAATAAGCCTGCTTCAGTCAGCAAATTAGAAGATTTAGCTAAGACTAACAAGGCCATGGATGCATTCATAACGGAAGCTCTTTATTGGTTTACTTGGCCAGGTCAACCCGGCTACGACAAGCCACGCGTTGCGGTTCTTAAAGGCAAGGAGAAGAAACAATTTGATAAAGGCAAAATTATCTATGATAGCCTCTGCTACGCTTGTCATGGTAAAGATGGCATGGGCATTATCGGAACTGACGGTAAAAGCCTCCTTGCCCCTGCCCTCGTCAACAACCCACGCGTTAAAGGTCATCAAAATACTCTCATCAAAATCTTACTCCACGGTATGACTGGACCCATTGATGGGAAAACTTATAGTGGCCTCATGGCGCCAATGGGCTCTAATGACGATGAGTGGATGAGCGCGATCACAACTTATATACGCAATGCATGGGGCAATGGAGCATCCGCCATTCCAACTAGGCAGATTGAAAAAGTCCGCAGTTCCTATGGTGGTCGCACAAAACCATGGACTCAACAAGAGCTTCAATAAATTTAGCTACATTTAAACGCAAAGGCTTCGGGGGACTCCCTCGAAGCCTTTTTAGCTTCTTCACGGAATTGCAGGAAAGGAGCTTTAATCACTTTCTTTTTGTAAGGACCCTTCCCCGGAGGGGGAGAATACTATTAGCCCTAGGTGAATGCAATGAACCTGGGGAACTCTATAAATAAGAAGACCGTCCTCGAAGAGGGCGTACAGTCCTATTATTTCCACCCGGCTTGAGCTTGGCCCTCTTCTTCGAGGACCGAATATCATTTTCTAATGATTCACCTAGGTTTGCTATGCTCACCTAGGGCTAATCAAAGTTTGCCACCTTCGGCGACAATTGAGATAAGTCACTCTTAGTCAAAAGCCTGTTCAAGGATTTTGGCTCCGATCTCCCGAAAAAATGTAAAGAAGCCTTTTTAGTTAGGTAGAAGTTTAATCGGCGATAGAGATCACTAAGTCTTCTGGACAGCCAAGCTCTAAATGCTTGCGTGAGATCTTGAGCTTGGGTTTCACTTTAAAGTCATTGAGAACATGAAAATTTCTCACTGGTGTATTAGCGATATTGATTTCTTCTAAACCTAATTGGCTCAAGTTCGTAATTCTGAGTAAACCCGTATGACTCACATTTAAAGTTTTTAAATCAAGCGTTCGTAAAATGGATAAATAAGGAAATTGCTTACCTCCCATATTCCTCAGTGACGTTAGCTCAGGGTTATGAGAGATATCCAAATGATTCCCCTCTGGCCTTTCTGTAAACTTATAATTAAAGTTCTCCTTGGTGAGTTCAGGGTTTAAAGATATGATATACCCTTTCACTAAGTCACTATGAGCTGTCATGGAAGGATTAACTTTGCGGTCATAAATCAGCATGTAACTTTTTAACCACGCACGATTATCTGGCAATTCTTCTAAAAAATTCAAAAATTGTTCATTGCTCAAGCGCTGCTCATCATTGGGCTTGAGTATGTAATAATTTCTCGCTACACGGATTAAATCATAAATGTGTGGTGAATGAGTTGAGCATTGTTGAAGAGCATCATTTGCTTTGGTAAATTCATGTCTAATGAGATGAATAAATCCCTTTTCCGCAATCGCATTATAATCTTCCGGATTCTTCTTAATTGCCAACTCAGTTAGCGCCAGCGCCATCTCAAAATCCAGCTTGCGACTCGAGGCAATCGCCGAGCCCACGAGTAGTCGACTAAAATGCGCTTCAATTTTACTAGATGATCCCAAGTTTTCTTTGAAGTCCTGCAGCGAATTATCGAACTCAGCAATAATGCTCTCGCGACCACGCTTTTCTTTTTCATAAAGACTCAAGGCCTTTTCAGCTTTTTTTCTCGCCATAATCGCTTCTGCTTCACTCTCTCTAAGAGCCTGAATAAAGAGTGATGTCCCGACTAAACTGAAGAGTAAAAAACCAAATATAAGCTGACAACGAATGCGGTTGCGCTGATAAATGAGCTTAAGCTGTTTTAAAAAACCCGCCTCTTCTGCCTGAGTGGCATAGCCGCGTAAAAAAGCTTGTATCTCCTGCTTTAAATCATCCACTGAATCATAGCGTTGCTGGGGATCTAATTGGCAGGCTTTATAAAAAACCGCTTTGAGGCCTATCGCAATGGGCTTCTTAAAATCTCTCAAATCTCCTTCACGTGTCCCCTTTAAATATTCCTCAATACAGTCTCCTTCAACATGAATTTCTCCTGTGAGAATATGATAAAGCAGTGCCCCTAGTGAGTAGATATCTGTTTTGAAGGATTTCTCCCCTTGTGAAACCGCCTGCTCAGGTGCCATAAAACCTGGGCTTCCTTTTAATATGCCAATCTGAGTCATATCATTGAGCAAATCCATATCGAGTGTGGATTCATTGAGGTACAAATCTTCTTCTTTAGGATTATTAACAATTTTTGCCAAGCCCCAATCAATGAGCAATACTTGACCAAACTCACCCACATTAATATTTTCTGGTTTTACATCGAGGTGCAAGACATTTTTTGAGTGGGCATAAGCAATCGCATCACAAACTTTCACAAAAACATCCAACAATTGAGGCAGGTCATAAGTTTGATTTTCAAGTGAATGAAAATCTGTGAGTAAATCTTTTAGGGTCTGATCTTTAAGTAATTCCATGGTAAAAAAGGGCTGACTCGCGTCGTCGAGCTCAATATCATAAACGGGGATGATATTGGGGTGCTCTAGACTTGCGCTAATTCGCGCTTCTCGCAAAAAGCGTTCCTGATGTTCTTTACTATCCCTGAGCGGACGTGCCAAAGCGATATATCGGTCAGATCGCGCATCAAAAGTTCGAAAAATCTTCTTTTCTCCACCTCGGGCTATTTCTTCTTTTTCAGTATAGCCGAGTTTATTTTGCAAAGATGCACAAAGTGGATAGACCAGCGATTCATCAATCTCATTTTCTTCCTGATCGTCGTATAAAGAAGTGAGATCTAAATCCAAATTTTCAGTAAAACTTTTAATATCTTTGGGCATATCTATCCAGTTTGTTTTTACTATAATACACGAAAGCCAACGGAGTATCTTACGGTTTTTAAGAAAAAAAGTGAATTTAACTGTAAAGAACAGGGTTCTACCCTTCGTTAGCTAATGAGAGTGAAAAAAGAAAACGAATTACACGGAGGGCACGTCCCATTCCACCTCGTTCTCTAGTGAAAGATTTTAAACAAAACGAATTAAGGAAACTTATGAAACTTCTTAGCAAAAAATTTATTCTAACAGCAGGTGCATTACTCCTTGCATCTTGCCAGAGCTCAACATCGTCAAATGAGCAAATCGCTCAAACACCCCCTATGGGCTGGAACAGCTTCGATAGCTACGGCGTTTATATCCCTCAAGAAGCCGCCATCGCCAACTTAGAAGAATTTGCCGTAAAACTCAAACCTCACGGCTACGAGTACTTTGTCATCGACAATGGCTGGTTTGGTGAGTACAAGCTTAAACCTGGGACTAACTTGCCTAATGAAAAGCACGCACACGATATTGCTATCAACGAATATGGTCACTTCATGCCTTCAGAAACTTACTTCAAAGACGGCCTTAAACCCATCATTGATCGTTCCCATGAACTGGGAATTAAATTCGGCATTCACCTCATGCGTGGTATCCCAAGAAAAGCTTACGACCTCAACCTTCCCATCAAGGGCACTAACTACACAGCACGTGATATCGCTAATACTGATCCAAAAGAAAACTGTACTTGGTGTAAATATAACTACGCAGTCGACATGACGAAACCTGGTGCTCAGGAATGGTATGACGGCCTCATGCAACACATGGCTGATATGGGCGTCGATATGATCAAGTATGACGACATTGTTCCCCACCCAGACGAAGTTGCGGCTGTCGCAAAAGCTATCAAAAAAACCGGACGCCCGATGATGCTCTCACTTTCTCCTGGTAATAATGCACCGCAAAACGAAGAGGCAGTTAAATCCTTTAAAATGGGTAACATGCTGCGCGTCACTGCCGATATCTGGGATGAACAAAAAGGTTTAGATCAATGCTTTGAGGCTTGGCGCAAATGGTCAGGATATTCAACTCCTGGCTTTTGGATTGATATGGACATGATCCCCTTCGGTCAACTTCAATTAATGTCTCCTGCACCTGCAGTGAAAGAAAAGAAGCAAAAAGCTGTTCGTCTAGCTGGCCACGGTTACAAGCGTTGGTCGCAGTTCAGCACAGAACAAATGTATACCTTCATGACTATGCGCGCACTCTCCGCTTCTCCGCTTATGATGGGTGGTGATCTGCCAACTCTCGACGATTTCTCACTCGAACTTATCACGAACAAAGACATGCTTGCCTGTAACCAAAATGGTGTTCAAGGCACACTTGAATTCGAAGGCAGCGAAATGGAAACTTGGGTGACTCCAAATAAAATGGATTCATCAAAAGGCTGGCTCGGCGTCTTTAATCGCGGCACTAAAACTCGCAAGATTAAACTCAGTAAGCATTACCTCGGTTTAGATTCCCTCGAAGGCCTAAGTCTCCGCGACATTTGGGGTGACAAAATGCTTCAAGAAGGCGATTGGGTCACTATCCCAGCAAACGGCTGCCTCTTTGTCGCTTATGGTGCTAAAAAATGATCAAGTCCTTCTTCACTTTCCTTCTCATGCTAGGCTTTGGTTCCCTAGCATCAGAGAAACCCAATATCATCTACATTCTCGCAGATGATTTAGGAATCGGCGACCTGGGGACTTATGGTCAGAAAATTACTAAAACCCCTCACCTCGACCAAATGGCTGCCGAGGGCATGAAGTTTCATCAGCATTACTCGGGTTCAACCGTATGTGCCCCCTCTAGATCTGTTCTACTCACAGGTAAAACTTCAGGTTACGCTCAAATCCGCGCCAATTCTCCCAACGGGAAATACGAATTTGGTCAAACCCCTTTAGC
Source organism: Lentisphaera araneosa HTCC2155 (assembly GCF_000170755.1). Classification (NCBI taxonomy): domain Bacteria; kingdom Pseudomonadati; phylum Lentisphaerota; class Lentisphaeria; order Lentisphaerales; family Lentisphaeraceae; genus Lentisphaera; species Lentisphaera araneosa. The sequence continues at coordinate 310,076 of NZ_ABCK01000005.1, forward strand.
CGCCGGAACTCAGAGTATTCCTACCATGCTCAAAGATGCGGGTTACGCAACAGGTGTCTTTGGTAAATGGGGACTTGGTTACACCCACAATAGCGGTAATCCCGCTCTCCATGGTGTCGATGAATTCTACGGCTTCAAATGCCAAAAGCACGCGCATCACTACTACCCTGATTTCCTTTGGAAAAATAATGAAAAAGTTATGCTCAACAAAAAAGTTTACGCTCACGATATCATTCATCGTGAAGCCGAAGCCTTCGTGCGCAAACACGCTGAAAACAAACAGCCTTTTTTCCTCTACCTAGCGGAAATTATTCCCCACGCCGACCTAGATGTCCCTGCTGACTCCATGGCTGAGTACGAGGGTAAAATCGAAGAAACAAAAACATTTAAAGGCAATAGATTCTACTATCCACAAGACAAGCCCCGCACAGCTTTTGCTGGCATGGTAACACGCATGGATAAAGATATCGGCGTCCTCATGAACCTTCTCAAAGAACTCGGTATCGACGACAACACTATCGTTATGTTCTCTTCAGACAACGGCTGTCACATTGAGGGTGGTGCTGATCCGGAATTCTTTGGCTCTAATGGTGCTTTCACTGGTCACAAGCGCGATTTTTATGAAGGCGGAATCCGTACACCTTTCATCGTTCGCTGGCCCGGCAAAATCAAAGCGGGAAGTGAATCCAATCACATCTCTGCTTTCTGGGATATCATGCCCACTTTTGCGGAGATCTCAGGAGCTCAAACACCTGCAGATATCAATGGCATTTCCATGACTCCAACGCTCTTTTCACAAGGTTCTCAGCCAGCTCACCGCAGCCTTTATTGGGAGATCGACCTCCACGAGAGTAAGCGCGCCCTTCGCATGGGTGACTGGAAACTGATCAAACTCTTTATCAATAATCCGGACAAGAAGAAAACTTTCCTCTTCAACCTCAAAAAAGACCCTGCCGAGCAAAACAACCTTGCAACTCAGTACCCGGAAATCGTACAAAAACTTGAAAAAGAAATGGATGCTAGCCGAGTACCATCAAAAGAATTCCCGCTCTTTTCTAAAAAATAATTTTTCGCAAGAAAACTAGCACATCAAAAAGCCCGTGGCTCACAGCATGGGCTTTTTTCTTTCTGATTCCCCATAAAGCGGGACAAAGCCCAAGTCACCTGGTCAAGGGTTTTGTCAGAGAGGCGATAAAAAATATTTGCCTATACGGCAGTATCTTGTAGAGAGCGCGTTCGAAAGTGACCGCGCCTTATCCTATGATTTGCATCATGCCTCTGAGTAATCGCAATACTAAAAAAGCGAGCTAAAAAACATTGTGTGTGGTATCCGACAATATTTTTTAGCTCGTAAAATTTTGACCTCAGGGGAAAGTCAATTTTTTCCTAAACACACTAATAAACTAACTTTAGTGATAGGTTTGCCACTCGGGTTCATTTTCGAATATTCGATAATAATATTCTTTACCTTCGAGTTCTTCGGCTGCATCTTCATCGCAGATGATGACACAGTTGGGGTGCAATTGTAAGGCCGACGCAGAAATCATCGAAGTGATTGGCCCTTCTACGGCTTTGGCTAAAATACTAGCTTTCGTTTTTCCCGTCGCTAAAAGAATAATTTTCTTTGCATCGAGAATAGTTCCAACGCCCATGGTTAAAGCGCGTTTGGGCATTTCTTCGAGATCGCCAAACAAGGGACCATTTTGTTCCAGAGTAATGGGTGCGAGAGCCTTTTCTCTTGTTCTTGAGGCTAAGGAGGACAAGGGCTCGTTAAAGCCAATATGGCCAGTGTTGCCAATCCCTAAAAGTTGAATATCAATACCGCCCTTATCAATGATTTTTTCTTCATACTGCTGGCATGATTTTGCGAGATCCGCAGCCACGCCATTAGGCAAAAAGGTCTCTTCTAAATCAATATTAATTTTATTGAAGAGCAAATCATTCATGTAGTAACGGTAGGATTGCTTATTATCAGGCTCTAGGCCGACGTACTCATCCAAATTAAAAGTCGCACAACGCGAAAAACTCACTTCATCATTTTCGTATCGCTTCACAATGTTGGCATACAAATTTTCCATTGTACGTCCTGTTGCTAAACCTAAAACGCTATCTTTTTTTTCCTGAACTGCATCGCAGATTAAACGCGCGGTAAGGTCTATGGCCGTCGCCGCATCTTTTTGTATAATAACTTCCATGGTGACTCCTAAGAAAGGCTATCTAATTTATTGCAAACATCATTCTGAAAACGCTCGATCGTCGACTTAACGTAATCACTAATCGATAGATTTTCATCTTCTATAAGCGGAGTTAAATCAATGGCGAAATTCATTGAATCGCAAGCATCCACTTCATGTGAGGCGAAGTAAGTGGCGTTAGCGACACGTCTTCCCACAGTGGCTAAATCATAACGTTTACCACCACTCACTTGCGAATCAAAAACGGCAATGAGTGCTTGGGCAATATGAGGGTATTGATCCGTTGGTAGAACCACTTTTTCGTCATCCATCATCCAATCCAAATCGCGCCAAACTTCGCAGCCATAAACTTTCTTAGGCCGTTGCTCTTTGGGTAGTGAACGCAGGGCTTCAATCGAGCGCAACATCGTGGCCACATGTGTATCGTGCTTATCCGCAGGGTTGTGTAAGTACAGAACTTCGGGCAGTGCGACTTGAAGAATAGCCCGAAGTTCTGCCACAGTGTTTTTATTCTGTGAATCTTTGATTTCCGAACTCGGGTAGGCCAACTGAATTTGAGCAGCAAAGTCACCAAGACTCGCGGCTTTGTTTTGTTCATCGCGACGAATTGCCTGCATTTCTTCATCGGAATAGGCTGCGTAAATCCCCGTACGCGGACTTCCTGAACCATTGGAAACAATGACGCTACTAAAATTTAAATCTGACTGACCAAAACATTGAGCAATACCATTGTAAGCTAAAATCTCGGTATCATCCTGGTGCGCGACAATCGCTAAATGCGTTGTGCTTGCTAAAGCTTCTTCATAAGCTTTTCCCGAAGGAATATATGTTGTGGCTTTTTCCTGTACAAAATTCATAATCAATCCTAGTTTAAAGGTGCTAGGCTTGCTGCAGTAACAGCCTGCCCATGACGTTTATCAGTTTCATTAGGGATATGGAAATTAACCTGCTTCGAAAGCTCAGGGAATTCAAAATCGAGAACTTCGCGTGCTTTCTCTAAAATAATTTCTCCGCCTTCACCCGACGTCACACGACCCAAGATGAGCAAGTTATCCATTTCGTAGAATTCTCCATAGTGGGGAATTGTGTAGCCCAAATAAGCTCCAATGGTTTCGTATATTTTACGGGCTCGTGGATCATTGGCTTTCATCAATTTTTGAACTTCTTTAAGTTGCTCTGGAAAAGGCATGCTCTCTTCAAAATCTAAACCCGCTGCTGGTGCTAAACGTGCGACCGCTTGTTGAGAGAAAAACTGCACTCCACAACCGTGATCACCTGACCATTCGTCCACGGGAGCATTATCGCGGTAATCAACAGGTGCAAAAGCTAATTCGTTGAGCCAACCAGTAATTTTGGCATCTTTATCCACATAACCCACTGCCTCGCTCGTTCCCATCGCTAGGCCCATGCAGGGAGTCACACCACAACTTTGGGCACCATTTAAGGCCGTGACGTCACCATCGTTAACCACCACAATTGGCACGTCCCATTCTGATTTGAGTTCAATAAAAATATTTTTGACTTTGGAATCAAAATCTTCTTCATCAACGCCACGGAATAAAGAAGCAATCTTGACTTGATTATCTACGTAAACTCCCGCAGCACTTCCACCAATCGCATCGACGCGTGGGAGTTTCTCAGCTGCACGGCGAATGGAATCTTTAATGCCTTCCACATGCCAGGCTGGATCATTTTGGAAATACGGATCCCATTCCACTTCTTCAGTGTGAACCACTTTGCCATCAATTGTTGCCGAACACTTTCGATCGGAACCGCCGAGGTCAAAACCAACGCGGCAACCATCTGTATAACCACCCAATGACTGTGCATTAGCACTATTCTTAGGGACATCTTCGAGGGCGCAGTGAATGAATTCTAAATCGCTACCATAAACTTTTTTACCAATAAGTTCATTATCAAATTTACGCTCTCCGCTCATTGAATATGTCCCTTTAATCGCATCAAAAAGTGCCTGAGGACCCGCAATATAAACTTTATTACCGCCCACCATCCATAACATTGCTTTCAGGAAACGTTCAACGAATTTATTATTGAGCTCGATATTCTCACCCGAATGCTCTAAAATTTTCTCATTAATCGTGAAGCTTGTGCCATTATCTTGCACGAGCGCCATGGCAAAATCCAAGCTCTTTTCTTCACTCGCTTTTTTGCGAAAGGCCTGATTCCATAAGTAGGCAGGAAGGTAGCTTACATCTAAATCTGTTTTTACTTTTTGCTCGATATTTAAACTCATAAGATTCTCCAGTTTGGCTTAATTGAGCTAAAGATAAAGAGTATCGAGGATGATTACAATGATAGTTTTTTGATATATAATATCGCGATCTTGATATTTTTACACGATTATTCATAAATTGGGATTAAGCCCTCTATAGTTAACTTTAAGTGCAGCGGTCTTGCAGCGCAGCGGTCTTGCAGCGCAGCGGTCTTGCAGCGCAGCGGTCTTGTAGTGAGCGGTCTTGCAGTGTAGCGGTCTTGCAGTGTAGCGGTCTTGCAGCGAGCTCCGCGAACGATCTTTAAACCAATATTTCTGCAAATAAATTTTCATAAGGAATGGAAGAATGAAAATAAAGCGGTTTTTTAATATCTATTCAATAAAGGTTCGCCCTTAATTTTGACGAAAAACCAGTAAAGATGTATTAGAATGAAAGTTGATATTGAAACGATTAAAACGCGCTCGCCCTACAAAGATCTTTTTCCCCTCGATAAATCACTTATCAATGATCTCGCCAATCAAATAGAACTCGATGGCTTTAATGAGCCCGAGTCCATCATCTTTCAGTACATCAAAAACATCGGCTACGTGGTCGTTTATGGTCACATGACCCTCGAGGCTTGCAAGCGCGCCGGGCTCATTCATGTGGAAGCCACTCGCATCGACTTTGATGAATCCGAAGAAGCCGTCGAATACGCCAAAGAATTCCACAAAAAGAGAAGCCAGGCCAGCACCAAGAAAACCCCTGCCCCTGTTGATGAATCAGCTGAGACTGAAGAGGAGTATATTGAACGTCGCAGTCTCGATTACGCCAAGCAAATTGGTGATCAACTTCGCCTCGCTGGCTTCGAATCCGAGCAAATCAAATACGTGCTCTCCTTAGTCGAAGTCTAAGAACTATTTCACCACAGAGTGTACCGATAACTCAGAGAAGAGAGGGATTTTAGGATTGTTGTTTCTTTGCTGGGATCGTGGGCATCTTGCCCGCAACTGCGAACAACACCTATTCAAAATCATCTTAAGTTTTATCCTTCTTGGCGGCTTGGCGGCTTGGCGTGAAATAGTAAACCTATTTTCAATGAGATTAGTACATGGGATTGCTCTTAAATGTCTCTCGCGAAGGCGCCAAGACACGAAGTTTTTGTTCAGTGAATAAGTTCAAGAAACTATTTCACCACAGAGTGTACGGAGAACTCAGAGAAGAGATGAATTTTCAGATTGTTGTTTCTTTGCTGGGAGCGCGGGCATCTTGCCCGCAACTGCGGACAACTCTTCCCATTCAAAATTAAGAATTTATAATTTAAAATTAATTCAGGCTTCCAAGCTATTATCGAGGGGCAAAGCATTGCGGCGATATTCTAGGGGAGTCATATGATTAAACTTTTTGAATCGAGCACAAAAATGTGATTTCGAGCTAAAGCCGAGCATAAAAGTAATATCTTTTATACTATGAGTCGTCATGCTCAAAAAATGGCATGCATGGGTAATGCGAATATGTTCTAAGTAGCTGATGGGACTCTTGCCCATTTCTTTTTTAAACAGGCGACAAAAAGCCGCTTCTGACAAGCTCGCTCGAGCAGATAAAATTGAGAGATTGATACTGCGGCTATAATTTCCCTGAATGTAACGAACCGCGCTGACAATGCGTTGATCCAGGCCCGAGTGCTCCAAGTCCTGTTGTACTCGCGCAATATGAATCAAGATTTCCTCTAAGCGATTCATCGCTAACTGCTCCGAGAAAGCAACCTCTTCCTTGGCTAATTCAATGGCTTCTTGGATTAAGACAATAATTTTTTTATAAAGTTTTTGATCCGGTATTTTAAAATAAAATAAGCCATCTCTTACTTCACTCCACTGCAAAAAACTGAGCCAATGCGGACGAGGAATAAAATGTGCCCAATAAGCTGCCCAAAAACCATCATCACCCTCAGGTATACCATAATCGTGAGCGACACGAGGAGGCAATAAGACACATTCCAAGTCATCCATAAACAAATCCCCTTGCAGATGGTGAAAGACCCCTTTGCCTTTGTGATGAATCAAAAGTTGCCAATCCTGCGTGCCTTCTTCTCGATAACAAGTGTAAGCCTTGTGTAAACTAAAATGCCCCACGGTGATATCTCGCAGGGGTGGTGGAGCAACATTATGTCTCATAAAAAACTCTCATATCAATATTATGATATATTATATTAGAATTCTAACAAAGCAAAGACTGATTCTTTGCGAAGTTAGCAGTTTCCAGTCAGCAGTTGGCAGATCGTTCGCAAGCTCATTGCAGTTAAAACATGGTTTTAGCTTTTTCGAGCGCTGATAGTTTATAATTGTTCTTCTTGCCTACTTAGCGTCTTGGCGTGAAAACTATGATTTTTAGGATTCTAGCACATAGGCATTGTTACTAGATATCTCTCGCGAAGGTGCCAAGACACGAAGTTTTTTATAGTTCATATGAAATGTTGCTATTAAATAGATCATTGATCGAATAACTGTGTTTTTGCCGAGATCGTAAGAGGTCCTCCCGAACTGCATCTTCAGATTGCACCACTTTCCAATTGGCGATCATCGCAAAATTCAGCATACTGCCTCACCCAAGCAAGGTAATAACCCGCCTGCTGTTTCGTCAATCCAATTGACCCCAAGTACTTTTTAAACCCTTCCACCTTTCCTCACTGCTAATTTTTTAGGAAAATTAGCACCCAATGGTTGCTATTTTTCCTTTTATCCATTTCCAAGCTCAAAATCCTTAAAAATTTAGTCCTTTAAAATTCACAAAACAAGCTTTTTACCATTTTTGGTCAAATTTCGGACAAGTAAGTGCTAACCATTTAGGATAATTATCGGACATGTCCGATAATTATCCTAAAAAGTTATCATTTACCTAAATCGTACGATTTTATTTCCCAAAGGTCGTGATACGCGTGTATAGACTATTTTAGGCATTACAAAAGGGATGATTTTTCTCCTTGAAGTCCATCTCGTTTATCAATTTGACTCCATTGCTCCAGAGATCAGTTTATGGAGTTTTTCGATCTTCAGATTGTGATTTCTGTGTATTTCATCCATTATTTGGGCGTGAGGATCCTGGCGCTTATTGAAAAGCACCCGTTTTTAAAATGTATATTCAGCAACTAAAGAACAGGAAGAACCCAAGGCGTAAGTGATTTCTCCCATATTTGATCAAATTTCAACTCCCTCATTTTCCATGGGGTAATTTTGAGTGTCAATGAGCGTCCTTTATTAATGATTTTTCCTGCTAAATCAAAAAGTTTACGACGTACCGTAGTGGGGTAGCAGTTCCAAGAAAAACCCGCAATGTTGCGTTTGAAAATCTGAAAGAGATTGAAGGATACAATACCCATTGAGTACCAAAGGGAGTTAGCGTGAAAGTCGAGACATGGCATCCTCTCACTTGCGAAATCTTTAGCTGCACGGTAAGTGAGTTCATCAGCTCCGCGGGAATGATCATAATCAATTATTTCTTGATCGGAGCAAGATTTTACGTCAAGATTTGTAAGGATAATACGACTTTCTAAACCTAATAAAGCTTCGCCATTCTCTTCTGTAGGCCGTAAAAACAAAGCTCGATACGCCATCTCTTTGGGCCAAGATTTACGACGTTCTTGAAAAGTAAGGTAATGCCAAGTACAAGCTTTTTTACGATAGACGCCATCGAAGTTTTCGAGTTTTGTATTGGCATGAATTTTGTGATCTGAATAGCGTTTCCCTGCACAAATAAAGTTGATTTTAAGCGCGTCGCAAGCAGCAAAAATCTTTTGATCGTAATAACCACCATCCATTCGAACGATGACCTGAATGTCTTCTCCAAGATTTTCACGAATCATTGGTACGATTTCTTGTAACATCTCAATAGCAACCCCATCGTGATTTGTTGAGCAATGACCCGATTGGAAATAAGTATCGATATACATGCCGTCCCATATGAGGTTGATTGGGTGATAGCCTTCTTTTTTCTTGTAGGTACATTTTACTCCCGCGCGGCATTTAGCGCCGTCGTTATCGTAGACACTGGAGTCTAGAAAGAGAATGACTTTATTCGGATTTTTAGCTTTGAGCGCACTAAGAAAAACCCTGCGGATTAAAGGACGAATCATCTCAACATCTACTGTATAAGCTTTGTGAAGGATTCTTTTTAATGCAGCCGTACCTAGAGCAACTTCACAGCCTAAAAGTTTTTGCCAAGCTTCGTTTTCCTTCAGCGTATCAAAGGTGTTTAAACTACTTTCACGACCGTCCGCAAAAAAGAGTACAAGCTGTAAAAAAGCTTCTTCAAGCTCTATGCCTTTCTTGCTTTTTCTTAGATCTTTAAATACCTGTGCGAGCTCATCACAAATACCTGTGCCATTAATGAAATTAACAAAAGGTGCTAATCCTGCTTGAGAACTTAAGCAGTTTGTGGTGATTCCAATTTTTTTGATTTTTCTTCGACATTCTTTCTTGGATTTTCTAGTTTTTTGATTTTCTTGGGCATCGTAAGTACGTGGTTTTTGGGTTGAGGTTTTTTGGTCGAAGCTAATTTAACCCAAACTCCACTTTTCACCCACCCAGTGAAGCTTTTATACACAATTCGTACTTCTTAGGTTAGAAATAAAGACAAATTCTAACCAGAAACTGGAGTTGATACTTTCGTTGTGAATCACAATTTAGATACGAAAGTACAAACTCAGTTTAGTCGTTCTGCATAAATAAAAAAAGAAATATTAAAAATACATCATTAGAATTATCACAAGACTTGAGAGAGAAACTCATTGCCACTATTCAAAAATTAAATTGTGACAATGAACCTGGAACTATTCAAACATCTGAAAATTACGACATACATATTAACGAAAAAGAATGGAGTCCTCAGTCTCCACTCATCAAATGTCCCTCATGGTTCTCAAATATTCTAAAATCAGTTCCACTGTCTGGTTTATTCTTTTTAGCTCCTGAACCTGAAGAACAATATATGGAAGAACATACTTTTCTAGAATTAACTGGTTGGAATAATGTTCTAAAAAATTATCCTTTTTTTATTCCAGCGATGGTTAATGCAAAGCATTATCCCATTGCTGAATCAGGCTATGGCTACCTTGTAATTGAACAAGACGCTTCACCTTATGATCCGATCTATAGATGGGACGGAAGTGGTATGGAATATCAAAAAGCATTTAATAGTTTTTCAGATTTACTGGATTCAATCGAAAATTAAGAAAGAAAAAGCAGAACCAACGGATCGAGCTGATACCTACGTATGTCATGAAACATGTTAAGGTATCAACTCTAAAACGTGAAACATGTTTCACGCCAAACGGGTACAAGCTCATCCTCAACGTTCTGTTGAAATAAAAAGCTTGACTATACACAAAAAAAGATATATTATGTGTATAAATAAAAGCGAGGTTAAGTATGTCACGTACAAATATTGTTTTAGATGATGATTTAGTAAAAGACTGTATGAATGCAACAGGAATAAAAACAAAAAAATCATTAGTGGATTATGCACTTAAAGAACTACTCAGAAAAAATAAGCAAAAAAGGCTTTTAGATCTTCAGGGAAAAATAAACTGGACAGGAGATTTAAAAGAAATGAGAAAAGGAAGACCATAGAAATATGGTCTTAGTTGATACGAGTGTTTGGATTGATTTTTTTAACTCTCAAGAAAACGAAAAAGTTTCTCAATTAAAAGAAGCGATATCAAACAATGAAGATATTGCAATTTGTGGAGTGATTTTAACAGAAGTACTCCAAGGAATTAAAAATAAAAAAGAATATGAATTAGTAAAAGAGATATTTGAATCTTTATCTTATCTAGAGATGAACAAAATTATATTTACTGATGCAGCAAACATATATAGAAATTTAAGAAAGGCAGGAATTACCATTCGAAAACCTGTTGACTGTATGATTGCATCAGTCGCAATGAATTACAAAATTGCATTAATTCATAATGATAAAGATTTTGATCCAATAGAAGAAAAACTAAATCTTATCCAATATTAATAAACAGAACAAAAAACTGGAGTTGATACTTTCGTTGTGAATCAAGTTTTAAATAGAAAGTACGAACTCAGTTTAGACGTTCGATAAAGAATAAAAAAACAATATACATTGCTATCTACAATAAACAGATGTACATTATCATGTACTTAAATAGATGGAGTTCCAAATGAATGCAATGACATATACAGAAGCTAGACAAAATCTAGCGAAAACTATGGAAAGTGTGTGTAACAATCACGACCCAGTAATTATCACTAGTAAACGAGAAAGGTCTGTAGTTATGATTTCACTTGAAGATTATAGTGCTATGGAAGAAACAAGTTACTTACTTCGTAGTCCTAAAAATGCAAAAAGACTACTTGAGTCAATTTATGAAATTCAAAATGGTGGCGGTGTCGAACGAGATTTAATTGAATGAAAATAACTTTCTCGACTAAAGCATGGGAAGATTATTTATATTGGCAAAGACAAGATAAAAAAATCTTAAAACGAATCAATCTTCTAATCAAAGATATTGAACGGAGCCCAAATGACGGCTTAGGAAAACCTGAAATATTAAGGAACTCATTATCAGGGTATTGTTCTCGAAGAATTACTGATGAACACAGACTTGTGTATAAAATAATAGATGACAATTTAATTCTTTTACAGGCTAGATATCACTACTAAATCGAACCATTAGATGCACCTGATACTCTCGTAGGTAGTGTCCCAAATTTTCTGTAAATTCTGCTATTGCTCTACTTTAAGAGTTATGAATAGCTTCCGAGACTTCGCGAGAATGGGAACTTTCTCGTCGGAGCGAAATTGAGGAAGTTGTTTGTAACTCGGGGTAAAGAAGATGCAGAGTGGTGTTGTACCAAAACAACCCACAAGGAATTATTATGCACCACTCTACACAAGAAAACAGTAGCGTCTTATTAGAAATGATCCAACAAGTTACAGAAAACGGCGAAAGCGGAATGCTTGAAGCGATGAGAGTTTTATTAAATGAAGCGATGAAAGTGGAGAGAAGTAATTCTCTTGAAGCTGATCCATATGAACGTAATGAAAGTCGCTTGGGTTATGCTAATGGCTATAAAAATAAAACTGTAAACACTCGACTTGGAGCAATGAAGCTTAATATCCCTCAAGTCAGAGGTGAAATTGATTTTTATCCAAGTTCTTTGGAGAAAGGCTTGCGAAGTGAACGAGCTTTAATGACAGCTATGGCAGAGAGTTATATTCAGGGGACATCGACTAGAAAGGTGACTAAACTTTTAGAGAAAATGTGTGGTCTATCTGTAAGTAAATCACAGGTATCCCGTGTGGTAACTGAGCTAGATGAGAGTTTAGAAAAGTGGCGCAACCGTCCTTTAGGTAAATATTCTTATCTTTTGGTGGATGCGAGATACGAGAAGGTTAGAGTAGATAAGACTGTTCGAGATTGTGCTTTACTTATTGCCTATGGAATAGATGAATCAGGAAAACGTTCAGTCCTCGGAACAAGTGTTTCTTTAAGTGAAGCGGAAGTTCATTGGAGGAACTTTTTTCTGTCATTGAATGCTCGAGGACTCCATGGCCTCAAGATGATTACCAGTGATAGTCATTCGGGCCTAAAAGCAGCGTTAAAGACTGTATTTGGTTCTATCCCATGGCAGAGATGTCAATTTCACTTACAGCAAAATGCTGGTGCTTATGTCCCTAAGAAAGCTATGCGCTCAGAAGTAGCTCAAGATATTAGAGATATCTTTAATGCACCTTCAAAGCTTGAGGCTGAAAGGCTTTTAAAGCTTACTTGCTTAAAGTATGAAGAAAAGGCTTCACATTTATCTGAATGGATGGAATCTGCACTTCCTGAAGGCTTTTCTGTATTCGATCTCGAGCGTTCTTGTTGGACAAAACTGAGAACGACCAATATGGTTGAAAGACAGAATCGAGAAATTCTCAGGCGAACTAGAACCGTATCTATATTCCCAAATGAAGCTTCACTTCTTAGATTAGCATCCGCTATTCTTATGGAATTAGATGAAACCTGGATAGCTACAAAAAGAGTTTATCTATCTGTTTAACTAAAATTGGTCAACACCAATTTACAGAAACAACGGGACTCTATCCTCTCGTACCTCGAGTACAGGTGATCTAGGACTTTAGTATATAATAAATTTAGATGATAGAAACGAAAATCCCAGAATCGCGGATGCACGAATTTAGAATTATCTGAACCTATAATTTTAGAACTTAATTGAATCAGAAATAATGATCTGATAATGATCAGAATTTTTAAATAAAAAACAAGAAAAAAACACAATACTAACAAGAAGCTGGAGTAAGTATTTTCGTTATGAGTCAAATTTAGCTATAAAGTACAAGTCAGCTGAAGCATTGGCAGAGATAGAAAATCTATTAACTCTTGTTTTGCAAGAATTAAAGTTAAATACTTTTGTTTTTATATGCCCCGCGATATATTTAGCAAAAGGATTTTTTATGCGCTCATTTTTTCTACTTATTCTCCCCATTAGCCTTGTGGCTGAAGTCGTACTGACTTCGCAAAACACACGTATTTATGCTCTTAATGGCACAGTCTTAAAGAATGTGCCGATGAACAGCAAGTTTGATGTGGAAGTTTATCCTAGAGATAAAAAATATCGACAAATCAAAAATACTCAAAACTTACTTGAAGCGGCTCACACTTTAACTTTCGAGCAAATGCTCAATAATGCAGAGAAGCACAAGCTCAGTTTAGAGAATGCTTTTAAGAGCCGCCAACGCGACTTATTGCGTTTGAAATCTGAATTAAAAACTATGGAAATTCAGATCTTAGAGACTCAGCGCGATACCGCGCTGTCATATCAATCGAGGTATCGTAGTGGATCACGATATAGCTATTCTTACACACGGCTTATCTCCACGACTAAAGCGCGAAAGGTTATAAAGACTCTCAATGAAGAAAAAGAAAAGTTGATGGCAGAGCAGAATAAAATATTTAAAGAATCCGTTAATTTAAGTTCTGCACTTGGGCAGAACCAAGTCAATATGGAGATGTTGAGTAAGCTTTTTACTGGTGCCGAGAAAAATGCCAATAAATATGTGATTACTAAAAAAGATGCCCCGGTTTTTTTAGCGAGCCAGACCTTCACCCACCTCAAGCTAGGCGAAATGGTCACTGCACGCCCGCATCCCAAGCACAAAGGCTTTCACCAAGTCATTTTAAACAAAAAAATCTACACCATCAACTCGGCTGACCTCGCCAATCTCAACGGCCTCAAACTCGACTATAATAAGCGTATCACCAGCAATTTGAGTGCAATTGAATATCAGAAAAGAGTTGTCGACGACCTGCAAACTTCGATCATGTTATTACAGTCTATTATGAGGCAACTCATCGTTGACGAAGCGATTTCTGGTTATGTAAAAGTTAAAAATATGACGGTGCAGATTGACCCCAATACTGTACTGGTCATTAATAATCAGAATGGCGACTCTGTTTATGTACACAGCAGTCGTGCCAAAGATGTGATTGAAGAATGGAGCGTACAGCTCGATGATAAAAAAGCTAAGCTCAAATTAGCTGAGGCTAATATGCTAAAAAGGCAAAAATTGGATGTGGATTTGCGTCAGGAACAATCCGACGTATTCGCGATGCTTCAATAAGCTTAATCGTCAAAAATAACGATGCCAGTAATATTATCTTTCCCGCCAGCGTCTAAAGAACGGTTAATGAGTTCTGTAAGAATTTTTTGCGGATTTCGCAAATCGGCCATCAAATCGGTCATGACTTGGTGAGTTAAAGAGCCATAAAGCCCATCGGTACAGAATAAGTAGCGATCACCTGCTCGACGACGACAGATATTCACTTGTACATCTAAAGCGGAACCAGCACCCATACAATTGGAGAGCAAGTGACTGAGGGGGTGGTTTTCTGCTTCTTCTGCTTTGAGGTTACCGAGTTTTACCATCTTGGCAACCCAAGTTTGGTCTTCGGTAATTTGAACAAGATTACGGCCACGTTGCATATAAGCACGACTATCGCCAACTTGTGCTACAATGAGTTTACCTGGAACAAAGAGTCCTGCAGTAATTGTTGTGCCCATGGCACGTGAGACATTGAGTTTTTCATTGATCGCAAAAATTTTATCATTGCACATCTTAATTGTTTCAACGAGAATCTGCTCAGATTCACGTAGTTTTGCAGTCGTAACATGGGCGGATTGTCCCCAAATACGACCGAGAGCTTCGGTGGCAAAATAGCTGGCAAATTCGCCACCTTCATGACCACCCATACCATCGGTGACAACAACTAAAGTGATTTTATCACCAGGAAGGGTGACGTAGAGGTAAGAGTCTTCATTATGTTCCCTTATCAAACCAACATGAGTCCCACCTGCGACCTGATCGGGTCCTATTGCAGAGCTCGGAGTTGCTTTTTTAAAGGCTTTAAACATCTAGACTTCGTCCTCATCTATATCATCGTAAAAATCATCATAATCTAAGTCCTCAACGTCAAAATCAAAATCGTCATCAGAACTTAGGGCAAAATCATCGCCATCTGCCTCTAAATCAACGACAACCGCGCCTTCTTTTCTGTAGATATTCTTGAGTTTGGGTACATGTTTGACTTTAGACTTCTTGAGTTCCATGACACGTTTGTGTAAGAATTCGAGAACTTCATCGACGCCGTCACGCAATTCAGCAATCACAGGAAAAATAGTGAGATCAGTTTCTTTTCTTAGACGTTCGAGGTTTTCTTCAGAAGCAGGGTTATCCATTTTATTAGCCAAAATCATGCAAGCACGATCAGAGAGTCCCTCTTCGTAGAGTTCTAATTCCTCTTTGAGTTTAACGAGGTCATCGAGTGGATCACGCCCATCTGTACCATTCATGTCGAGGACATAAACCAAGTTATTAGTTCTTTCAATATGACGGAGGAAGTGGTGACCTAAACCAATATTTTCATGCGCGCCTTCAACAAGTCCGGGGATATCGGCGATAGTAATACGAGTAAAATCAGGGAAGTCTATCGTACCGACAATGGGATTGAGTGTAGTAAAGGGGTAGGAAGCTGTTTTAGCGCCCGAGTTGGAAACTGAGTTTAAGAATGTGGATTTACCCGCATTGGGATAACCTACGAGGCCCACATCGGCAATCGTTTTGAGCTCGAGTAAGAGAACGAGCTCCTCTCCGGGGTAACCCTCTTCTGCCTGACGAGGAACGCGATTGATGGAAGTTGCAAAAGAACGATTTCCTCTTCCGCCTTTACCACCTTGAGCAATGACAATTTCGCTTTCGGGTTCGTCGAGATCACAGATTTGGTAATTATCGTTATTAATATCCATTACCACTGTGCCTGGGGGAACTTTGACGTAGAGATCTTCTCCACGGTTACCATGCATATCGGATCCTAATCCGTGACCACCGTGCTCGGCGTCGATATGCTGGTTAAATTTTAAATCTACAAGGCTAGACGTCCCTGGGTCAGCCACAAAGATAACACTACCGCCGTCCCCGCCGTTGCCACCATTGGGGCCACCTTTAGGAACGTACTTCTCGCGCCGGAAACTTATGCAGCCATTGCCGCCATTTCCCGCTTTTACATAAACTTTTATTCGATCAACAAACATGAGAAAAAAAAAGCCTCAAATCCTACGATCTGAGGCTAAATTCGAATTTGAATTCGATTACTGTGCGAGTTCAGGAACAATGTTCACACGACGACCTTTTTGGTCGAACTCTACACGTCCAGTTGAAAGTGCAAAAAGAGTAAAATCTCTTCCGCAACCTACATTTTTACCTGGATGAAATTTTGTGCCACGCTGACGCACGATAATAGTACCTGCGTTAACTTTTTGACCACCAAAGCGCTTAACTCCGAGCATTTTAGGATTGGAGTCGCGACCATTCTTGATACTACCTTGTCCTTTCTTATGTGCCATAATAGTGTCTCTTACATAAATAGTTAAAATTAAAATCTTGAAAAGTGATGCCCATAATAATGTAATTCCCATAAAAGACAAGATCTAGAACTAGGAATTTTTCCAAAAAATACGTTCCTAAAATAAATTAACTGATAAGGTATAGGTTTTTGAGCTCAATAAGTAAATTTGAACATGTCTCTAAGAGCTCAAAATACAAACTCAAACAGGCAGCTTCTGAACACAAGTCACCTATGCGCAAGTTCTTAGTCACCCTGCATATAAAATTCGAAAAGCCCTCAAAATATAGCGAGGACTAAACTTCCCGAGATTCAAAAGTGTGTTATAGTAGCGCCCGATTAAGTTTAAGGACGACCAATGACAATAAATTTTAATGGCAAAGCAATGAGTTTTGATTCAGCTCTCAGTATCGCTGAGCTCCTAGCGTACGTCGAAGTGGACAGTCAAAGAATGGGCATTGCCCTTTGCCTCAACCTCGAAGTACTTCCCAAAGAAACTTGGGACAACACCCTACTTTCAGACCAAGACCGCATTGACCTCGTCGTTGCGGCTCCTGGTGGATAAATTACTGTATATACAATAAGGAAATCAAATGGCTAAAAACCTTTACAACAAAGTCTTTGAAAGACACACGGTAAAAAAGCTCTCTTCGGGCCAATACCAACTTTTCATGGGACTTCATATGATTCACGAAGTGACTTCCCCGCAAGCATTCGACATGATCAAAGAGCGTGGCTTAAATGTGCGCTACCCGCACAGAACTTTTGCGACTGTGGATCACATTATTCCCACTGACAACCAAGCACGCCCTCTTCGCGACACCATGGCCGAAGATATGTTCAATGCTCTCGAAACGAACACGGCAGCCAATGGCATCGAATTTTTCAACACCTCTACCGGCAAGCAAGGCATTGTGCACATCATTGCTCCTGAACAAGGTTTAACACAGCCCGGCATGACAATTTGCTGTGGCGATTCCCACACGTCAACTCACGGAGCTTTTGGTTCACTTGCTTTCGGCATTGGTACTTCGCAGGTTCGCGACGTTCTCGCAACTCAAACACTTGCCGTAGCTAAGCTCAAAGTTCGCCGAGTTGAAATCAACGGTACACTTCGTCCTGGCGTCTACGCCAAAGACGTAGCGCTCTTCATCATCAATCGCCTTGGCGTTAAAGGTGGTGTGGGATTTGCTTACGAATACGCGGGTGAAGTCTTCGATAATATGACAATGGACCAGAGAATGACTGTTTGTAACATGGCGATTGAAGGCGGTGCACGTATCGGTTACGTCAATCCCGATCAAACGACTTATGACTACCTCTCAGGCAAGCCCTATGCTCCAGTTGCCGACAAAATGGATGAAGCCATTTCTTATTGGGAAAGCATCAAATCTGACCAAGGCGCTGATTACGATGACGTGGTCGTTTACGATGCCGCAGATATCGAGCCCTTCGTGACTTGGGGGATAGCCCCAGACCAATCCGTTGCGGTGAACGCACAACTCCCCAGTGAAGATGACTTTTCAGACAACGATAAGCCCCTCATCAAAGAAGCCTATGAATACATGGCTTTTACTCCGGGCGAGAAGCTCGTGGGCAAGGATGTAGACGTGGCTTTCATTGGTTCTTGTACTAATGGTCGCCTTTCAGATTTTGAAGAAGTGATTGACTTAATCAAAGATTCAGACTTAAAAGTACCCGCTTCAGTCAAAGCACTCATCGTTCCTGGCTCACAGGAAGTTCGCCAAGAACTTATCCGCAAGGGGTACGACAAAGTCTTCGAAGAAAAAGGCTTTGAATTCCGTGAAGCCGGCTGCTCCATGTGTCTAGCAATGAACCCCGACAAACTCATTGGCGATCAAATCTGCGCCTCAACTTCCAACCGCAACTTCAAAGGTCGACAAGGTTCATCCACGGGACGTACCCTACTCATGTCCCCTGCCATGGTTGCGGCGGCGGCCCTCACTGGCAAAGTTGTTGATGCACGTGAAACTTTTAGCATAGGATAAGACCATGAATTCATCATCTATCATCAAAATCACAGGAACGGGTGTTGCTGTTCGCGGAAATGACATCGATACCGATCGCATTATCCCGGCTCGTTTTCTCACGAAAATCACTTTTGAAGGCCTTGGGGCCGAAGTCTTTACAGACGACCGCAAACAATTAGCGGACAAAGGCGAAGTTCATCCATTTGATCAAGAAGCCCACGCAAAATCTAATATTTTGCTCGTCAACAAAAACTTTGGCTGTGGCTCTTCACGTGAGCACGCACCCCAAGCAATTAAGCGCCACGGCATTGACTGCATCATTGGTGAATCTTATTCGGAGATTTTCTTCGGGAATAATATTGCTATCGGCGTCCCTTGCTTAAAAGTTTCTGAGGCTGACATTGCTCTGCTCCAGGACAAGTGCGAACAAGAACCCGAATGTTCTTTTTCAGTTGACTTAGAAAGTTTGGAAATCAAAGCTGGGGATCTCTCCGTGAAAGCTGAATTTCCCGAGGGTGCTCGTCAGCAATTTATTGGTGGAACTTGGGACGTGACTGCAGAACTCCTGCAGAACGACGCCGACATCACTGAGACTGCTGCGAACTTACCTTACTTCAATCACTGGAAGTAAAGTTCTTCAGTCGACTTATTAAGCCGCAAGGAAACTTGCGGCTTTTTTATTTTAATCCCATTGATGTAAAGACCCAAATCAAAAATTGTAATAACATTATAGCTCACTAGATCTTTTAAGAAAAAATAGCCTCACAATTAAGTATCTGTTCATACTCTTCTTAGATAGATGAGGCCAAAGTCTTCTAATTTTTGCCAAAACTGACTTTCTTTCATCACTTCAAATTCATCATCGAAGTATTGCCCATAATAATCTTTTAACTCTGCAAAAGTCACTTCATCATCGTTTTCGATTCTGAGCTGAGGCAAGAGGTGATAGAGCCATTCTGCCAGTGCCGCAGGCAAATCTAAAGTCATTTCTTTATTTCTGGATATAAAACTCAGTTTACATGGATCTTGACTCAAATCATCAACTAAAACGTCACCACCTAGCCACAGGACTCTGTCCTTATCAAACACTTTGATTGCTTTGTAAAACTCTGTTAATCGCTGACGAATTAAATAAGGCGAATGACTTGTTGTGGGCACTTCTTGATTAAACCAAAAAGACAAATCTTCATTCAGACCGATGCCGTGCATATAGTTAAAAAGTGCTTTTTTTAGCCCCTCGCTAAACTTAGCATGATCACATCCTTTTGGGTCATCGTGAGTGAGTTCATTTTTTGCGAAGCCCGCAAACTCAGGCCCCGTAATTTTAACGTCGTAAGCCTCTGGATCTTTACCTATTGGACTATGTGCGGTGAGCGCAAAACGATGCCAAAAACCCGAGTTAATCATCTCTTCTTTAAAAAGCTGGCGTACAACTTCTAAAGAATCTATTGTTTCTTGTTCTGTTTCTGTGGGAAAACCATACATTAGGTAAGCATGAACCATAATGCCTGCATCACTGAAGGCCTTCGTCGATTGGCAGACTTGAGTGATGCCCGTACCTTTTTTCATTTTTCGCAAGAGTCGCTCGGAAGCCACTTCGAGTCCACCCGAGACGGCTATGCAGCCAGCAGCGGCAAGAAGTCGGCATAAATCTTTTGAGAAAGCTCTTTCAAAGCGCACATTTGTCCACCATGAGACACGAAGGCCTCTAGATAAAATTTCTTCGGATAAATCTTGCAACAAAGCTGGAGGCGCCGCTTCATCGACAAAATGAAAACCACTAACACCCGTCTGGTCCATGAGTTTCTCCATGCGGTCAACGAGGATTTTTGCGGGAGCTTCATCATAACGTTCAATATAATCCAGCGTCACATCACAAAAACTACAGCGCTTCCAATAACAGCCATGAGCTAGAGTCATTTTATTCCATCGCCCATCATTCCAAAGGCGATGCATGGGGTTGGCTAGTTCAATTATGGATAAATACTTATCGAGTTCCAAGCCTGTATAATCTGGCACACCGGTTTCCAAATGACTAAAATCTTCTTGCTTGCAAGTATCGACGTACTCCACTTCTCCTTGATCGTTGAGAAGAAAGGTTCTCGATAGTTGGCTCAGATCACCTTCACCCTCTAATACTTTTAATATCTGCGTCATGGGAAGCTCACCATCATCTAGGCAAACAAAGTCCACATAATCGAAAAGGCGTGGGTCACTCAATTCACGCAGTTCAGTATTTACATACCCCCCACCTAAGAGTATCGCACTATCTGGAAAGCGTTCACCTAAATACTGCGCACACCTAAGACCTCCGTACAAATTCCCTGGAAAGGGAATACTGAGGGCAATGAGCTGAGGATTCTGATTCTCTAGACGCGCTTCCAGAGTTTTCAGCATAATTTCATCTAAAAAACTCATCTTAGATTGCAAGGCTTCATCTAGAGAATCGAATGAGCTAGCGGCCACTGAAATTTTTTCTTGGTAACGCGAAAAGCCAAAGCCTTCATCGACATTTTCACGAATAAAGTCGCCGAGGTCTTCCAGAAAAAGCGTTGCAAAAAAGCGCGCGCAATCCTGCACGGCCATCTTACCGAAGACTTCAGGGCTCATTTCATCTAAAATTTTAAAGCGCTCACCTTCTGGTAAGTAATTTCGACTAAAGATACGTTGTGCTAAAGTCAAATCTTTATTCTGAAGAAATAAAATCACCGCATCCACACAGAAGAGGTAATCAGACTTGAGCGCCAAAAGCTTCTGCGCTTCCCACGACATTTCGCGGTCACTCTTTACGCAATAGTCAAAGACCTGCTCCAAACCCGATGATGAAAATAATTTCAAGATTAAATCTAAGCCGAGGTCAAGCTGACTCGCTAGGTAGCCCTGCGATCGCAAAAAGTAGTTTAAGTATGCTGTCCCGGGGTAAGGAGTATTTAACTGAGTTAAAGGGGGAGTGATTAAAAGTATGTCAGGTTTCAAGAACTTATCCATTGAATTATTTAAACATATAAAACCACTCATGGAGAAAATGTCTAGCTACTCATACAAACTTTACATGATGAGTCGAATCTTAACTAAATCTGAACTTGAGATCAGCTGTAGAAATTTGCTTATTATAGAGCAAAAGACTATTGTGCTGCTAGGAAAAATAGTCCATAAGGAAAAACCATGAAAAAGCATATTCTACTGCTTGTCGCAGTAGCTTTCACTCTCCTCCCCTCTTGCTCACAATTTAGCAAAGAAAAAGAGGCTCCCGTAGGCAAAGCCATTATCGGCCAAACGGCCTTCATCACCGTTAAAGAAGCTGGACTCGCTTTTGATAGTCGTATCGACACTGGAGCTACAACCACCTCGATCAATGCCTTCGACATCAAAATCAAAGGAAAAGATAAGGAGAAACAAAATAACATCAATAAACTGGTCACCTTTAAAACCCGTAATAGATCCGGTGAAGTCGCCGTCATTTCGACTAGAATTGTTAATGTTGTCATTGTTACTAATTCCCAAGGACGCGAATTCCGTTATGTTGTTGACTTGACCCTTAGCTGGCAAGGCCAGAGTCAAAAAATCCGCGTCAACTTACGAGATCGCGAAGAAATGACTTACAAACTCCTTATTGGTCGCAACTGGCTTAGTGGAAAATATTTAGTTGATGTATCAAAGAAAGAGCATGGTAAGGAAGGTGATAAAAAAGCTGAAC
Source organism: Lentisphaera araneosa HTCC2155 (assembly GCF_000170755.1). Lineage (NCBI taxonomy): Bacteria > Pseudomonadati > Lentisphaerota > Lentisphaeria > Lentisphaerales > Lentisphaeraceae > Lentisphaera > Lentisphaera araneosa. The sequence continues at coordinate 332,101 of NZ_ABCK01000005.1, forward strand.
AAAAGAAAACTTTTCCTGTCAAACTGCAAAATTATCAAAATGATTTGAGTGGTAGCTTTTGGGATAAACCCACATCTGCCATCTACCCGAGCTCTTTCACAAGTGTTGAGGTTGACGGAAAAAAAATGTTCCGCTTAAAGTTCCCTGGTCAAAGTAAGCCATTGGATCTAGTCCCCGCAAAAGCATCGAAAAAATCTATACCCGTAGCTCTCGCTGTCTTAACTATCAACAAAAAGCAAGTTCGTCACCCTGTGCAAATCATGAAACATAAAATGGGTGTTGACCTCCACATTGGAACTGAGCTCAAAGAACTAACCTTTAAGGATGATAAATAATGAGTGCTAAAGCGCAAGTTTATCTCTGGTCAATTCTATTAATCACTCTTGGCATTGGCGCTATCGCCTACAAAAGCGTGCAACTCGACATCCCGCTTAGCCAAGGTGAAAAACGCGATGTGTGGGTTGTGGAAGCTTTAATTGAGTTTGAAGCGCAAGACAAGCCCGTCAAAATCAAAGCTGCTTTACCAACCTACTATGCTCAATACGAGTTATTGGAACAACAAGGTTCCTCAAATGGCTATGGATTTTCAACAGAAGAGAGTCCTAATAAAAAGGCTGTTTGGTCTAGCCGTACTCCAACTCCAGGCAAACAAAGCATCTACTACACCTTTAGTATTTTTGATACTAAAGAACTGCAAGACACTTCAGACCGAAACAGGTATAAGTTCGACCAACCCTATTTTGACCCCTCATTTAAGACTGCCGCCCTCTCTTTAGTCGATTCGGCATGGAAAAAATCAGCCGACAACACCACTTTTACTAAAGAAGTTATTCGTCGCTTAAATTTTGCTGACCCAGACCAAAACACCAACTTAGTCAGAAGCTTAATCAAAGGATCTTACACCGAGGCTCACCTAGTACGCGACCTGCTGCTTCTCAAAGATGTACCTGCCACAGTGCTGCGAGGATTAAAACTTGAAGATGGTGTACGTAAAACTACTCCAAGTAACTATTTAGCTTATTTTGACAAGAGTTGGAGCGTCATCAATCACGTTTCCGCTGAAGTGGGTATTCCTGAAGACACGATTTTCTGGGCTCTCACTTCAGTCCTTGAGGTGGAAGGCTGCACAAACTCACGCATCACTTTTTCGACGATAAAAAGTGAACAATCGGCCAAGTCTTTAGCCATCAAAAATAGCCTTGAAGATTCCAACCCGATCATGAGCTTCTCAATTTTCAGTTTACCCCTTGAGTTTCAGGCCGTTTTCAAACTCCTTTTACTCATTCCAGTGGGCACCTTGATTGTTGTGATCATCCGTAACCTTATTGGCCTCTCAACCTCCGGTACTTTCATGCCCGTCTTGCTCGCCATTGCCTTCATCGAAACGACTCTTGTCAAAGGCTTAGTGGTTCTTTTACTGATGATGATTTTAGGCCTTTTGATTCGGACTTACCTCTCGCGAATGAACCTTCTACTCGTCCCTAGGATTTCTGCTGTCGTTATTTGCGTGGTCATCCTCATGGCCTTCATCTCGGTGAGTTCCTACAAAATGGGAATAACTGGTGGCGTTAGTGTGACTTTCTTCCCAATGATTATTATTTCTTGGACGATTGAGAGAACCTCTATTATGTGGGAAGAACATGGCGGTCGAGAAGTAATCGAAAAAATGGGTGGCAGCTTGATCGTATCCATTATTGTTTATTTCGTCATGACCAATAGCTTTGTTAAATACTTCACCTTCACTTTCCCCGAAGTCATGTTGATCATGCTCGCCTTCGTGCTTCTCATCGGTGTATATACTGGTTATAGATTGACTGAGCTCTTCCGTTTTGAACCCCTCTTGAAAGATGAGGACTTAAAACAATGAAATGGGCCTCACCATTTAAACTAAGTGAGAAAGGCATTCTAGGAATGAATGCCCGAAACTTTAGTTATGTCCTCTCTAAAAACAAACGTGAGCTCTATCCATTAGTCGATGATAAAATGGAGACCAAGCGCATCGCTTTGCTCGAGGATTTGAGTGTTCCCGACCTTATTTGCTGCTTGAAGTACAATCACCAAATGAAAGAACTCCATAAAATCCTTAAAACTCAAAAAGAGTTTGTCGTGAAGCCCGCCAAGGGCTGTGCTGGCAAAGGGATTTTAGTCATTGTTGATCGCAATGAAAAAGGTTTTGTCAAAGCTTCTGGCTCAATTGTAAGTTACATTGAATTCGATCGCCATGTGGCGAGCATTCTTACGGGTATGTACTCACTCGGCGGTGTTCCTGATTCCGCCATGTTTGAAAAACTTGTTCATTTTACCGACACATTTAATGGTTACACCTACCAAGGGGTTCCAGATATTCGCGTGATAATCTATCGAGGCTACCCCGTCATGGCTATGACTCGTCTCTCGACAAAAGTATCTGATGGCAAAGCCAACCTTCACCAGGGAGCTGTAGGAGTTGGGCTCGATATTGTCACAGGGAAAGCTATTCAGGCTGTTCAATTTAATAAGCTTGTGACTAAACACCCTGACACAGGCCAATCTTTTGAGGGATTAGCGATTCCTGACTGGGATACTGTCCTCAAACTTTCTGCAAAGAGTTTTGACATTACTGAACTAGGCTACTTAGGTGCTGACATTGTCTTAGACAGAGATCGTGGACCCCTCATTCTAGAACTTAATGCTCGTCCAGGGCTTTCTATCCAGATTGCCAACGGCCATGGCTTAGGTCGTCGCTTGCGCTACATTGATTCCGTCAACAAAAAGCGCCGGAATATCGACGAAAAACTCGCCCTAGTCAAAGAAAAATTTGCGGACTTTAGATAGCTTAGTTTTTGTAATGGCTTTTGCCCATTTTATAGGCTTGCATTTTGCGAGCCTCGCCATCAACTAAATCAGCTAACAAAAGCCCCTCTTGTGGATGAACTAAGCCAGGCACAATCTCTAGCAAGGGCACATAAACAAAATCTCTAGTAAGAATTTCGGGGTGCGGCAGTTGAATATGCTCGGTAGTGACGACTAATGATCCATAGAGAATCAGGTCTAAATCGAGCTTGCGCTCATCATGCTTATGTTCGCCATCTTGGCGACCAAATCTTTGCTCTATACTACGTAAAACACGATACTTGAGGTCATAGGGATCTAAGTCTGTTTCAAAGCGAACAACACCATTAAGAAACTCGTGCTGTCCTTCACTCGTCCCCACTGCACCATTTAAATAAAATTTTGATACCGCAGTAATTTTAAATTCATTTTCTAAGTCGACGAGAGCTGCACTCACGCTATCAAAAGGGTCAATATTTGAACCGATGGCAACATAAGCAGTTTTCATTATCTCTCTCTATAAATTGTGATGGCTACGTTATCCGCCAAGTCAAGCGCTTGGGGTTTATCGATAGTAAGCTCACAAGCCTGCACCAAGCCTCTTGATAAACATTCTTGAGCACAGAGCTCGGCCAATTTCTCAATTAATAAGCATTCAGAGGTCTTTGCGATCTTCGCTAAATCACGATGAAGTGAATCGTAATCAACCGTATGCTGTAAATCATCACTTTCACCTGCTTTTTTTAAATCGAGATAAAGCTTAGCGGAAACAATAAAATCTTGGGGAGTTACGCGCTCTTCGGGGTAAAGCCCCAAGATCGCATTGACGCGAATATTCTGAATATGAATGATATCGAATTTATTTGTCATTGAGGTTCATCTCCTTCAACAAACCAATGCGATTCTGCCAATCTGGCATCACTTTAACAAAGAGACGCAAATCGACAAATTTCTCAAAACTTTTACCCAATTTTGATCTCGATTGACGCTGGATTTCCTGCACCATTTTGCCGCCAGAACCAATGACAATCTGCTTTTGGGACTCACGTTCGACTAAAACTGTGGCTTCAATTTTGATCTTCTTCTCGCGTTCATCCCATTTATCGATCATTACTGCGAGAGAATGAGGTAATTCACTATGAAGAAGTTCTAAAGCACTTTCTCTAATAATATCTTCGCCAATATCTCTCAAAAAGGCATCGGCAATTTGATCATCTGGGTATAAAAAAGGACCTTTGGGAAGAAGTTCTTTAATTAATTCAAGAAGCTCATTCACACCTTCATTATTTAAGGCTGACATGTGATGAATTTTTGGCTTCTCAGAAAAATGCGCTGAGTAATTCGACTCCATCTCGCGTTTCTCTTCGGCACTCGCCTTATCACATTTATTGAGAACAAGAATAGTGGGCTTCCCACCTGCTGCCGCAGCTTTGGCCGCCATTTCATCTTCCATACCAAATTCACGCATGGGATCACAAAGCAAAAGCGTTATGTCATTTTTATCGATGGCACGCTTGATAGTACGATCCATCATTTCGTCCATGCGGTTTTTACTTTCATGAATCCCTGGAGTGTCAGAAAAAATTATCTGGGCATCATCGTCGGTAAATATCCCTACCCAACGTCTGCGTGTGGTATGGGGAACTCGCGACACTGCCGCTAGCTTATAACCCAAGGCTTGATTGACAAAAGTCGACTTGCCCGCGTTGGGACGTCCTACAATTGCCACATAGCCACAATTACCATAACCGTAGTCTTCAAGCATTATCCAACTCAAGTAAGATCAAGGATTCAAAGTGCGAGGTTTGTGGGAACATGTCGAGCATAGCTAATTTTTTATGCTTATAACCTAAAGGGAGAATCTCTTTTAAATCACGTCCTAAAGTTCCTGGGTCACAAGAAACATAAAGAATCCATTTAGGTGACCTTTTACTAATGGCCTTAATTGTACCCGGCCCAACGCCTGCTCGAGGAGGATCAAGAATCAGAGTCGTCTCTGGTGCTAATTTCCCCAAGCGCTGGCGCAAGAGCTTATTCACATCACCAGCTACATATTTATGCGTTGTTAGCCCTTGGTCTTGTGCATTAAAGTTAGCGGCTTCTACGCCCTTCGCATCAATTTCCAAGCCCACAACTTTCACATCTCTTAAGCCCATTGATAAGAAGCCTGACCCGCAGAAAGCATCAATAACGAAAGTACAGGCTTCCAAAGACGAAATAATCTCTGCACACATTCTCTGTAAAGCTTCGGCTACATCGCGATTCACTTGACTAAAGGAACCAGCTGGCATAACAAATTCACGGTCATTATATACCTCACGACGCCAAGGAAGTCCAACCGGAGCCTTGCCATAGAACGCCACTGTTTCTTTATTGCTACTCGCATGGCGAATGGTCGCACGCAGAGGACGATCTCTTTGACGATTTTTATGTCCCCACTTCGTTTTATTCAAATCGGGCACTAATTCATTTACAGGTGCTTGAGCTAGGAGACATTCTTTGATTCTAACGAGACTGCGATTATCACGCGCAATAAAACCATAAATCACTTCATCTGTTTCTGTACGACGAGCATTGAGGCTGATTCTATTTCTGTAATTCCACTTATTAGTAGAACTTACGACTTCAACGTCGTCTTCATCAATATTCAAACCACCAATGCGCTTCAATACTTGACGAAATTGGGCTTCTTTGATCTTTACTTGCTCATCGTAATCAATATGTTGATAAGCACAGCCCCCACATTCACCAAAATACTGACAAGGAGCTTCAACTCGGTTCTCGGAAGCTTCTACAAGTTCGAGGATTTCACCACGACAAAAATTCTTATTATCTTTGACTATGCTAACTTTAACTTTTTCACCAGGAACCGAAAAGGGAACAAAACATACACGTCCGTCGTCTAAGCGGCCTGCTCCGTCTCCACCATAGGCGATATTATCGATTACTAAAATTTCTTCACGTTCCATTATCTTCTCATGTTTATTTATGTACCATTATGTGACAAATACTCTTCTATAACCTATAGTGGTTGAAAGAAGCTTAGGTATAATTTATGAGTAGAATAGTTTTATTTATTTTTTTAGCAATAAATCTCTATGCAGAAGAGGCAATAAAGCCTGCCACTACTGCACATAGTGGACTTTCTAATCAAGAACAAACAAGAGATTTTTTAGTTTCTTCTGATCAAGCGCTTAAAAAACACATCATCAAACTCATCGAAAACGACCCCTACAAGTTATTAGAAAACGCTGTTTTAAGTGCAGACGATAGTATTAGCGAGGTCATTAAAAGCTACCAAGCCCCTACGATAAAAGTCTTTACTTCAGACACTTACTACCGCACCTTACTCATTACTTGGTTTAAGGAGGATAAACCTCAGGCTCAGGAGAATATTCTCCAACAAAATACCTGGTTGTTAGAAAAGAGTGAATTGGACCCCGTCATTACTCAACTCCAAGACTTGGTCCAGAAAAACAAACAAGGTATATGGAACTTTCGCCTCAATTACACACTCAGCTTGGCTTATGAAGCCCAAGGTCATTACAAACGTTCTCTTGAAGCCATCAATCGAGCCCACAATAAACTCAATGACCAAAACTCTCGTTTCTTACTGCGTAGACGGATGATCATTTGTTCGGCTCGTACGGGGGATTTTTCTCAATACGAAAAATTCCTTAATAAAATATATAACGAAGAGCCCTCAAATTCCTTAATGACTTATGAAAAGTTGCACGATCAACTCGCTCTCAAACTGCTCCAAGGCAAAGATACGAATGCCCTGCTTAAACAAATCGTTGATCACCCCAACGCCGACCTCGCTCGTTCTATCCAGAGCTTAATTTTTACCGGCCAACATCAAGAGGCGTACCTGCTTAATCCCAAAGCTAATTTATTATTTCCCTTCCTGCTCGAACTCAATCAATTCTCTTTAGCCAAGAAACTCCTTCCCCAAGTCCCTGCTCCACAGCAGTCCTATTTCTACCGTAAAGCTCAAGGGCACATCCCCGAATCATTACAAAAAATTCCTTCGCAAGCTAGCGAAGTTGACCAAGTCCAACAAATTGCCTGGCTACTGAAGAACAATTACCAGAACGAAGACTATTTTCAAAAGCTACAAAAAATCTCTCTTGAAAGCTCCAATCCGAATACAACTTTTTTAGCCTTAGCAAACCTCACAAATTCAAATAGTGCAGCTGAGCTCTATCTCTACTTGTACAAACGATTGCCCAAAAAAGAGGCCTTTAACTTTGTCAACCTTTTGTCCTTCACTGAGAATCCTCAATCCTTCCTTGGCTACATCGTAAAAATCCAACAAAAACTCAAATTACGCGACCAAGATCTCGACCAATTTGTCAATCTCTGTGCCTCACTCGCCCTAGATAGCAATCTACCAGATGCCGCACTTGGCACTTTAAAAGTTATTGATGACAAAAACCAACATATTCAACATATTATCACAGGCTCCCTGGCACTGCTTCGTAAAAAAGAATACCTCGGAGCGGCTCATAATGGACTCATAAGACATGAAATGAAGATCCCTGAGCTCATGGAAATTGCCACCTTTGCTCTCAATCAGAAGGGATCATTTGATAAAGCGCAAAAAGCTGACGAAATCACCGAATCCTACTACGTGAGTTTAGCTCACTTAAATAAGACGGCTTTCTTTTTCAAAAAAGCTAAGCAAAGGGATCTTCTCGAGCAAATTTATTGGCGTTTACATCCTCGCCCCCTCGTTTTCAACAAAGACTCTATGATGCTCATTAACTCGGCTGGTTTACATTTTCTTCAAAAAGAAGATCATATTGCATGGGCTAAATTTGCTGAACTGCAACTCGCTCACGCGCTTCTTCAACCCACTAAAGTCCAAACACCAGTACAAGCCCTGGCTTTGCGCAAAGATCTACTGAGGTTGCAACTGATAAAAGCCATTAATAAGGGACAAGAAAAGCGCATTCTGCATTTTGCCAAGCTTTGGTCCACTGAGTTCACCATGGATATTGAACCCGTCC